>JANLYY010000140.1:0-27661 GCA_031365885.1 Polaromonas sp. | reverse complement strand
CGAGCTACGTGCCGGCGGGTTACGGTTTTGCCGCCATCATCGTCGCGTTTGTCGGCCGCCTGCATCCGGTTGGGGTGGTGTTCTCGGCCGTTTTGATGAGCATGTTCTACATCGGCGGCGAGCTGGCGCAATCACGGCTGGGCTTGCCGAAATCACTCACGGGTGTGTTTCAGGGCCTGCTGCTGTTCAATCTGCTGGCCTGCGACACGCTGATGGCCTACCGGCTCAAATTTACCAAGGCACCGGCACTGGCCACGAAAGGAGCGCGCTGATGGATTCTGCTGCACTGCTGATCGCCGCGACCCTCAGTGCCGGAACCGTGCTCGCCTTCGCAGCGCTCGGCCTGCTCATCAACGAGAAAGCCGGCATCGTCAACCTGGGCGCCGAGGGCATGATGCTGTGCGCCGCCATCGCCGGTTTTGCCACCGTGGTTCACAGCGGCAATATCTGGCTCGGCTTTGCGGCGGGCATGGCCGCCGGCGCGGTTTTGGCCGCCATTTTTGGTGTGCTGGTGATCTGGCTCAACACCAACCAATACGCTACTGGGCTGGCGCTGAGTCTGTTCGGCGCTGGCTTCTCCGCTTTTGCGGGCATCAAATACGTGCAGGAAAAACTGCCCGAGCAGGCGCAGTTCCCGATTCCTTTTCTGGCGGACATTCCTTTCATCGGCCCGGCGCTGTTTCGCCAGCATCCTATGGTCTATCTGGCGATGGCGCTGACGGCCGGGCTGATCTGGTTTTTGTACCGCACACGCGCCGGTCTGGTGCTGCGCTCTGTCGGCGAAAGCCCCGAATCGGCGCATGCGCTCGGCTACCCGGTTCGGCGCATCCGGCTGGCGGCTGTAGTGACGGGCGGTGCGCTGTGCGGCCTGGCGGGCGCCTATGTGTCGGTGGTCTACACGCCGCTGTGGGTCGAAGGCATGATCGCCGGCAAGGGCTGGATCGCACTGGCGCTCACCACCTTTGCCACCTGGCGCCCGGCACGCGTCTTGCTGGGTGCTTATCTGTTTGGTGGTGTGACCATGCTGCAGTTTCATCTTCAAAGTGTGGGCGTCAGCATGCCTACGCAGTTTCTGACGATGCTGCCGTATCTGGCCACGATCGTGGTGTTAGTGTTGATTTCGCGCAATCCGCTGTGGATTCGCGTCAACATGCCGACGTCGATTGGCAAGCCGTTTTATCCGGGCGCCTGATGTCTGGCACTCGAAAGTTGCCCGCATAATTGCTCTTGGTTTTTTCACGCCGACTTTTTTCATTCTTTAGAAAGCAAAACGCCATGACAGACCTGCAAAAACGTTCCCTGCTCAAGCTGGCCGCCTTGTCGGCGGTGGCTGCGGCTGCCCTGGCCGGTTGCGGCAAAAAAGAAGCCGCGCCCGTACCGGCTGCGCCAGCAGCTGCAGCGGCTCCAGCCAAGGCCGAGCCACTGAAAATTGCTTTTGCCTACGTCGGCCCGGTCGGCGACGGCGGCTGGACATTCGCGCATGACAACGGCCGCAAGGCGGTCGAAAAGGAATTTGGCGACAAGGTGGTCACCAGCTTTGTCGAAAAAGTGCCCGAGTCGGCCGACGCAGAACGCGTCATCCGCGACATGGCTTCGCAGGGCAACAAACTGATTTTCGGCACCACTTTCGGCTACATGGAGCCGATGCTGAAAGTCGCCGCCGACATCAAGGACGTGAAGTTCGAGCACGCCACCGGCTACAAGACCGGCGAGAACATGCGCACCTATGACAGCCGCACCTACGAAGGTGCGTACATGGCGGGTGTCATCGCCGGCAAGATGACCAAAAGCAATACGCTAGGTGTGGTTGGCTCGATCCCGATTCCGGAGGTGATCCGCAACATCAACAGCTTCACGATGGGGGCCCAATCGGTAAACCCGAAAATCACCACCAAGGTCGTGTGGGTCAATGAGTGGTTCAACCCGCCTAAAGAAACCGAAGCCGCCACCGCGTTGATCAACGGCGGCGCCGATGTGCTGATGCAAAACACCGACTCGTCGGCTGTGCTGCAGACTGCCGAAAAAATGGGCAAACGCGCCTTCGGCTGGGACAGTGACATGACCGCCTACGGCCCGAAAGCCCACCTCGGCTCGGCCATCATCAACTGGGGGCCGTACTACGTCAAAGCCGTCGGTGAAGCGCTGGCCGGCAAGTGGACCACGGGCCAGGCCTGGTGGGGCGTGAAAGAAGGCGCCATCGACATGGTGTCGATTGCGGCCGACGTGCCGGACGAGACCAAAAAGCGAATCGATGAAGTGAAAGCCGGTTTGAAAGACGGCAGCTTTGCGATCTGGAAAGGCCCGATCATGGACAACACCGGCAAGGAACTGCTGGCGGCGGGCACGACGGCTGATGACAAGTTTTTGGGTGGTTTGAAGACCTATGTGAAGGGCGTCGAAGGCAAAGTGCCGGGCGGCAACTGATTGGGCCAAGCCTTCGCAAACCTTTTCCAGAGCGGGGAAGTCAATATTATTGAAAGGCAGCCCCGCGCAGCCTTTTTTACTTTGGAGCTGGAATGACTCTGGTAAAACCCGTTGCCCCAGACCGCCTGCCCGATTTGCTGCGGCGCATGCCCAAGGCCGAGCTGCACATTCACATCGAAGGCTCGCTCGAGCCCGAACTGATTTTTGCGCTGGCAGCGCGCAACAAAATTGCCCTGCCATATGCCGATGTGGACGCACTGCGCAAGGCCTATGCCTTCACCAACCTGCAGAGCTTTCTCGACATTTATTACGCGGGCGCGAGCGTGCTCATCACGAGCCAGGACTTCTACGACATGACCTGGGCCTACCTGGTCAAGGCTGCAAATGACCAGGTGCTGCACACTGAAATTTTCTTCGATCCGCAGACGCACACCGCACGCGGCGTCGGCATGGCGATCATCATCGATGGCCTGCATCGCGCCTGCGTCGATGCGCAGGAAAAACTCGGTATCAGCGCGGCGTTGATCATGTGCTTTTTGCGCCATCTAAGTGAAGAAGAAGCTTTCGAAACGCTGGAACAAGTCATGCCGCATCGCGACAAAATCATCGGCATCGGCCTTGATTCTGGCGAAGTCGGCAACCCGCCGGAAAAGTTTGCGCGGGTGTTTTCGCGCTGCCGCGAACTCGGCCTCCACCTTGTCGCGCACGCAGGCGAAGAAGGCCCGCCCACTTATGTGTGGACGGCGCTTGACGTGCTAAAAGTCGAGCGCATCGACCACGGCGTGCAGTCAAGCAAGGACGCCTTGCTGATGCAACGCCTGGCCAAAGACCGCATTGCGCTGACGGTGTGCCCGCTGTCAAATTTAAAGCTCTGCGTGTTCCCCGATCTGGCCAGTCACAACCTGCGCGAACTGCTGGATGCAGGCCTGGCAGCGACTGTCAATTCTGACGACCCGGCCTACTTTGGCGGCTACATGAATGACAACTTCACGCAGACGTTTGCTGCATCATCCGGCGCGCTGGATGCGCAGCATGCCTATGCGCTCGCGCGCAACAGTTTCGAGGCGAGTTTCATCGATGATTCAACGAAGCGGCTCTATGTTGACCAGCTGGACGCGGTGTTCGAAGGGTTTCGGTGAGTAACGCCAGTCCAAAAGCGGAGGCATTAAAACCATTTGGCCCCTGGGCCATCGCGCTGGCCGGCATGGTGGCCCTTGCCGTGGCGATGGGCATCGGCCGCTTTGCCTTCACGCCGCTGCTGCCGATGATGCTGACCGATGGTGTGATCGACTTGCCGCACGCCAGCTGGCTGGCCAGCGCAAACTATCTGGGCTACTTTATCGGCGCGTTGCTGTGTACCTTTCAGCCGTGGATATGGGCGCGCTTGCCGTTTTTGCCGCTGCTGGCGTTTTCATCGCTGGTACGCGCCGGCCTGCTTGCGACGGGCGTGCTGACGCTGGCGATGGCCTGGCAGGTGCAAGCTGCGTGGCCGCTGCTGCGCTTTGCTGCCGGCATCACCAGCGCGGTGGTGTTTGTGTTCACGTCGGGCTGGTGCCTGAGCCAGCTGGCGAAGCGGGGTGTGCCCGAAATGGGCGGCGTGATTTACATCGGGCCGGGCGCCGGCATTCTGGTCAGTGGCCTGTTTGCCAGCGGCATGGTAGCCTGGCACTGGACAGCGGCCAGTGGCTGGCTGATTTTTGGCGTGCTGGCTTTTGTGCTGACGGCGTCCAGCTGGAAGATTTTTCGCGGCGGCGAGGAGCGACTGGTTGCGCGTGGTGCGGCTACTGCGCGATCCCGACAGGGCTGCTTATTGGCAAGTCGTTCCGAGATCAGTCTGCTGACGGTCGCCTACGGGCTGGCTGGTTTCGGCCACATCATCACGGCCACTTTTTTGCCGGTGATTGCGCGCGCCGCGCTGCCGGGCTCAGGCTGGCTTGACTTGTTCTGGCCGCTCTTCGGACTCGGCATCATGGTAGGCGCGCTGGTGGCGACGAAGATTCCGGCAACTTTTGATCGGCGTCGCTTGCTGGCGGCATGCTATTTTTTGCAGGCCCTTGGCATTGCTATCCCGCTTGCCAATTCCAGCCTCGCCGGGTTCGCGTTGGGCAGTCTGCTGCTCGGTTTGCCGTTCACGGCGATTACTTTTTTTGCGATGCAGGAAGTACGCCGTCTGCGCCCAGGCGCTGCCGCCAGTTTCATCGGTCTGCTGACCGCGACCTATGGCCTGGGACAAATCATCGGCCCACCGCTGGTCGCGCTGACCTTAAAGCACAGCCGCAGTACGGGTGAGGGCTTCACGCTGTCATTGGCGATTGCCGCTGGCGCGCTGCTGGTGGGCGCGGCGCTTTACGCATGGATGGCGCGGGCCTATCCGGCCCATTCCTCGATGTCGGCGTTTGCGGCGGCGGCCGCAACTACGGCCCCACCGCCTGTAACACGGCGGAAAAAGGCCTGAACCGGGCCTTGGAGGCCTCTGCGCCGGTAACCAGTAAAATTGAACCGCATGCAGGCGCTGCCCTGGCGCAATGCATACTTTTTTTCACGGGGCCATGTAGAGGACTACCATGTATAAAAACCTCGTGACCACCGTCATTCAGACGCGCCTGGCTGCCAGTTTTATTTCTTTCGCCTCGCCTTTGCTTTTCCTCACCGGGAGTCCCGCGTGAGCTACCAGGTCAAGGAAATTTTCTATACCTTGCAAGGCGAAGGTGCGAATGCCGGGCGCCCGGCGGTGTTCTGCCGCTTTGCCGGCTGCAACCTGTGGTCGGGCCGCGAACAAGACCGGGCCACGGCGGTCTGCAAGTTTTGCGACACCGATTTTGTCGGCACCGATGGCACGCTCGGCGGCAAGTTTGCCGGCGCCGACATACTGGCCGACCAGATCGCCGCGCAGTGGCCGACGCCTGATCGGGCCCACCGCTTTGTCGTTATGACCGGCGGCGAGCCGCTGCTGCAGGTTGATGTTGCACTGATTGACGCGCTACACGACCATGGCTTTCAGATCGCCGTCGAGACCAATGGCACCATCGCCGCGCCCGCTGGCATCGACTGGATTTGTGTCAGCCCGAAAGCCGGTGCGCCGTGGGTTCAGCGCAGAGGGCAGGAATTGAAAGTGGTGTGGCCTCAGGCTGGTTTTGCGCTGGAAGAACTGGAGACGGCTGACTTTGAAAACCGCTATCTGCAGCCGATGGACAACGTCTTGCGCGCAGACAACACTGAAAAATGCATCGCGATGTGCCTGCAAAGCCCCAAATGGCGACTCAGTTTGCAGACGCACAAAATCACAGGCATCCGATGAACTACGAAATCAGCCAGAAATTTTTCTTCGATGCTGCCCACACGCTGCGGCGCGAGATCGAGGCCGACAGCAGCCGGCGCGTACACGGCCACACCTACAACGCCGAGGTCACGGTCGCCGGCCAGCCTGATGTCGCGACCGGCATGGTCGTTGACCTGGGACGGGTACGGCGCGCTATCGATCAGTTGCGGCCCCGGCTGGACCACCACATGCTGGACGACATTACCGGTCTGGGCCCGGCCACGCTGGAGAATCTTTGCGCCTTGATCTGGCGTGAACTGCTGCCTGCCCTGCCGGCGTTGGCGGTCGTGCGGGTGTGGCGCGACGGCATGGGCGACAGCTGCACGCTGCGACTATGAAAGCCTATCGCGCGTCGCTGCTCTATTTCGGCGGTGCCGATGCGGCTCCCGCGCAGGCACGCTTCGAGCAGGACGGCCTGCTCGTCGTCGGCCCCGACGCGCAGGGCACGCAGGTAGTGCAGGCGATTGGCAGTTACCAGAGCCTGCATCACAACTACCCAGACATTCCGGTCGAACATTTTCCCGGCCGCCTGATTGCACCAGGCTTTGTCGACATGCATCTGCATTACCCGCAGCTCGATGTGATTGGCTCGCCCGCCGATGGCTTGCTGCCATGGCTCGAAAATTACACCTTTCCGCATGAAAAACGCTTTGCAGCCCCCGAATATCGTGCGCAAGCAGCTACGTTTTTCATAGCGGAGCTGCTGCGCAATGGCGTGACGACGGCGCTGGCGTTTGCCACTTCGCATGCCGGCTCGGTCGATGCGCTGCTGGGCGAAGCGCAAAAGCACAGCCTGCGCCTGATGGCCGGCAAGGTGCTGATGGACCAGAACTCGCCCGATGGCGTGCGCGATGACACTGAACAAAGTCTGATCGACACGGAGATGCTGATCAATAAATGGCACGGCGTGGACCGGCTCGGCTATGCGATCACGCCGCGTTTTGTGCCCAGCTGCAGCCAAGCGCAGCTGAGCGGCGCCGGCGAACTGGCAGCCAGGTACCCCGACGTGTGGATTCAGTCGCATGTCGCCGAAAACAAGGACGAAATCGCGTGGGTGCGCCAGCTGTATCCCGAGGCGCGCAGCTACCTGAGCGTGTATGAACAGTTCGGTCTCTTGAGGCCGCGCGCGGTGTACGCGCACTGCATTCACATCGATGGCGTTGACCGCGCGCTGATGCGCAGCACCGGCGCGGCGGCGGCCGTCAGCCCCACCAGCACCCTGTTTCTGGGCAGCGGGTTTTTCGACTACGCGAGCGCCGACCGCGCCGGGTTTCTGTACGGCCTGGCCAGTGATGTCGGCGGCGGCACGTCGTTCAGCCCCTTCCACACCATGCTTGCCGCGTACTACGTCGGCCGCGAAGGGCAGACCAAAACCGGCGTGTCGCTCAAGCCGCAGCAGCTGTGGTGGCAGCACACCGCAGGCGCGGCCCGGGCGCTGGGCTTGGCCGGCGTGGTGGGCAATCTGCTGCCGGGTTGCGAGGCTGATTTTGTCGTGCTGAATCTGCAGGCCACACCGCTGCTGGCGCGCAAGACATCGCAGGCTGGCAATCTTGATGAGCTGCTGTTTGCGCTGATCGTGCTGGGCGATGACCGGGTAATCGAGAAGACGGTGATTCCGCAGGCGCTCGGCACGACTTGAGTCTCTGTGAAAGACTTTACTAATCAAATCGGCCTATAGCCCAGGTAAAACATGCGTAAGCAGCTATTAATTTGATAGTGACCAGTAATGACTGGAACAGGTCCAACCTTGCTCCGCATCTGCCTACAATTGTTGCAGAACCCCACAGAAAGCATTCACCATGAGCATCAAGAGCGACAAATGGATACGCCGCATGGCCGAAACCACCGGCATGATCGAGCCCTTCGAGCCGGGCCAGATTCGTGAGGCCGACGGCAAGAAAATCATCAGCTACGGCACCAGCAGCTACGGCTATGACATTCGCTGCGCGCCCGAGTTCAAGGTGTTCACGAACATCCACAGTACGGTGGTGGACCCAAAGAACTTTGACGAGAAAAGTTTTGTCGATATGCACGGCGACTACTGCATCATTCCACCCAACAGCTTTGCGCTGGCCCGCACGATGGAGTACTTTCGCATCCCGCGCAATGTATTGACGATTTGTCTGGGAAAAAGCACCTACGCGCGCTGCGGCATCATCGTCAACGTGACGCCGTTTGAGCCGGAATGGGAGGGTTTTGTGACGCTGGAATTTTCAAACACCACGCCGCTGCCGGCGAAGATTTATGCCGGCGAGGGCTGCGCGCAAGTACTGTTCTTTGAGAGCGACAAGGACGATGTCTGCGAGACCAGCTACAAGGACCGGGGCGGCAAATACCAGGGGCAGGTCGGCGTGACGCTGCCGAAAGCCTGAATAAAGTCCGAGCAAAAACGACTACGCCCCTTGTCAGGGGCGCAATGCTTGGGCAACCGGTAGCGGTCGCCAGATGCAGGCGACCGTTAAACCGAACAGTTTTTATCAGGCCTTTTTAGCGTACGCGCTACACCAGCCCTTGGCAGCAACCTGTTTGCCGGCGAATAGCGGGCAGCCACCAGCGGCATCACCAGCTTTGCCCTGATACAGCGCGCAGTTTGCGCAATTCTGGGCGGCCTCGTGTTTGGGGTATTTGGTTTTATCGACTTTGGTGCTGTCGGCTTTGTAGCCAAGTGCTACGGCCTGTGGGTCGGTTTCGGCGAGAAGCGCGGGCGCGGCCTGGGCCAATGCTTGTCCTGCCAACAGGGCCGCACCAGTGGCGCTGACATGGATCACAAATTGACGACGATCGATCATGGGGTGGCTTTCTGGTTGATAGATAAGTTAGTTGCAGCGCATCGCAGGTTCGATTTGCCAATTGCCATTTAAACCGTGACAGCTTATTGCCGCTTTGACCGCGCTGCGGAAACCAACTGTTCTGGTTGGTCATTGGGGGGGCAGGTCATCAGGCGGCGACGCGCTGATCGGTGGATCGGCGTTTTTCAAGCAGCTCGAACAGCGCCATGCCAGCCAGCATCGCGGCGACAAAAATCAGCGCTTTGACTTCGCCGATGCCGAGCGCCACCAGACCGGGACCAGGGCAAAACCCGGCCACGCCCCAGCCAATGCCAAACAGCAGGCTGCCGATCACCAGGCGCCGGTCGATGCTGCGACCTGTGGGCAATTGCATGTCGGCACCGATCAGTGAACGACTGCGTTTTTTGGCAAACAGAAAAGCAAAAAAACTGACACCGATGGCGCCCGCCATTACGAAGGCCAGTGACGGGTCCCACGCACCGGTCAGGTCCAGAAAGCCGAGTACCTTGGCCGGATTGGCCATGCCGGAAACGATGAGGCCGAGGCCGAAAACCAGACCAGCGAGCAATGATGTGAAGATCAACATGGAAACCCCTCAAATGCTGAACAGGTGACGCAGGACGAACACCGTCAGGAAGCCCGCGCCCATGAAAGCCAGCGTGGCGACAAGCGAGCGCGGTGACAACCGCGACAGACCGCAGACACCGTGGCCGCTGGTACAGCCCGCGCCGTAGCGGGTGCCCACGCCGACCAGCAATCCAGCCACGACGAGGGCCGCATAGCCGGCATCAATCTGCATCGCTGGAAGCGCTGCAAAAAGGTTGTAAACAAGCGAAGCGCTGACCAGCCCACCAACGAAGGCGACGCGCCAGCCAATGTCGCCGCGGGTCGGCTTGAACAGGCCGCCCAACACACCGCTGATGCCTGCGACGCGCCCGTTGAGCAGCGCAAAAAGGGCGGCCGCCAGGCCGATCAGCATGCCGCCGACTAGCGCGGACCAGGGGGTAAATGCATTCCATGCAATCGTCATTCCTCGGCTCCGTCAGGGCAGTAAAGGCGGTACAGCAGCGCCAGAATTTCCAGCGTTGCCGCGTCGGCCACGCTGTAGTAAATGTTTTTGCCATCACGGCGCGTGTTGACCGCGCCAACGCTGCGCAGCACACCCAGTTGCTGCGAAAGTGTCGGCTGGCGAATGCCCAGCTGCTCTTCCAGCTCGCTGACGCAGCGCTCGCCATGCGACAGCTGGCACAGCAGCAGCAGACGGTCTTCGTTGGCCAGCAGCTTGAGCACACCCACGGCCTGCGCGGCGGCACCGCGCAGCAGTTCGGGATCAATGACGTGAGGGTATAAATTCATGGCGTTTGACATTAATATATCAAAATATATAATATAAGTCAACAATCGATAAAAGAGCCAAGGAACCATGATGCAAACCCCGATAGCGACACAGGCTTTTTTCGATCCCGACACCTGGACCGTCACCTATGTGCTGGCCGACGTGGCCAGCGGCCACGCGGCCATCATCGACCCGGTGCTGGACTATGACTTCAAGTCTGGCCACACCAGCAGCACCTCGGCAGACCGGGTGCTGGCTTACGTGGCGGCGCAGGGTCTGTACATCGACTGGGTTCTGGAAACCCACGCCCATGCGGATCACCTGTCTGGCGCGCACTACATCAGAGACCGTGTCGGTGGCCGCATCGCCATCGGCGAGAACATTCGCACCGTGCAGTCAACCTTCAAGACCCTCTTCAATCTGGAGCGCACTTTTTTGCCCGACGGCAGCCAGTTCGACCATCTCTTCACAGACGGCGAGACCTTCATGATTGGCCACACCCAGGCCACGGCGATGTGGGTGCCCGGCCATACGCCGGCGGACATGGCCTATCTGGTTGGCGACTCGGTGTTTGTCGGCGACACACTCTTCATGCCCGACGTGGGCACGGCTCGCGCTGACTTTCCGGGCGGCGATGCGCACAAGCTCTACCAGTCGATACACAAACTCCTGGCCTTGCCACCACAGACCAAAATATTTGTCTGCCACGACTACCCGCCCGAATCGCGCTTGCCGGCCTGGGAAAGCACAGTGGCCGAACAACGTGCGAAAAATATTCACGTGCATGACGGCGTCAGTGAAGCCGCGTTCGTCGCCATGCGCAGCGCCAGAGATGCTACGCTGGGGATGCCGACGCTGATCCTGCCGGCGATTCAGGTCAATGTGCGGGCGGGCGACATGCCGCCGCCCGAAGCCAACGGCGTGGTTTATCTGAAGATTCCGGTCAACGCCCTGGGCGCGCCCCAACCGGCGAACGCTGGCGTCAAATAAACGCGGCGACTATTTGACCAGCAGTACCGGCACGTCGCTGTCGGCGACCACGCGCTGTGCCACGCTGCCCATGACGGCACGGCCCAGCAGGCCAAGGCCGTGGGTTCCCATGACGATCATGTGCGCCTTTTCGCGCATCGCGGCACGAACGATTTCCGCGGCTGGCGCGCCAATTACGCTGGTGACGCGAAACTTCAATGCGTGGCGTTCAAGCAGCTTTTCAATCGGGTTCAACACCTTCTCGGCCTCGTCCTTGTGATAAGCGGCGACGGTGGCTGAGCCGACCATCGTCTTCACGCGGCCCGGAAATGGCACTTGCACATTGAGCACCACCAACTCGTCGGACGCGCCGGCCAGGCTGACGTGGTTGATCAGAAAGGCCAGGGCTTTTTTGGTGTACTTGCTGCCATCAGCGGCGAAAAGAATCTTCATTTTGAGTGCTCCTGGAATCTTTCGACTGTAGCGTCAGATCAGCGCAAGACCAGCACCGGAATGCTGCTGTGCGTTAGCACCTGCTGCGTTTCACTGCCCAGCAGCACGCGCTGAATGCCCTTGCGTCCGTGCGAGGCCATCACGACCAGGTCGCAGTCGTGTTTTTTGGCGGTAGTTAAAATCGATTCGGCCACCAGGCCCGAGCGCACAGTGACGCCTTTGGCGCTCACGCCCCGAGCCGCAGCCGTTTGCTCAACCTCATGAACGATGGCCTGGCCGTCGTCAGCCCACTTTTTTTCGGTTCGACTCACTTCTTCCGTCGAAATGGCAATGCCGCCTTCGAAGTAACTGGTCGGGTAGTGCGGCACCACATAAAGCGCCACCAGTTCGGCACCAATCGCAGCGGCGAGATCGATCGCGCTGCTGACCGCTTTGGTTGACAGCTCCGAGCCGTCGGTGGCAACAAGAAGGCGTTTGTACATGGTGTTTGCTCCCGTGTGTGGTTCCGGTTGATGGGTCTTCAGTGTAGGAAAACAGCGCCGACGTGTATTGATCCATATCAAAGCTGCGGGTCGCCCGCTGCGGCTGCTTCTGGAGGTAAATAGGCCGAAAGCCCAGGTAATACGTGCGTAAACAGCTCCTTATTTAATAGCATTCGGCTGGCAGCCCGTCAGCCGCCAAGCAGTGCCAGCGCGGTTCTTGCAGCCGCCAGATCCCAGCCGCCCCAGCCGCAGTTTTTGAACAGCACCGGGCCGCCGCTCTTTTTGATGTCTTGCCTGATCACCTGCGTCAGCGTGGCGAATTGGCTCACGTTCAGCCCCGCCTGCAGCAGGTCACCAGCCTCGTGCCGGGCGTCCTGCGTATCCACAAACACCTTGCCATGCGCCGCCATGTGCAGGCAGAGCGCGGGCGCCAGTTCACGCATTGATGGCGTGAAGGCGCCGACGGCGGCGATGAATCCGCCATGGCGTGGCAGCGCGCTCAGCACCACGCCCTGCGCCGGTGTACAAGTCACGGCCAGCGGGCAATCGGCAAGCGCGGCATTGGCGTCTGGCGTCACCTGCGCGCGCAGCCCCAGGCTTTGCGCATGCAGCGCCAGCGCGTCGGCGCTGGCGCGGCTGCGCGAAGCGATCACGACATCAGTAATCTTCAATACCTCGGCAAATGCCTCCAGATGCGCGCGGCCTTGCACGCCTGCACCGACGATCAGCAGCGGCCCCCGCGTGTTGGCGGCCAGGCGTTGCGCTGCCAGCACCGTGACCGCAGCCGTGCGGCGCGCGGTCACGGTGGGGCCGTCAAGCAGTATCAAACGCTGGCCGGTGGCCACGTCAAACACCAGCACGTCGCCTTGAATGGTCGGCAGACCGCGTGCGGCGTTGGCCGGCGTGAAGGTAATCAGTTTCGTAATCGCCGTCCGCGCATCGAGAGCCGGCATCACAAACAGGCTGCCTCCGCCCGCCAGTGGCTGCACCAGGCGCGGCGGCACCTGTACCGAGTTGTCTTCAAGCAACCGATGCAGCTCGCGCACCAGCAAGGTATAGGGCAGACGGGCGGCGGTATCGAATGCGTTATGCAGCGCCGGTGCGGTTGCTGACAGGGGTTGCGGGGCTTGAAGAGGCGTCATGGCGTGATGGTAAGCCGACAGTCAACTGATGTTTCAGCGATGGCCTGTGGGCGCGGTCATCCTACAAATTGGCGGGCTGGTATCTGAATGATTCAACAGGGACGGCGCCTAGCATGAAGTCTTGCAGGGCGGAAATTCCCGTTATTGCAAGGGAGTCACCGATCCTGAAGGCAATCATGCTTTTTAATCACTTTCAAAAGCTCACCCGGTTTCCAAGGCTGGGGTTGATGATGCTGGCCGCTGGGCTGGTGATGGTTTGTCAACTATTGGCAGTGGTCATGGTGGGCGGTAACCCGGTTCAAAAAACAAGCGTTCGTGATCTCCAGCAGGTGGCGCTGACCGGCTGTATTCAGCGAAGCTCCGCGGTAAGCCGACACGACTGCATCCGCCAGTCGCGACTTGAATCAGCCGACCGGGAACTGGCTGCCGCGAGCCCGCCCGATGAAGACTCGGCGAGTATTAACCATCTCGTCGTGGCAGACGAAGACGTGACCAGCAACAGCGCAGACAGGCTGCGTGTCGCAGCCGCCCGCTAGTCGCCAGCCCCTGCGCCTGCGGCTACCATGGCCGCCTGATGAAATTTCCCCGACTGTTCCAGCCGCGCAATCCCCTGTTCTGGCTCATGCTGGTGATCAACGGCCTGTCACCGTTGCTGGCCTGGGTAGTGCGCAACCGTCCACTGAATGGCTGGGGCATGGCGATAGTGGCGACTTTTGCCACTGGAAATGCCGTGGTGGGCCTTTGGCTGGTATGGCGTCTGATGCGTGAGCCGACGGAGACAGCCTCCGATCGGGTTCAACACCGATGAGCTGGATGTTTTGGGGAGGCTACGATGGCTGTATGAACTTGCCCACCGCTATTTCAAACCTGGTCGATGACCTTTCCACGGCCCGCGCGCAGGCCACCGCGCTGACGTGGCCGCCTGAGCAACCGCCCGATGTGCCAACCGCCTACGCTGCCGCGTTGGGCGTGCGTGCGGCGCGTATTCAGGCTGGTGAAGTGCCGGTGGGCTACAAGGTCGGTTTTACCAACCGCAGCCTCTGGCCGATCTATCAGGTGTACCAGCCGATCTGGGGCACGGTCTGGCGCAGCACGCTGCATCAGGTGCCAAGCGATGAGCCGAACGAGGGCGTGTTGTCGCTGGATGGCTTGTGCGAGCCGCGCATTGAACCCGAGCTGGTTTTTTGCCTGCGCGAAGCACCGCCTGCGGGCTGCGATCTGGCCGGCCTAGTCCGGTCCATTGACTGGATGGCGCACGGGTTTGAAATCGTCCACACGCATTTTCCGGGGTGGAAGTTTTCGGCTGCTCAGGCGGTGGCCGATGCCGGACTGCATGGCTTGCTGCTGGTGGGACACCGCGTCAGGCTGGCTGCGGGCATTGACCCGCCAGCGCTGGCCGCTGCGCTCGCAGGCCTGCGCCTGAAGCTGGTTGGCAACCAGGCTTTGAGGGACCAGGGTGTTGGCGCCAATGTGCTAGACGGCCCGCTGCAGGCGCTGCTGCACTTTGTGCATGCCCTGCGCAGCACGCCCGGCGCGCCAGCGCTGGCAGCTGGCGATGTCATCACCACCGGCACTGTGACGGACGCACATCCGGTGCGGCCGGGTGACACCTGGCACAGCGAAATTTTTGCCGATGATCCGCTGGCGGCGCGGCTTGAAGGCTTGACGGTTCGCTTCAGCTAGCTTGCGGAATTCAGGTCGGGGACGCTGGCGGCCGGGGTTGTTCCCGAATCGCCTGGCAGGCGGTGCAATAGGGCGTAGCCGGGAGGGCTTCCAGGCGCCGGAGGTCGATGGACTGGTCGCAGTCCAGACATTGACCATAACGCTGCTCCGCCAGGCGCTGCTGCGCCGACAGCACCTGTTCAAGCTCTACCGCCGCATGCATGGCCTGGGCCTCATCGACCACCGACAGCGACTCTTCCGTGGCCATTTCCTTGAAATCCGTCACCTCATGCGCCTCGGCTTCGCCCGCGTCACGGGGCATGTCGTCGGCGCTGCGCAACATCGCGCGCAGGTCGGCCTCGCGCTGGGCAAGGCGCTGGCTGAAGCGGGGTGCCAGGCTGCTGTCGAATGTTTTCATGGGAAACCTCTTTGTCAATAAATACCATTTTCCGAGGGTCATCAGTCTGACGCTTTGATCTGCGACAAATGGCGCTTGATTTGTTGCCGTTCTAATCTTCTTTTTCATTCAGATTTTTGGCAGGAGCTTGCATGAGCGTACGAAATCTTGAAGCCTTGTTTCAGCCCGCCTCGGTGGCCATCATTGGTGCTTCTGACCGGCCCGGCAGCGTCGGCTCGCTGGTGCTGCGCAACCTCAAACAGGGCGGGTTCAAGGGGCCGATCTGGCCGGTGAACAAGCGGCGTGACCGCGTCGATGGCGAGCCCGCCTGGCCCGACGTTGCGTCACTGCCGCAGCCGCCCGACCTGGCGGTGATCTGTACGCCACCTGACACCGTGCCAGAACTGATCGCGGCGCTGGGCCGCAAGGGCACGCGCGCCGCCATCGTGGTGACTGCCGGGTTGAAACAGCCAACCGTTGACGGCGGCGCGTCGCTTGAGCAGGCCATGCTGGACGCGGCGCGGCCCCACTTGCTGCGCATTCTCGGCCCCAACTGCATAGGCGCGCTGGTCCCCGGCGTGGGGCTCAACGCGAGTTTTGCGCCCGGCAATGCACTGCCGGGCAAGCTCGCGTTTGTCACCCAGTCCGGCGCGCTGGCGACCGCCATGCTTGACTGGGCCAACAGCCGTGGTATCGGCTTTTCGCATTTCATTTCTCTCGGTGACAGCGCCGATGTGGACTTTGGCGACGTGCTCGACTACCTCGCCAGCGACCCCGGCACGCGCGCCATTTTGATGTACATGGAGTCGGTGAAAGCGGCGCGCAAATTTATGTCGGCGGCACGCGCGGCGGCGCGCAACAAACCGGTGATTGTCGTGAAAGCCGGTCGCGCCCCCGATGGTGCCCGCGCGGCGGCTTCGCACACCGGCGCGCTGGCCGGGTCTGATTCGGTGTTCGACGCCGCTGCCCGGCGCGCCGGCATGCTGCGCGTCGATACGCTGGAGTCATTGTTCGATGCCGCAGAAACCCTGAGCCATGCGCGCTCGTGGCGCGGCGAGCGGATTGCGATTCTCACCAATGGCGGCGGCGCGGGCGTGCTGGCGGCCGATGCACTGGCGCTGGGCGGCGGCCAGCTCGCCACCTTGAGTGAAAAGTCGCTCGCTGCGCTGGACCAATGCCTGCCCGCAGGCTGGTCGCACGGCAACCCGGTTGACATCATCGGTGACGCGCCGCTGGCCCGCTACCAGGATGCGCTGCGCGTGCTGCTGGCCGCTGGCGAGGTCGATGGCGTGCTCTTCATGCACGCACCGACGGCGATTGTTCCGGCGGGTGACATCGCTGCCGCCTGCCTGCCGCTGATGCAGCCGCCGGCCAAGCCGGTGTTGACCTGCTGGCTCGGTGGCAACGCAGTGGCGTCAGCGCGCGCGGCCTCTGCTGTTGCCGGCATTCCGAGCTACAGCACGCCCGAGCGCGCGGCAGATGCGTGGATGCAGCTGGTCAACTACGCGCGCAATCAGCAGGCGCTGCAGCAATTGACCGTGACGGCGCTGGAAGACTTTGCACCGGATAGAAAAAGCGCCAAGGCGTTGCACCAGAAAGCATTGCAGACGGGCGCCGAATGGCTTGACGGCGCCTCAGTGCAGGCGCTGCTGCAGGATTACGGCATTCCTGTGGTGGCGACGGTGCTGGCCGGCAGTGCCGAAGCAGCGGTAGCCGCTGCGAACCGCATTGGTTACCCGGTCGCGCTGAAAATCGTTTCGCCGCAGGTCATCCACAAGTCCGACGTGGGCGGTGTGGCGTTGAACCTGGCATCCGCCGGCGAACTGATGGCCGCTGCCACGAGGATGCGCGAACAGGTCATCCGCGTTTTGCCGCAGGCCGACATCACCGGTTTTAACGTGCAAGCCATGGTCCAGCGCCCCGGCGCGCATGAGTTGATCGTTGGCATTGCCACCGACGCGGTGTTCGGCCCGGTGCTGCTGCTCGGTGAAGGCGGTGTGGCGGTCGAGCTGCGCAAGAACCACGCGGTCGCGCTGCCGCCCCTGAACGCCAATCTGGCGCAAGAACTCATCGCGCGATCCCGGCTGGAGCCGCTGCTGGCGGGCTACCGTGGTCGCCCGGCAGCCGATTCGCAGGCGCTGCTGGCGACGCTGCTGAAGGTCTCGCAACTGGCCAGTGATTTGCCGTGGCTGGCCGAACTCGACATCAACCCGCTGCTGGTGGACGAGCGCGGCGTTCTGGCGCTTGATGCGCGCGTCAAGCTGCGCCCCGTAGCCGCAGACGAGACCAACCGGCTGGCGATTCGCCCGTATCCGTCGGCGCTGGAAGAGCGCACGCAACTGGCGGGTGCCGAATTGCTGCTGCGGCCGATTCGCCCCGACGACGGCCAGCGCTTGATGGACTTTTATGCAAATGCATCGATGGCTGACATGCGGCTGCGTTTTTTCAGGGTGCGCCGCGAAGTGCCGCACTCCGAGCTGGCCAGGTACAGCCAGATTGACTACGACCGCGAGATGACTTTCATCGCGCTGGCGCCGGGGCCGGATGGACAACCCGTGATGGTCGGTGAGGCGCGGGCGGTGTGTGACCCCGACAACCTGCAGGCTGAATTCGCTATTCAGGTCGCGTCCAGCTGGCAGGGCAAGGGCCTGGGCCGCGTGTTGATGGACAAGCTGATCGGCTACCTGAAACAGCGCGGCACGCTGGAAGTCGTTGGCCAATGCCTGATAGAAAACAAAGGCATGGCAGCGCTGGCGCGCGAGACAGGATTCACAGTGACGGCTGACGCACCGCCTGATGCGCTGATGCTGCGGCTCAAGCTGCGCTGAGGGCAGCGTCTTGGCCTGTCTTTTATATAAAATCGGCCTGTAGCCCAGGTAATACGTGCGTGAGCAGCTATTAAAAACATAGCTATAAGTTCACTACGCAACCAATGCATCCAGCGGACTCGCCGTGCCGCCGGTGCTTGCCTTAATCACATGCGTGTAGATCATCGTCGTGCTGACGTCACTGTGGCCCAGCAACTCCTGCACCGTGCGAATGTCGGTGCCCGACTGCAACAGATGGGTAGCAAAACTGTGCCGCAAGGTGTGAACCGATACCGGCTTCACAATCCCCGCCAGCGGAACCGCTTTTTTCAAGGCGCGCTGCAATCGTTCTTCGAACAAGTGATGCCGCCGCTCGATGCCGCTGCGCGGGTCAATCGACAGCGTGGGTGAGGGAAACATCCAAAACCAACCCCAGGTTTGACCGACTTTGGGATACTTTTGCTCCAGCGCATGCGGTGTTTCAACCCCGCCTCGCTGCGCCTGGCGATCAGCTTCCCAAACAGCACGCGCTGCCAGCATCTGCAGTCGAAGCGCGGGCGCCAGCGACCGGGGCAACATCACCACCCGGTCTTTGTTGCCCTTGGCTTCGCGCACGATGATCACGTGGCGGTCAAACTCAACATCCTTGACGCGCAAGCGCATGCCCTCCATCAACCGCATACCGGTGCCGTATAGCAAACGCGCCAGCAGCGCGGTTTCGCCTTCCATCACTGCCAGCAGACCTGCCACTTCGTCCTTGGTCAGCACTGAGGGAATGCGCCGGGTACGCGTTGGCCGGTTGATGTCCGTCAACCACGGCAGATCAATCTCCAGCACCTCGCGATACAAAAACAGCAGCGCACTCAATGCCTGGTTGTGGGTTGACGCTGAAACCTTGCGTTCCGTGGCTAGCATGGTCAAAAAGCTTTCAACCTGCTTTGCGCCCATGTCGCGCGGGTGCGTCATACCTGCGGTGCGGCCATGCCAAAGAATGAAAAAACGAACCCAGTACAGGTAAACCTTCTCAGTACTAAGGCTATAGTGCAAATACCGAATCCGCTCCCTGACCTGTTCAAGAAGCCGGATTGATTGCAAAGGCGGGTTGCGGGGTTTCATGGTGGTTTTTATAACTGTATGGATGAACAGTATAAAGTCTCGAAACGCAGCACACAAGCCATTCACCGGAGTTTTTGATGACCAGATTAAGTTGCAGCGCCCAGATTAAGCCGCAGGTTTTGCGGCATACATTACGTTAAAGCTCATGCAATTCCTAGTAGCAATCGCACTGCCGCTCTTGACATCGCTCGTTTTGGCCGGAGTCTTCTCGGCGTTATGGCGGCAGTCCTTGCAAAGTCCTTGGCAATTTTTTGTATTTGCGCTACTTCTATTACTTGGTCTACATCGTGTGGTTCAAGTCTTCGCGGAATTAGTGAAGTTGGTTCGCCACGAACTTGGGGGCTACTTTTTAGAGTCCCGCAAGGGGGCAGACTTCTATGAGCGCGTGCAGGAACAACTTACCGTCGAGGCTTTTGTAATTGCCGGGGCCGTGGTTGTCGTCGGCATTCCGTTGTTGTTCTGGCTACGAAGCGCTTTGCTAAAGGTTTGACGCAAGCATGAGCGCCCGCTTTAACCCGTCGGCCCAGCGGCGACCGCCTACGGCGGCGCCTGGCCTCCAACGTTAGACCCCTGGAAGTTCACGAGCGATATGAAATTCGAACTGAGGCCACCGCGAAAACAAAGCTCGGACTCCGAGCTGCTCGACGACATGAAGCGAGTCGCCAGCCTTCTTCGTAAATCAACGCTGGATCAAAAGGAGTATCAGCGCCATGGCAACTACGCCCCAGGAACACTCACTGACAGATTTGGCGATTGGCTTGGAGCGCTGTCTGAGGCCGGGCTCGGTTCCGCTCGACCTTTGCCTGCGACCGAGGATGAACTCATAACTGACCTTCGCCGCGTCTCCCTAGAACTTGCCAAACCCTCGATTACGATGAAGGAGTACGAACGCCTTGGCAACTACAGCAAAGCGCCATTCGCGCGCGTATTCGGCACATGGCCGGGTGCTTTGGAGAAGGCAGGCCTTTCTCCTTCTGACAATTTCCATCCGCGCGTTTCAGATGAGAAGCTATTCCGAAATCTGGAACGCGTTTGGATTGCCCTTGGCCGGCAGCCAGCCTACCTCGACATGGAGCGTCCGCTTTCAGATCATTCAGTCACAACCTACGAGCGCCGCTTTGGTTCTTGGCGTGCCACCCTCGAATCGTTCATTGCGTATGTGGACGCGCCAGTAACTGAGTCACCCGAAGATGCGGCCGTGACTCCGAACATCAAAGTCCCGCGGACTTCAAAGCCGCGAAAGGCGGAACGACGTACACCGCGCGCGCCGAATGATCGTTTGAGGTTCGTCGTAATGAGGCGGGACAATTTCTCATGTCGTTCATGCGGCCGGAGTCCGGCAATCGAACCGGGCGTGGTCCTTCACGTTGACCATGTTGTGCCGTGGGCGGATGGCGGCGAAACTACTCTTCAAAATCTGCAAACGCTGTGCGAGCGCTGCAATTTGGGAAAAGGCACCTTGGGCAACGAGGTCTAACATGTTGATCGACACGGACACACAAAATCAGGAAGCCGCTTCGCGGCAAGTGTTGTGTGCCGGTCATCTCCGACGTTATGTTATCTAAGTCATATCGCTGTCGAGATTGCAGCAGGGTGTGTAGCCCCGCGAAGCCGACAAGCAAGTGCCCGGCTTGTGGTTCAATTTGGGCAGTACGGGGTCAGGTCTCCCATTTCCCATAAAGCGTTTGCCATTGCACCTGCAAAGCAACTGAATACGCTACTAATTCAATAGCTGCTTACGCAATGTCCTGCTGGGCTGGTGGCTTATTTGGTTTTTGGCTTCGGTCAACTGGCAGCTTCAGAGCTTTGATCAACCGCAGTCCAAAAAAAGCGACCCGCAGGTCGCTTGCATGGAAAGCGCAGGCAGCGCGGTCAAAATTTTTTGCGCACCAGAAAGAAGGCTCACGACCGGGAACAGTGGCCGAAACAGCGGCGAAGCATTCCGCCAACACCATGTGTTGGCGCCTCATGGGGCTGGCGGTTACGGCTGCCCGCAAAAGGGGCCAATAGGAAGTGTTGCTGGCGTTCTCCACGGGGCATGCTTGTATGCGCACTGTCTGAAAGCAATTCGCCGGGTGTCGTCAGGCGAGTTTTTTGCGGGTCTCGCGCACGAGGCGCTGTAGCAGTTTGCGCCGGTCGTACTTGGCATCGGCGTTGTTTAAGTTGCCGTTGGCAGTCGCACCAGTTGTCCAATCTGCACGGTAGTGAGTGTTCGAAGAATGCTGCCAGCAAATCCCTTGGCCGTTTCTACCCGGTTATTTTGCGCAATCAAAATAATGATGGCGACGGGTAATCTGGTGTTTTGTTGATAAGGCAGGTTTTGATCGAAGGTGATAAGTACTTCAAAGCCCATTTCCACCATGGCTTGCATGAGCTTGCCGTTGGATAAGGTAGAAAACCCGACCGATTGGGCGGTACGTACGAAGTGCCCCTCAAGTTCAAAGCCCAACGCGCGTGGCACGGACTCGTCTAGTAGCACCCGCACGGTGAGTCTGCGCTAGGCTGCAAGCACCGCGAGGCGGGAGTCTTCCAGCAATTGAATCGCGGCTTGGCGGCTGACAGAGGGAAATTGGTCTAGGAATTCGTCCAGCCCATCACCTGCTTCTAAATAATCGAACAGCGATTTGATGGGCACGCGCGTACCCACAAAGCAGGGTGTTCCGCTGACGGTGTCTGGCCTGATACTGATGACTTTGCTGAGCATGCGCGGTTGAAAAAATGTGCAGATGGTGACGGTAGAAATTATCGTCGATATGCGTGCTTAGGGGGGCTGATTGGGGTCAGTTTCTAATTAAATTTCCGCCTCTTTTTGCTATTAACTTAATAGCTGTTGCCGCCCGTCTTATATGCGCGATAGCCCTATCTGCCCAATTCATACCCGGTACTGCGCCCGCCACCCTCAAGCCTGCTCAGCACCCCGCGCGCCAGCAATTCGTTGATGTCGCGCAGCGCGGTGTCGGCGGAGCATTTGGCCAGCGATGCCCATTTGGCGTTGGTGAGCTTGCCTTCAAAAGCGCTGTCCAGCATGCAGTTGATCACCAGCGTTTGTCGTGCATTCATGGGTGTGCCGGCCCAGCGCTGCCAGAACTGCGCCTTGTCCAGTACACCGGCCAGCAAGGCGTCTGCGCCTTGCACTGCGCGCAGCAGGCAGCCCAAAAACCAGACCAGCCAGGGCGTCACATCGAGCGTGCTTTTTGTGTGGTCTCGAGCTGGTCGTAGTAGGCTTTGCGCTCGCGCTGTATTTGCGCGCTGAAGCTGTAAAAACGATGACCGGTGCTTTCTGCGCGGGCCAGCGCCATGTCGCCCACCGCGCGTGAGATGCGGCCGTTACCGTCGTCGAAAGGGTGCAGCGTGATCAGCCACAAGTGCGCCAGGCCGGCCTTGAGCAGTGCGTCGCCCATCGGCGCGTCGTTGAACCATCGCAGAAACGAATCAGTTTGATCGGGCAGGATGTTGGCAGGCGGCGCTTGAAAATGCACTTTTTCGCGGCCAATCGCGCCGGAAACCACTTCCATCGGGCCGCTGGCGTCGTTGCGCCACGCGCCTGCGCGTATGCGCACGCGGCCACTGAAACCGGTCGGAAACAAAGCGGCATGCCAGCCGAACAGACGCTCGGCCGTCAGCGGCAAGCCAAAGTTGCTGGTGGCGTCGAGCACTACATCGACCACGCCATCGACCTGCCGATCACTGGGTGCCAGCGCACCGATGTCTACACCCAGCCGGCGTGCAATCGACGAGCGCACTGTTTCCAGGTTGAGCTGCTCGCCTTCGATTTCACTGGTTTTGATAACTTCCTGCGTCAACACCTGCAGCGTGGCGCGATTGCGTTCGGCCAGCCCCAGCTCGGCCATGCGGCCCATCAACCCACCCTGCGCGCGATGTACCAGCGCCAGCGGTGCGGCCAGCGCGGTGGCATCAAATCGCCATGCCGGCCAGTCAGGCTGCTGCCAGATGTAGCGAGGGTTAACCAAGATGCGTGGGCGGGTCATGCGGTGATTATGCGGCTTATTCGCCGCGTTTTGTGCGGTGAATAAAAGTGTGTTCGCTTCGGCACGCATTCGGAACTGTTTGGCTGCTGACAGGTGGGCTGGCAAGCACAGCGCGGCGCGTTTAAAAACGCACCAAATAAGCCTCTAGCTCCCGTAAATCGTTCGTAAGCAGCTATCAAATAAATAGCAATTTAAACGATGCGTCTACCGGTCTTTGATGACCGCACCGGTCTTGCGGTCAAACCGCACCACACGTACCCTGCCGTTCTGGCCCGGGAAATCGTCGAACACGGCGCGCACCAGGAAAGGCACGACTTGCGGCAGTTGGTCGCCTCGGCCTTCACCTTCGAAGGCGGCGCGTGACTCAAACACCGTGCGCGGTTTTCCGGGCGGGCTGCCCTGCGAGTCGAGCAGCCGCAGCTGCAGCGTGCTGGTCTGCCGGGTGCTGTTGATCTGGCGGTCGCCGACGTAGCGGGGACCGAACGGGTCGAGCGTCCAGAAGCCCGGAAAAATGCGGCCAACTGAATCGCGGTAGCCCGGCACATAGACGTAGTTGTCCTGGTAAATCGGCTGCAGATAGGTGATTTGCTCGCTGCGATTGCTGGTGTTCACGTCCACCTGCATGCGGCCGACCTGACCGGCCGGTGCGCGCACCAGTCCTCGTTTTTCAAGCTCTACCTGCACGTGGCTTTCGTAGCTGGCTTGCTCCAGTTCACGCGTGTTGTCGGTGCGGCTGACATAGCTGAAGGTGCTGCCCGCTGCATCGGCCGGCCACTGGTTGAAGCTGGTAACGCGGGTGGTGATGGGGCTGGCGCAGGCGCCGAGCAGGGCCAGTGCAAGCGCCGCCAGACCCATTTTTGTCAGTTGCGTGAGGCGAAGGCTGCTGGGCCCGAAAGTAAAGAGTTTCATCAAACTTAGGATACCGCAGGCATTGCATTTGTTCCGCGTGGCCGAATACGGTGTCAAGTAAAGTCAGGGCGGTATGGCCCTGGCAAAGTGAAAATTGCTTACATCGAGCGTTGACGGCAGGCTGCAACATCACATTTTTAAGAGGAAAGAGGAGACGATCATGAAATGGGAAGGCAATCGGGAATCAGACAACGTCGAAGACCGGCGTAGCGATGGCGGCGGCCAGGGTTTTGGTGGCGGTGGTCTGTTCGGCGGACGCAGCATCGGCATCGGCACCATCGTGGTGGCGCTGGTCGGCGGCTGGATCTTCGGCATCAACCCGCTGACGATCCTGAATCTGCTCAGCGGCGGCGGTGCACCAACGGCGCAGGTGCAGCAGCAACAGGGCCCGGCGCAGCGCCCGCCGGCCGATGACCGCATGGCCAAGTTCGTGTCCACCGTGCTGGCCGACACCGAAGACGTCTGGAAAGATGTTTTCGCCAAGGGCGGCAGCACGTATAAGGAGCCGCGGCTGGTGCTCTTCCGCGGCGCCACGCAAACTGCCTGCGGGCAGGGGCAGGCGGCCATGGGGCCGTTTTACTGCCCGGGCGACCAGAAGGTTTACATCGATCTCGGCTTTTACGAAACGCTGACGCGCCAGCTGGGCGCGCCCGGCGACTTTGCCCAAGCCTATGTGATCGCGCACGAGGTCGGCCACCATGTGCAGAACCTGCTCGGCATCAGCGGCAAGATGGACCAGATGCGCGGCCGCGTCAGCAAAGTTGAATACAACGCGCTGAGCGTACGGCTCGAACTGCAGGCCGACTGCTTTGCCGGCCTGTGGGCGCAGAAGGCGCAAACCTCGCGGCAGATTCTGGAAAAAGGCGATGTGGAAGAAGCCATGAACGCCGCCGCCAAGATCGGTGACGATGCGCTGCAGCGCGGCAGCGGCGGCGCTGTGGTGCCAGAGAGCTTCACCCACGGCACCAGCGCGCAGCGCCAGCGCTGGTTTGACACTGGCTTTAAAACCGCCAGCGTGAAGGCCTGCGACACCTTCAGCGCCCGGAATTTATAGAGAATGTTTGTAACTACTCCGCCTGCCGAACGGAGATTGGTCCTGCGTCCGCACGGCTCCTTCCCCCGCTGGGGGAAGGTAGGGATGGGGGCCTCCCCGGCTCCAAAATCTTGCCGGCGTCAATCCCGCAGTCGGCGTTTTCCATTCATTCCCAAGCAAGGCAGACTGCGGGCGTTCGACCACCGCTAGCCCCCATCCCGGCCTTCCCCCAAAAGGGGAAGGAGGAAGAACGGGGCTGAGTAGTTACGAATGTTTATAAAATAGCCTTCAAGCCCCCGTAATACGTGCGCAAGAAGCTACTAAAATAATAGCAACTAGTTTTGATCTGCCTGCAGTTGCTGAACCGGCGGCTGGCCGTATCGGCGTCATGCCCGCCAAAAATTCAATATTTGCCTCGAAGTGCGACAATGCTAGGTTGAAAAAGCCCTGCACCCCGGCCCGCCAAGCCCCCGCGATTGTTGATCGCGTGGCTCGGAGAGCCTGCAGCGCGACCTTTGTAGCCGCCTGCAGCACGCAGACAGCTACCCCCATGCGCCCTGGCGATCCACACCCTGGATTTGCGCGCCACAACCTGCCAGAGTGATTAGCCCGAGAGCAGAGCTTTCTTTCATGACATCATCTTTTTCCAATCTTTCGCTGGCAGAACCGCTTGCCCGTGCCGTCGCCGAAATGGGCTACGAAACCATGACGCCGATCCAGGAGCAGGCCATTCCGGTCGTGCTGCAGGGCAAGGACGTGATGGGCGCCGCGCAGACCGGCACCGGCAAAACCGCCGCCTTCGCCTTGCCGCTGTTGCAGCGCATGATGAAGCACGAAAACCCATCGACCTCACCCGCGCGCCACCCGGTGCGGGCGCTGGTGTTGCTTCCCACGCGTGAACTTGCCGTGCAGGTCGCTCAGCAGGTCGAGCTGTATGCCAAGTACACCAACCTGCGCAGCACGGTCGTGTTCGGCGGCATGGACATGAAGCCGCAGACGCTGGAGCTCAAGCGCGGCGTTGAGGTGCTGGTGGCCACACCGGGCCGGCTGCTTGACCACATCGAAGCCAAAAACACCGTGCTGAACCAGGTCGAATACGTGGTGCTCGATGAAGCCGACCGCATGCTCGACATCGGCTTTCTGCCCGACCTGCAGCGCATCCTGAGCTACCTGCCCAAGCAGCGCATCACGCTGTTGTTTTCGGCGACTTTCTCGCCCGAAATCAAGCGCCTCGCGTCCAGCTATCTGCAAGACCCGGTGACGATTGAAGTCGCGCGGTCCAACGCCACGGCATCGACTGTCGAGCAGCATTTCTACAGCGTCAGCGCTGACGACAAACGCCGTGCGCTCCACCAGATTTTAAAGTCCCGCGACTTGAACCAGGCCTTCGTGTTTGTGAACAGCAAACTCGGTTGCGCGCGTCTGGCCCGCTCGCTGGAGCGTGAAGGCCTGAAGACCACCGCGCTGCACGGCGACAAGAGTCAGGACGAACGCTTGAAAGCACTCGATGCCTTTAAAAAAGGCGAAGTCGATCTGCTAGTGTGTACCGACGTGGCGGCCCGCGGTCTTGACATCAAGGACGTGCCGGCGGTGTTCAATTTCGACGTGCCTTTTAATGCCGAGGACTATGTACACCGCATCGGCCGAACCGGCCGCGCCGGCGCTTCGGGCCTTGCGGTGAGCTTTATGGCCAGCAGCGACCAGCGCCTGGTGGCTGACATTGAAAAGCTGATCAAGACAAAAATTGAGATTGAGCCGCTGGAGTTCGACGAAGACAAGCCGCGCATCAGCGAGCAGGGCCGCATCAACGACGGCCGGCGCATGTACCGCGAACCCGATGCCCAGGGCGCCCACGACGCTAGAGAAGCCGCCAACGAAACGCGCCCGCCGCGTGAACGCCGCGAGGTTCGTGAAGTTCGTGAACCGCGCGAACGCCGCGAATACACGCCGCATCGCCAGAGCGCGGCGTCGCGTGACCCGTTTTTTGACAAGCCTTATGAGTCAACCGCGCCTGTGGAAGCACAACCTGCCTGGGAGGCTGCGGCCAAAGCCAATCCTGCGCGCAGCGGCGTATCGGCCAACATCAAGCCGAAAAAGAAAGTCGCGGCGCTGTTCAAGGTTGCCGGCTAAGCCTTGCGCGGCGTTCTGTAGCCTGCTCGCCAGTCGGTAAAAACCTACGGTTCCCTGGGCCTGTGTCCGGGTTCAAACCGGCCACGGCCTGAGTAGCATCGTCAAATGGTTGTTGCTGCGAACGAATTCCCCAAAAATTTTGCCACTGCGGCGCTGCTTCAGGCGCAGCGCATCTACCGGCCCATCTGGCGGGCCATCAACCAGTGGATTGACGCCGACGGCATGCGCATGAGCGCCGCCATGTCGTTTTACGGCATTCTCAGCCTGGCACCGCTGCTGGTTTTGCTGGTGGCCGTGCTAGGTTGGTGGGTCGATAAAAGCTATCTGGAAACCAACCTCATCGGTCAGATTCAAGGCGTGATCGGCGAGCAGGGCGCGCAGGTGCTGCAGCAGGCGATTACCAGCGCGCAAGAACCCTCTGAAGGCATCATCGCGTCTGTCGTGGCGTTCATGCTGCTGCTGTCGGGTGCGACCGGTGTCTTTGCGGAATTGCAGGACGCTTTCGAGCGTGTCTGGCGCCAGGGCAGCGTCGAGCCGGCGAAGCAAAAATGGTGGCGTGGGGCGTCGCTGCGATTGCGCGGTGTCGCTTACATTCTGGCGTTTGGCGTGCTGCTATTGATGTCGCTGGTCATCTCCACTTTTTTGAGTCTGTTGTCGGGCTGGGCCGGTAACTATGTGGCGATAGAGCGCATCGGTTTTGTCAT
>JANLYY010000195.1:0-40190 GCA_031365885.1 Polaromonas sp. | reverse complement strand
TTGAAAATTGGTCTGGCGCTGGGCGGCGGCGCCGCGCGCGGCTTCGCACATGTCGGCGTCATCGCCGTGCTGGAAGAAGCGGGGCTGAAGCCTCACATCGTTGTTGGCACCTCGGCCGGCAGCCTGGTCGCCGCGCTGTACGCCAGCGGCAAAACCAGCGCACAGTTGCAGCAAACCGCGCTGAACATGGAAGAGGTGGCGCTGACCGACTGGATGCTGCCCATCGTCGGGCGCGGCATGTTTCGCGGCGAGGCACTCGGGCGCTATGTGAATGAGCTGGTAGCCGGGCGCTTGATTGAAAACATGGCGATTCCGCTCGGCATTGTGGCGACTGATTTGAATAGCGGCGAAGCGCTGCTGTTCCAGCGCGGCGACACGGGAACGGCGGTGCGCGCTTCCAGTGCGGTGCCGGCCGTTTTTCTGCCGGTGAAAATAAATGGGCGTGAGTACGTCGATGGCGGGCTGGTGTCACCGGTGCCGGTGCGTTTTGCGCGGCGCATGGGCGCCGATGTGGTGGTGGCGGTTGACATCTCCAGCCCGCCCGAAGGCAACCCGTCCGATGGCACGCTGCAAATTTTGCTGCAGACCTTTGCCATCATGGGCAAAAGCATCAACCAGTACGAACTGAAAGACGCCGACGTGGTGGTGCGGCCGTCGCAGGTCGGGCTGAAGGGTGCAGATTTTTCGGCCCGGCAGCGCGCGATTGATGCCGGGCGTGCGGCGATGCTGGCTGCGCTGCCCGCGTTAAGGGCGAGATTGCAGGCGCGGGCCGTGCCTTGAGCGCATAACCGATGCTATATATTTAGTAGCTGCTTACGCACGTATTACGGGGGCTAGAGGCCGATTTGATATAAAAAAAGGGCCTGATCTCGCGACCAGGCCCTTTTTTACAGGCTTCCATCATGCCGCATCAAGTGCGGCAATGAATCAGCTGACTATTCAGCGCTTTTTAGCAACCGATTTCGAAGCGTTCACAGCAGTCGTAGCGACCGTGTTGAAGTTGGCTTCGGCCATGTCGCTGGCTTGCTTGACCGCTTTTTGCATCGACTCAAACGCGTTGTTGGCAGCAGCCACGGCGCTTTTCATCACGGCAACGGTGGTCTCGGAACCAGCAGGTGCGTTCTTCGTTGCGCTGTCCATCATGCCGGCCAATTTTTGTTGGGCTTCAGCGGCTTGACCTTCGAAGGTCTTGCCCAGATCAGCACCAGCAGCCGAAGCGATGTCATACAGATGACGGCTGTAAGCGGCGGTTTTTTCAGCCAGCGGCTGGACCATGCCGGCTTGAAGGGCCATGAATTCCTGTGCGTCTTTGGCACCCATCACGGCTTGTGCGTGGTTGGCGGTTTCGGCCAAAGCGGCCTTGGTGGCCTGCATGTTCAGTTCGACCAGTTTTTCAACGCCTTCGAAGGCTTTGTGGGTCAGACCAAACAGGGTTTCGATGCTGGCTTTGTGCGATGCCATGATTTGTTCAGCGGTCAACATAATAAATATCTCCAGAGGGTTGTAATAACAAAAAAGAACTGTCGGGAAAGTAGTTGCGGGTGGCGCTTCGATCAATTGCTGCACTGCAACATAAGACGAAGTATAAGCCGGGCACAGGAAATAGCAAGAACTATTTTGTTGCAGCGCACCATTTTAGAACATGGGCTCTATTCCTCTTCGACA
Source organism: Polaromonas sp. (assembly GCA_031365885.1). Classification (GTDB taxonomy): domain Bacteria; phylum Pseudomonadota; class Gammaproteobacteria; order Burkholderiales; family Burkholderiaceae_C; genus Polaromonas. The sequence continues at coordinate 38,525 of JANLYY010000195.1, read as the reverse complement.
GACAGACTTTTCAGGCGGCCTCAACAGGTTAATTTTTGACTTCAACCGCCCCGGGCATTGCGCATGCTACAAAGCCATCGCACGCTTTTCCACCAAGCCGTTCCAGCCGCCCGAATTCCCGTTAACGGACCTTTACTTGCAAGCCTTCTACGCCGACAACTTCGTGCTGCCGCTGCCCGCCGGCCACCGCTTCCCGATGGCCAAGTACCGCCTGCTTCGGGACCGCGTCGTGCAGGAACTGCCGGGCGTTCAAATGGCGCAGGCACCCGCCGCAAGCGATGGCGAACTGGCGCTGGTTCATACGCCCGACTACATCGCCGCCATTGCGCAGGGCACGCTGGCCCCGGTCGCTCAGCGCGAGATCGGTTTTCCGTGGAGCATGGCCATGGCCGAGCGCGCCCGACGCTCGGCTGGCGCAACCGTGGCGGCAGCGCGCGTGGCGCTCGGGCTGGGTGGCGCTGCGCGAGGCGAGGGCGTGGCCGCCAACATGGCCGGCGGCACCCACCACGCCTACGCGGACAAGGGCAGCGGCTTTTGTGTTTTCAACGATGTCGCCGTCGCGGCGCGGCTGATGCAGGCCGAGTGGGCACGCCAGCGCCAGCCGCCACGCGCGCCGCTGAAGGTCGCCATCATCGATCTCGACGTGCATCAGGGCAACGGCACCGCCAGCATCTTCGCGCGCGACGCGAGTGTTTTTACGCTGTCCTTGCATGGCGAAAAAAACTTTCCTTTCCGCAAAGAGGCCAGCGACCTGGACGTCGAATTGCCCGACGGCTGCCTGGATGCGCCTTACCTGCAGGCGCTGGAGCAGGCGCTCGATGAGCTGGACCGGCGATTCGAGCCCGGGCTGCTGCTGTATCTGGCCGGCGCCGACCCGCATGAAGGCGACCGGCTGGGCCGGCTGGCCCTGAGTTTTGACGGCCTGGAAGCGCGCGACCGGCGCGTTTTTGACTGGGCGTATCAACGGCGCATTCCGCTGGCGTTCGTGATGGCTGGCGGCTACGGCTTGAACATCGACGACACGGTGCAGGTGCAGGTCAACACTTATCGAGTCGCTTTGAACTATTGGCAGCGATGGCAAAAATGATGCCCCCACGGTCGCGCACTGCGTGTCGCTTCCTGCCCCCCGAGGGGGCCGTCGCTTGCTCGGGGCGGCCCTTCGCGGCGCGGGCTTCGCTGGCAGAATAGGGCGATGAATGCATTCACCCGAGCGCAACCCGAGCCCCGCAGCGCCTATAGAGTGTTCCGCCCCATCAGCACTCGCTGGCTTGATAACGACATCTACGGTCATGTCAACAACACGGTGTACTACAGCTGGTTTGACACCGCCATCAATGGGCTGCTGATCGACAGCGGTGCGCTCAATATTCATGGCGGCGCCGTGATCGGTCTGGTGGTCGAAACCCAATGCAATTATTTCGCGCCGCTGGCTTTTCCGGGAGATGTGGTGGCCGGAATTCGGGTGGTACACATTGGCTCGTCCAGTGTTCGTTACGAGATCGCCATTTTCCCCGATAACCCTGATGCTTTCTGCGCCGCCAGAGGCCATTTTGTTCATGTGTATGTTGACCGTCTTGAGCGAAAACCGGCGGCATTGCCTTCCCCATTGATTCGACTACTGGAGACCCTGAAGTGACCCAAACCGCTTTCTCAAATGCCCGCCGCAGCCAAGCCGACGCTGATCCCAACCCGGTCGATGACGCCATCGAAAGCCGCCAGTCGATGCGCGAATTTTTGCCCACACCGGTGGCGCGCGCGACTATTTCGCACCTGCTCGATCTGGCGAGCCGCGCACCTTCGGGAACCAACACCCAGCCCTGGAAGGTGTATGTGCTGCAAGGCGCCAGCCGAGATGCGCTGGTCAAAAAAGTTTGCGCGGCGCACGATGCCATTCGCGTTGATCCGGCGCTGGCCACCGAGTACAAGGAGGAGTGGGACTACTACCCGGAAAAATGGGTCTCGCCCTTCATCGACCGCCGCCGTGAAAACGGCTGGAGTTTGTATGGCCTGCTGGGCATTGCCAAGGGCGAAAAAGACAAGATGCACGCCCAGCATCAGCGCAACTACCGTTTCTTCGATGCGCCGGTCGGGCTGATGTTCACGGTAGACCGCGTTATGGGGCGTGGCTCTCTGGTGGACTACGGTATGTTTTTGCAAACCCTTATGCTCGCAGCACGCGGCCACGGCCTGCACACCTGCCCGCAGGCGGCGTGGAACGGATTTTCAAAAATCATCCTGCCGCATATTGGTGCGGGGCCCGATGAAATGCTGGTTTGCGGCATGTCGCTGGGTTACGCCGATGAGAAGGCGCTGGTCAATACGTTTCGCACGCCGCGAGTCGGTGCGGACGAATTCACTACATTTCTGGATTGATCTCCCTCACGCTTTTCACTGCGTGTAATACGCTTCCCCCCGGTGGGGCCACCCCGCCAGCGGCCCGCCAAAGCCGGTTTCGCGGCCCCTGCTGGCGTGAAGAGAACGGCCCTGCGCATAGCGCACACGTGAACGCATGACAGTCTCTACTGTCCAGCTCCTCGGCGGTCTGTCTTACGCCACTACGTTGTTCCTGATGGCTGCGGGGTTGACGCTGATCTTTGGCGTGACGCGCATCGTTCATTTTGCGCATGTCAGTTTTTTCATGCTGGGCGCGCTATTCACTGCGCATTGGGTCACCCACTGGTTTCCGGCTTGGGGCGACAGTGCGGCGCTGTACCTGCTCGCTATTATTTCAGGAGCTGCTTGCGCAGGTATTGCGGGGGCTGCAGCCGAATATCTCCTGTTAAGACGCATGGTGGGGGCGCCGGAGCTGTATCAGCTGGTGGCCACCTTCGGTCTGAGCCTGGCAATGCACGATGCAATGCAATGGAGCTTCGGGCCTGACGAGGTGTTTGCGCCGCGCTTTCCGGGCCTCAAAGGCGCGGTGCAGATTAGCGGTGAATTTTTTCCAGCCTATCAGCTGGCGATGATTGCCCTCGGCCCTCTGGTCTGGCTGGGTCTGCACCTGCTGCTCAAACGCACGCTGTTCGGTCAGCGGCTGCGTGCCGCCACGCAAGACCGCAGCATGCTGGCGGCGCTGGGCGTGAACCCCAAGCCGCTCATGCTCGGCGCGGTGATGCTGGGTTGTGCGCTGGCCGGGCTGGCCGGTGCGCTGCAGTTACCGCGCGAACCTGCGCACCTGCAGATGGACATGAATGTGATCGTGGAAACATTTGTCGTCGTTGTCACTGGCGGTTTGGGAAGCATTGGCGGTGCGTTTCTGGCCGCGCTGCTGATCGGTCTGGTGCATGCATTTGGCATCAGCTTTTTCCCGCAGGCCACGCTGGTGCTGGTGTTTTTGACGATGGCGGTCGTGCTGGTGTTTCGTCCGCAGGGGCTTTTCGGTCTGCGCGCGGGTTCTGCGGAAGCGGTGCGCGAGCCCGCGCAGAAGTTCCGCGGTCTGGCTCGCGGCGGGCTTGGCACTCCGCTCGTTACAGCCGCGCTGGTATTGCTCGCCGGGGTGGCGTGGTGGGGCGGGCCTTACTGGCAAACACTGGCGGCCGATGCGCTAATTTTGATGATCTTCGGAATCAGTTTGCAGGCCATGATGGCGCTTGGTGGACTGGTGAGTTTTGGCCATGCGGCGTTTTTCGCACTGGGCGGTTATGGCGCAGCTTTGTCGCACACCTTCTGGGGCGCATCACTTCCGCTGGCGCTGGCTACGGGATGCTTTGCGGCTTTTCTCGCTGCTGCCGTGTTTGGCGCCGCTGTGGTGCGCAGTGCCGGCGTGTACCTGGCGATGCTGTCGCTGGCGCTGGCGCAGGTGATTTGGGCCAGTGCCACGCAGTGGGTCAGCCTGACGGGGGGCGACAACGGGCTCATCGGGCTGACGCTGGTCAATAGCGAGGGCCGGCCTCTTTTTTTCGCGCTGCTGGTCGGGCTGGCGCTGCTGTCTGTTTTTGCGCTGCGGGGACTGGGCCGGTCGGTGATGGGCGCGGCGCTGCAGGCCGTACGCGATGCACCCTTGCGCGCGGCGGCATCGGGGCTGCCGGTGGGCTGGCTGAAGTACCGCGTCTTCGTTGAAAGCGCCGTGCTGGCCGGTCTGGCGGGTGGCTTGTTCGCGGCGCACAAAGGCGCGGTTTTTCCGTCGATCGCGTCGGTGGCGACATCGGTCGATGCCTTGCTGGTCGTCTTGCTGGGCGGCGTGCACCAGCTTTGGGGCGCCGTGGCGGGCAGTGCGTTGCTGAGTTACGCCAGTGCCGAGCTGAGCCGGGAAGTGACCTACTGGCGCGGCTTGCTGGGCTTGTTCATCATGCTGATCATGGTGGCGGCGCCATCGGGTTTGCTGGGCTTGCTGGCGCGCCGCGCGAGACCTGTAGGCAGCGTGGCACCCATCAAAGTCAAGGGCGCCGACTGATGCTGCAGGTTCAAAACCTCGTCAAACATTTCGATGGCATCAAGGCCGTTGATGGCGTGAGCTTCGATGTGGCGGCAGGCGAATGCGTGGCCCTGATCGGGCCTAACGGTGCTGGAAAATCGACTTGTTTTTCGTGCATTGCGGGGCAGGTTCCGCTGACAGGCGGGCATGTGTTGTGGAACGGACAGACGCTCGATGGCCTGGACGCCAGGGCGCGTTTGCAGCGTGGAATCGCCCGCACATTCCAGGTCGCCCAGATTTTTGAGGCGCTCACCGTGCTACAAAATGTGCAGCTGGTTACGCAGGCAGCTATTGGGCTACAGGCCATTTCTGCTTTCAAATCACTGGATAGATGCTCGCTGGAAGCCGCCACAGTGCTGCTCGACCAGACCGGTCTGCGAGGCCTCGAAAATCGCGATGCCTTGAGCTTGCCCTACGGTGCGAAGAAGCGGCTGGAACTGGCGATGGCGCTGGCTGCCAGGCCCGGTCTGCTGCTGCTCGACGAGCCTGCGGCCGGTCTGGCCGGCGAAGAACGAATCAGTCTGATGCAACTGGTGCAGCAGCTTGCCGCGAAAGGCATGGCTGTGCTTTACACCGAGCACAACATGGACGCGGTTGCCGGCGTTGCCGACCGCGTGCTGGTATTGATCGAAGGGCGACTGGCGGCGCAGGGTACGTTCGACGAAATTTCGCGTGACGCTTCGGTCAGAAAGCGCTACCTGGGGGAGGGCGCAGCACATGCCTGAACTGCAGACTCGGGTAGCGCTTGCTGTGACAGGCCTCAATGCCTTCTATGGCCCGGCCCAGGCGCTGTTCGATGTGTCTCTGCGCGTCAGGCAGGGCGAATTCGTCGTGCTGCAGGGCTTGAACGGCGCGGGGAAATCAACGGTGCTCAAGGCATTGATGGGGCTGGAAGTGCGATCTGAAGGCGTGATTGACTACCAGACCGAAGCCGGCGGCAAAGACCTGGCCAACTGGGATACGTATCGCCGCGCGCAGGCCGGCCTGGGCTATGTGGCCGAAGACCGGCGGCTGTTCACCGGCCTGACGGTTCACGAAAACCTGCGCGTGGCCGCGAGCCGCGAAGCCGACAGCACGGAGGCCCGCGTGCTCGATCTTTTCCCGGTGCTTAAAACCATGCTGAAGCGGCCAGCCAGCCAGATGAGCGGTGGCGAGCAGCAGATGCTGGCGATTGCACGCACACTGATGACCGGCCCGCGCCTGCTGTTGCTCGACGAGCCGTGCGAAGGCATTGCGCCGGTGCTGGTCGAATCCATCCGCGATGCGCTGCTGGCACTAAAAGCGGGCGGAATGCCGATGCTGGTGGCCGAGCAAAATCAGCTGCTGGCGGCCAGCGCTGATAGAAGGGTGCTGCTTGTTGCGGGTAAAGTCAGAGACTCTTGAACGCCGGCCGGAGCCTTGACTCGCCGCCGCCCTCCTCCACTGTCTGAAAGACCCTTGCCATGACCACCACCACAACCCCCTCCGGCCTCCAATACGAAGACACCGTGCTCGGCACCGGCGCCATCGCCAAAGCCGGTCAAAACGTCAAAGTGCATTACACCGGCTGGCTGTACAACGACGGCGTGCAGGGCGCCAAGTTCGACTCCAGCAAAGACCGTGGCCAGCCCTTTGCGTTTTCGCTCGGCGCCGGTCAGGTGATCAAGGGCTGGGACGAGGGCGTGCAGGGCATGTCGGTTGGCGGTTCGCGTCGCCTGATCATCCCTAGCGAGCTGGGCTACGGCGCGCGTGGCGCGGGCGGCGTGATTCCGCCGAATGCGACGCTGCTGTTTGAAGTGGATTTTCTGGGTTAGGGGAATTGAAAATGGCAGGGGCACTTCAAGAAATCCAGATTTCCGGGATGAAGTGCGAGGCGCCCGGAGCGCAGGACACCGGAATGCACTTGCGTACATGAGGATTCCGAGCACCGCGCAACGAAGCAATTCGCCCGAAAAATGGATTTATTGAAGTGGCCATGATCATCACCAGCCTGCTCGATACCGACCTGTACAAGTTCACCATGATGCAGGTGGTCTTGCATCAGTTCCCGGGAGCCGAGGTCGAATACCGCTTCCAGTGTCGCAATGCTGGCGCGCCTGGCATTGAGGATCTGGCGCCACATGTGACCGAAATCCGCGAGGAAATTCGCGCGCTCTGCAGTTTGCGTTTTGAGGATGCGGAGCTGGCCTACCTGAAAACCATGCGCTTCATCAAAAGCGATTTTGTTGATTTTCTGGCGCTGTTCCGGCTCAATGAAAAATACGTCAGCGTGACGGCGCAGCCGAACGGAGAAATAGACGTTTCCATCAAGGGGCCGTGGCTGCACACCATCCTGTTTGAGATTCCCGTGCTGGCGATCATCAACGAGGTGTATTTCCGCAATACCCAAAAGCACGCCGATCTGGCCGAGGGCCGGCGTCGGCTTGACACCAAGATCGGGGAGTTGCAGGCCGACGGTTTGCGTGAACTCAAGATTGCCGACTACGGCACGCGGCGCCGGTTTGGTGTGGTGTGGCACGAGGAAGTTCTACGTACGCTCGCAGCCCGGCTGGGCAAAGGCGCTCTAGGTCAATTCGCTGGCACCAGCAACGTACTGTTCGCGATGCAGCTGGGCCTGACGCCGCTGGGCACCATGGCGCATGAATACCTGCAGGCATGCCAGGCACTGGGGCCGCGCCTGCGAGACAGCCAGGTGTTCGGCTTCGAATCGTGGGCGAAGGAATACCGGGGCGACCTGGGAATTGCACTGTCAGATGTGTACGGCATGAGCGCTTTTTTGCGTGACTTTGATCTGTATTTTTGCAAGCTTTTCGACGGCGCGCGGCACGACAGCGGCGACCCTTTTATTTGGGGTGAACGCATGCTGGCGCACTATGTCAAAAATCGTGTGGACCCGAAAACAAAGACGCTTATCTTCAGCGACGGGTTGACGGTGCCGCGCACCATTGCGCTGTACCAGCAGTTCAGGGGGCGCTGCCAGCTCGCCTTCGGCATTGGCACGAATCTAACCAACGACCTGGGTTATGAGCCGCTGCAAATCGTCATCAAGATGATCCGCTGTAACGGCCAGCCGGTCGCCAAACTGTCTGACACGCCGTCTAAAAATATGTGCGATGACGAAAAGTATCTGGCCTATCTGCGCCAGGTTTTTGAAATTGCGTGATGGGCCTGATTTTCGGGCGCATTGCGCGTGGCGATTGCTTGGCTCGATTGAGGCCAAAGCGATGAAAGTTGGTCGCGGGGTCGCCGCTGCCATCGCACTGTGTGTGTGGCCCGGTCTTTCCCTGGCTGCTGACATTGATGGACGCAGCCTGGCGGTGTGGTGGGCGCTTCCGTTTGCAGGCACCTTGCTGTCCATTGCCATACTGCCTTTGCTCGCGCCGGCATTCTGGCATCACCATTTTGGAAAAATAACGGCAGGCTGGACACTGTTATTTTTCATCCCGTTTGCGGCGCAATTTGGCCTGCCTCTGGCCGGTGCAAGCCTTGTTCACGCGCTGCTGGCCGAATATATTCCGTTCATCGTGTTGTTGACGGCGCTCTACACCATCGCCGGCGGCATTTTCATTCGCGGCAACCTGCACGGCAGTCCAGCGCTCAATGTCGGCTTGTTGGGCATCGGCACCCTGCTGGCGAGCGTCATGGGCACGACAGGTGCATCGATGCTGATGATTCGCCCTTTAATTCGCGCCAACGACAACCGGATTTACAAAACCCACCTGGTGATCTTCTTCATTTTTCTGGTCTCCAATGTGGGCGGCTCCCTCACACCGCTGGGCGACCCGCCGCTTTTCCTTGGCTTCCTCAAGGGTGTAAATTTTTTCTGGACGGTAAGTCATATCCTCCCGGAGACGCTCTTTTTGACGGGCAGTTTGCTTGGCATTTTTTACCTGCTGGACCGCTGGTATTACCGCAAGGAAGGTGTGCTGCCAGTGGACCCGACACCCGATACGCGGCGGATCGGATTTGACGGCGCTGTCAATTTCTGGTTGCTGGCGGGTGTGGTGGGACTGGTGCTGCTCAGCGGGTTCTGGAAGGATGCTGCGGTTTTTAATGTGTGGGGAACCGAGGCCGGCTTGCCAGCACTGGTGCGTGATGGGGGACTGATTGCCTTGACGCTGGTATCCATCCAACTTACACCGAACCAGGTCAAGCAGAACAATCAGTTTTCGTGGGGCCCGATGCAGGAGGTGGCCAAACTGTTTGCCGGCATTTTCCTGACCATCATTCCGGTGATCGCCATGCTTAAAGCCGGAACCGAGGGCCCGTTTGGTGCCATCGTCGCGGCTGTCACCAGGCCAGACGGGCAGCCCGACCCGGCGATGTATTTTTGGGCCACCGGCATACTGAGTTCGTTTCTGGACAACGCGCCAACTTACCTGGTGTTCTTCAACACGGCGAGCGGCGATGCCAAAACACTGATGACAACCATGGCGCCCACATTGGCTGCCATTTCGGCGGGTGCCGTTTTCATGGGTGCCAACTCTTATATTGGCAATGCACCCAATATGATGGTCAAGGCCATTGCGGAAGACCGTGGGGTGACCATGCCGAGTTTTTTCGGCTACATGGCCTGGTCGGCTGGCATCCTTGTTCCGCTGTTTGTTGTCATGACCTTTATCTGGTTCAAGTAATTTTTTTTCTCTTCCCAACCCAGCCGAGACTACTCTCATGAGCAAACCTAAAATCCTCGTCGCCCGCGCTGTTTTTCCTGAAATCATTGAACTGCTCAATCAGCATTTTGAAGTTGAGGCCAATCAGGGGGATGAGACCTGGTCAAAGGCGCAGCTTGCCGAGCGACTGCGTGACAAGGACGGCGCCTTCACCACCGGCAGTGACCGCATCGACGCCGAAGTGCTGGCTGCATGCCCGAAGCTGAAAATATGCGCCAACATGGCGGTGGGCTACAACAATTTCGATATCGAAGCCATGACGGCTTCCGGTGTGCTGGCAACCAACGCCCCCGACGTACTGACAGAAACCACGGCCGACTTTGGCTTCGCGCTGATGATGGCAACGGCGCGCCGGGTGACCGAAAGCGAGCACTACCTGCGTGCAGGCAAATGGAATAAATGGAGCTACGACATGTTCGCAGGCGCCGACATTCACGGCGCGACGCTGGGTGTTCTGGGCATGGGACGCATCGGGCAGGGCATTGCCAAACGCGGCGCGCATGGTTTCGGCATGAAGGTGATTTATCACAACCGCTCCCGCCTTGACGCTGCGCTGGAAGCCGAATGCAAGGCCAGGTATGTGAGCAAGGAAGAACTGCTGCGCACTGCCGATCATGTGGTGCTGGTGCTGCCGTATTCGGCCGAGTCGCACCACACGATTGGCGCTGCCGAACTGGCGCTGATGAAGCCGACCGCCACGCTGGTGAACATTGCGCGCGGCGGCATTGTCGATGACGCCGCGCTGGCCGCAGCCTTGCGCGACAAGCGCATCGCCGCCGCCGGACTCGATGTGTTCGAAGGAGAGCCCAGTGTGCATCCCGATTTGCTGACCGTTTCCAATGTGGTTTTGACGCCGCACATCGCCAGCGCATCGCTGCCGACCCGCCTGGCGATGGCGCGTCTGGCCGCCGACAACCTGATTGCATTTTTCCAGGGAAAAGAGCCGATAACCCCCATAAATAGTGCGCAAGCAGCTACTAAATAAATAGCAACTGAAAATAGAGAGTGATGGAATTCTGGATAACGGCGGCCTTGCTGCTGATCAATTTGTTGTTGCTGGTGTGGCTGATCTTGCGCCGACCTGTGGGCACAGGACGGGCCGAACTTTTTGAGACCCTTACGGCAGGTAACGACAAAGTCGAGCGCGAACTGCGCCGCGAAATCAGCGACAGCGCGCGCAGCGGGCGGCAGGAGCTGGCCAGTACCTTTGCCACGTTTCAGCAAACCCTGACGCAGCAGAGCGCCGAGGCGATTCGCAGCCAGAACGCGCAGATCGATGCGTTTGGCCAACAGCTTGCGCTGCTGCGGAAGACGCTTTCAGACACCCTCACCACGCAATTGCAATCGGTCAGCGAGTCCAATTCGCGACGCATGGCGGAGGTGCGCGAAACGCTGGAAAAGCAGCTCGCGCAATTGCAGCAGACCAACGCTGCCAAGTTAGATGAGATGCGCAAGACGGTCGATGAAAAGCTGCAAAGCACGCTGGAAACGCGTCTGGGCGAAAGCTTCAAGCAGGTGGCTGACCGGCTCGAACAGGTTCATCGCGGCCTGGGCGAGATGCAGACGCTGGCGCAAGGTGTCGGCGACCTGAAGCATCTGCTGACCAACGTCAAGACGCGCGGTATTTTTGGTGAAGCCCAGCTGGGAGCCTTGCTGGAGCAGGTGTTCACAGTGGATCAGTACGCGGCGCAGGTCGTGACGCGGCGCGGCGGAAAAAATCCGGTGGACTTCGCCATCAAGCTGCCGGGCAGGTCAGATTCTGGTGAACCGTTATGGCTCCCCATCGACGCGAAGTTTCCCAGCGAGGACTACGAGCGACTGCTGGATGCGCAGCAGCGCGCCGATGTGCTGGGTGCTGAAGCCGCAGGCAAGGCGCTGGAAGGGCGCATCAGGATGGAGGCCAGATCGATTGCCGAGAAATACGTCGAGCCCCCTTACACCACAGACTTCGCCATTTTGTTTTTGCCCACTGAGGGCCTGTATGCCGAGGTGCTGCGCCGCCCCGGCCTGATGGAGGTGTTGCAGCGCGACTACCGCATCACGCTGGCAGGGCCGACCACGCTGCTGGCCATGCTCAACTCGTTGCAGATGGGTTTTCGCACGCTCGCACTGGAGAAAAGATCAAGTGAAGTCTGGCAGGTGCTGGGTGCCGTCAAGACAGAGTTTGGCAAGTTTGGTGATGTGCTGGCCAAAGTCAAATCGCAGACGGAATCAGTCCTCAACACCTTGAGCAGTGCCGAGCAACGCAGCCGCGTGATGGGCAAGGCCTTGCGCAATGTAGAGGCGTTGACGGAGCTTGACTCGGCTCGTCTCATTCCTCTGGATAGAGTTCTGGACCCGGCACCAGACCCTGAGATGGACGATCGTTGACGCGCGAACTGGCCCGCCTGATCTTCGCGCAGATATGTCTGCACGCCTGCATGGCCGGCACGCGGCTGGCCGCGCCGCTGCTGGCGCTGAAGCAGGGCTACAGCCCAGCAGCTGTCGGCTTGCTGCTGGCCCTGTTTGCCTTGACCCAGGTATTCCTGGCGCTTCCCGCAGGACGCTTCGCTGACCGCCATGGACTGAAGCGACCGATCCAGTACAGCGTATTTGCTGCGGTTGCGGGCGCGGGTGTTGCTGTGGCTTTTCCAGTGTTTCCAGTGCTGTGTCTTTCGGCACTTTTGACCGGCGGCGCCACGGGTGCAGCCGTCATTGCGCTACAACGGCATGTCGGCCGTGCGGCCAGCGGGCCGGTGCAGCTCAGGCAGGTGTTCAGCTGGCTGTCTATCGGCCCTGCGTTTTCTAATTTTCTGGGCCCTTTTACCGCTGGGTTATTGATCGACAACGCGGGAAGCGCGCCCAACAGTTTGTTTGGCTACCGCGCCGCTTTTTTGTTGATGGCCGTGTTGCCGCTGGCCAGCTGGTTTCTGGTCCGTTCGACACAGGAGTTGCCGCCCTTGCTGGTTAGCGGGGCGGGCAAGCGACCGAGGGCCTGGGATTTGCTGCGCGAGCCGATGTTTCGCCGCCTGATGCTGGTGAACTGGTTCCTGTCGTCGTGCTGGGATGTCCATACTTTTGTCGTGCCGGTGCTGGGCTTCGAGCGCGGCATCAACGCGTCGGTGATTGGATCCATTCTGGGTGCTTTCGCGCTGGCTGCGGCAGCGGTTCGATTGCTGATGCCCCTGGTTGCGGCACATTTGAAGGAGTGGAAAGTGCTGGCCGGAGCGATGCTGACTACATCGCTGCTATTTGGAATTTATCCATTCATGCGCTCTGCGCTGGGGATGGGGTTTTGTTCCGTACTTTTGGGCTTGGCGCTTGGAACGGTGCAACCGATGATCATGAGCATGCTGCACCAGATCACGCCCGAGTCACGTCACGGGGAAGCATTGGGCCTGCGCCTGATGGCCATCAACGCGTCCAGCGTGGTGATGCCAATTCTGTTTGGCTCGGCCGGCGCTATCGGCGGCGTTGCAGTGGTGTTCTGGGCCACCGGCGCCGTGGTGGGCCTGGGCGCGCGCGCAGGCTGGTTGCTCAAGGCTGGCCAAGCAGAAAAATGAATGAAGGGCAGAGCGACCGGAGCCAGGAAGTTAGGCGAAGCGAACGACCGTGGGGGCTCCCCCTTCAAGCAGGGGCCGCGGGACTGGCTTTGCCAGACCGCAGGCGCAGCGGCCCCCTCGGGGGGCAGGAAGTTACGCGAAGCGAACGACCGTGGGGGCAACATTTTTAAAGTTGATAAAACGTCCTGATCACATCCCACGCGACTTGCGGGTCATCGACATACTGAAACAACTTGAGGTCGTCAGGGGAAATCGCGCCTTCTTCAATCAACACGTCAAAGTTGATCAAGCGCTTCCAGTAGTCGGAACCGAAAAGAACAATCGGCACCGGTTTGGCCTTTCCGGTTTGTACCAGGGTGATGACCTCAAACAGTTCGTCCAGCGTGCCGAAGCCACCCGGAAAAGCCACCAGTGCCTTGGCGCGCATCATGAAATGCATTTTGCGCAGCGCAAAGTAGTGGAACTTGAAATTAAGCGCAGGCGATACGTAAGGATTGCCCGACTGCTCATGCGGCAAGACGATGTTGAGCCCGACGGTAGGTGCACCCATTTCCTGCGCGCCCCGGTTGGCCGCTTCCATGATGCCGGGGCCACCGCCGGTACACACAAATAGTTGCTCCGCAATTGGCCGCGGGTTGCTATGACCTGCTACCAGGCGGGCAAACAGGCGCGCCTGTTCGTAGTAATGCGCGTTGCGCATATGCCGCCGGGCGACGACCAGCGCGTCTTGCGCCGCTTTTATATCGAGAGCCGCCTGATCGCCGTTGGACGCCGCCACAACCAGCTTGGCCAGGTTGGACTCCGCCGCGTCAAGCGCAGCGCTGGCTTGTTCAGGCGCCGGAAAGCGGGCACTTCCGAACACCACCACCGTGCTCTCGATGCCTTGCTCGTGCTGCCCCAAATCCGGCTTCAGCATTTCCAGCTGGAAGCGTATGCCGCGGGTTTCGCGCCGGAGTAAAAACTCGGGGTCTGCAAATGCCAGCCGGTAGGCGTCGCTGTCGAGCGGGCTTGCATCGCGGGCATGCGCCTGCAGTTCTGCCCATGCGTGAGCGAGGCGGCTGCCTGATAGGTCTTGTGTTTGGTCCATAGGCCATTGTGAACGATCAGCTATATCTCTGACTGCGTGCTGAAAGATCAGCGGCGTTGGACATCCCAACGAAAAAAGGCTCCGCGAGGAGCCTTTGAATGGGAGCGGCGCTGTCCGCAACGCCTGAGATTTAAACCCGCTTGCGGTACTCGCCCGTTCGCGTGTCGATTTCAACTACATCGCCTTGCGCCACAAAAATTGGCACGCCAATTTCAAAGCCGGTTGCGATTTTTGCGGGTTTAAGCACTTTGCCAGAAGTGTCACCCTTGACGGCTGGCTCGGTCCAGGTGATTTCGCGATTCACGCTGGTCGGCACTTCGACGGAAATGGCTTTTCCGTCATAAAACACGACTTCCAGCTCCATGCCGTCCTGCAAGTAGTTCAGCGAGTCGCCCATGTTGTCGGCCTCGACTTCATACTGGTTGTAGTCGGAGTCCATGCAGATGTACATCGGGTCAGCGAAATACGAATAGGTGCAATCTTTTTTGTCCAGCATCACCTGGTCGATTTTGTCGTCAGCCTTGAAGACCTGTTCGGTTCCAAAGCTGCCGATCAAACTTTTCAGCTTCATGCGGACCGTGGCTGAATTGCGCCCGCCTCGGCTGTATTCGGTCTTGAGCACAACCATAGGGTCTTTCCCGTGCATGATGACGTTACCGGCGCGTATTTCTTGAGCGATTTTCATAGCAGGTTCACTGAGAGTAGGCTGCGCAGTCCCCGAAATTCAATGCGGTCTGGCGGCGGGTTGTGCAGGTCGCTTTGGTGCGGCTTATTCTGCAAAGCCTCAAATTTTAACGGTTTTTTTTGCTGTTCCATGGCAACTGTTTGCTGTCGGCTGGCGCTGAGACACACTTCGTGCACCTTGCCTTAAGCCGGCTTTAAGTGCCCGGCTGAGAGGATTCCGAGCTTTCTATTGTCAAGGCAGCGTGCATTTTCAGGCTGCTATAGAACTCCCATGAAACCCAATCTCCCATTAAACGCAAACTCGCGGGCTTCGGCCCCTGCGCCGCAAACCTATCCCTGGCTAAAGCGCCCCCAGCTGCAAGTCGAAACGCTGGTGCTGCTCTGCGCATGCTTCCTGCTGCTGGCGGGCAATGGCCCGTTCTGGCGTGCAGCGCTCGCCGGGCGCAACTGGACTCAAGCATCAAACTGGGGCTTTGCCGCTGCTGTTTTCTGTGCATTCGCTGCGATCTATTTTGTTTTTACGTCCTTGGTGGCTACACGCCTGACGGTCAAACCGCTGTTGACCGTGCTGGTGGTGATTACAGCTTTTGCGTCGTGGTACATGAGCCGCTACTCGGTCTATATGGATCGGGCGATGCTGAAAAACGTCATGGCGACCGACGTTCGGGAAGCGGGCGAGCTGCTGGTCTGGGGCATGCTTCCGCACCTGATGCTGTTTGCGGTGCTGCCGGTTGCGCTGTTGTGGTGGCCGCGATTGAAGCGGCGAGATCTGCGCCAGGCTCTGGGCTGGCGACTGGTGTGGATGTTGATGGGTGCGGCCGTCGCGGCGATAAGTCTTCTGCTGGTTTTCGCTGACTTTGCCTCGCTGATGCGCAATCAGCCCCAGGTGCGCTACTTGATGACGCCGGGCAACGTCGTCGTCTCCTTGGTCAGCAACGCCTGGGGAAGCAGCAGGCGAGCCAATCAACCGAAAATTCAGGTGGGGAAAGACGCGCATCTGGGGCCAGCCTGGAAAGGCCGCACCAAACCGGCTCTGTTCGTGATGGTGGTCGGCGAAACGGCAAGAGCCCAGAACTTTTCGCTCAACGGCTATGCGCGCAATACCAATCCCCAACTGGCCCAGCGTGACGTGATTAACTTTTCCCATGCGACGTCCTGCGGCACGTCGACCGAGGTGTCACTGCCCTGCATGTTCTCGCCCTTTGGCCGGGTAAATTACGACGAGGAAAAAATCCTCACCCATGAGTCGGTGCTGCATGTGCTGGCGCGCGCCGGGTTCAAGGTGCTGTGGCGCGACAACCAGTCGGGCTGCAAAGGCGTGTGTGACGGCCTGGCCATCGAGCAACTCGACAAGGCGGGTGTGGATGCCTTGTGTGCTGAAGGTCAGTGCCTCGACGAAGTTTTGCTCAATGGCCTGGAGGGGATTGCGCGCGACGCGTCGGGCAATTTGTTCGTCGTGATGCATCAGCTGGGCAGCCACGGGCCGTCTTACTTCAGGCGCTATCCGGCAGTGTTCAAGCAGTTTTCTCCCGCCTGCGAAAGCGACGACCTGCGCAATTGCACAGCGGCTGAAATCGTCAATGCCTACGACAACTCCTTGCTCTACACCGACTTTTTTGTCTCGAAGGTGATCGATTTTCTGGATCGCTCGCAATCGAAGTTCGACACCGCGCTGCTGTACGTTTCCGATCATGGTGAATCGCTGGGCGAAAACGGGCTCTATCTGCACGGCATGCCCTACGCGATAGCGCCTGATGTACAAAAACGGGTGCCTTTTCTGGTGTGGTTGTCGACAGGTTTTCGCGCCAGCTTTGGAGTCGATCAGGCTTGCCTGCGGTCGCGCGCGAACGAAGCGGTCAGCCATGACAACCTGTTCCATTCACTGCTGGGTGTGCTCGATGTGCAGACCGCAGACTATCGCCGGGCGATGGACTTATTTGCGCCCTGTCGAAAGGCGCAGCCGCCTGCGTGATGCTTATGGCGGCAATGTCCGATTTGCTGGAAATTGCACCCTAACGCACAGGCCGCCCGGCGTTGATTCGCCGAGAAAAACATGTGCGCCGTGGCGGTCAGCCACGGCCCGCACAATCGCCAGTCCCAAACCGCTGCCGTTGGGCTGAACCACATTGGCGCCGTCACCGGCTGGCGCGGCAGACCGGGCTGATGGTCCGCGATAAAACCGGTCAAAAACCAGTGCTCGCTCAGACTCCGGAATGCCCGGGCCGCTGTCATTGACGGTGATACAGGGCTTGCCGTCCCGCTGGCTGACCCCGACATCGATTCGACCGCCGGGTGGCGTGTGGCGCAGGGCGTTGTCGATCAGGTTGTTCAGCAAGATGGCCAGCTGTTGGCTATCTGCATCAACCACAGGCGCGCCTTCGATCACCGCGCCGAGATCAACCTGCCGCTCGTCTGCGCGCGCGCTGAAGGCGCTGACCGCACTCTTTACCAGACCGGCAAGATCAACCGGCTCGCGGCGCAGCGCGGGCGTTTCTGGCGCCAGCCGGGACAGCTGAAGCAGTTGTTCAATCAGATGCTGGGCGCGTTCAATGCCAGTACGCAATTCTTTGCTCGCTGCCTCGCGTTGACCGGGGTCATGGGCCCGTTCGAGCAATTGCACTTGCAGTTTAAGCGCAGTGATGGGGGTGCGAAGTTCGTGCGCGGCGTCAGCCAAAAAATGTCGCTGCAACGCCAGCGCGCTGCCCAGGCGCGTCATCAAGTCATTGATGGCGCCAACCAGCAGATGAAGCTCGACCGGCTGGGTAGCCAGCGCTATCGGGTGCAGGATTTCGACGCTTCGCGCTGTGACTTCCGCCGCCGCCAGCGACAGCGGCGCCAGTCCGCGCTTCAACGCCAGCGTCAGCAGCAAGGCCAAAATACCCAGCATCGCGACTGTCGGCACAACCAGCCTGAAGGCGCTTTCGCGGGCCAGCGCCTGGCGCGCACTGCCACGCTGTGCAGTCTGGACGATGCCGTCCTCCAGAACAATCGTGTAGAGGTGCCATTCCTGCCCTCAATGTTCACCCGACTGAGGCCGCTGCGGGAGAGAAAGGGCAACGCCACGCTGGCATCCGAGGTATGCGTGAGCGCGCCGCCCCGCGACCAGACGGCGGTGACGAAATCGAATTCGCCGTACTCTTCATAAATTCTGGGTAGCTGGTCGACAAGGCGCGGAACACGCGAAATGCCGTATTGGCTGTGATGGTTGGCCACCGCCAGCGCCACCTGCTTCAAGTTGTCTTCAAACACTTCGCTTAACTCGCTTTTCATCGACAGGTAGGTGCTTGCCACCAGCAAGCTGGCGCCCGTGACGAGCGCCGCCATTACCCAGACCAGCACCCGGCGATGAATCGACGGCACGGCCTGTCCGGTCATGGGACGACCACCTTGTAGCCCACGCCGCGCACGTTGCGTATGGTTTCGGCCCCCAGCTTGCGGCGCAGATTGTGCAGGTGAACCTCGATGGCGTTGCTGCCAATTTCTTCGGTCCAGCCGTAGACCGAGTCTTCGAGTTGCTCGCGCGAAAGCACCGCGCCGGGCCGCTGCAACAGCACTTCCAGCAGCGCAAATTCGCGAGCCGACAGATTGACCAGCTCGCCCTTCAGGCGCACCTCCTTGCGCACCGGGTCCAGCGCCAGGGCGCCACATTCGAGCAGCGGCGATGCACCACCGGCGTGGCGACGCAGCAGGGCGCGCACGCGGGCGATCAGCTCATCAAGGTCAAACGGTTTGAGCACGTAGTCGTCGGCCCCGGCATTGAGCCCGGCAATACGATCGGCGACCGCATCGCGCGCCGTGACAATCAACACCGGAACCGAATTTCCGCTGCGCCGCAGCAGCTTCAATACCGCCATGCCGTCCTGCCCCGGCAGGCCCAGATCGAGTAGCGCCAGGTCGTAAACCCCATTGGCCAGCGCACGTTCCGCCGCATTGCCGTCCATCACCCAGTCAACGGCGAAACCGGCGTCGCTCAGCCCTTGGCGGACGGCGCGGCCAATCATGTGGTCGTCTTCAACCAGTAGCAGTCTCATTCGGTGTATTTTGATGCTGCCGGGCAAAGTGCATCAACTGGGTAGTGAGGTCGTCCTGGACCCGAAGCGCCTGCGTCGCGGTTTGCATGCACGCTGACCAGGCAGCCAAATCTGGCGACGGCAGCGCATCAACCGGTTTGCCGGAGCTGTTCCACGCCACATGAAAACCCCGCAACGACGCAGGCGCATTGATGAAGTCCATGAACGCAGCCAGTTTGGCGAGGTGCGCGTCATCTGACTGCGGATACAGCTGCCAGACCAGCGGCTGACCTGCCCACAGCGCCCGCACGAGCGAGTCTTCACCCCGCACAAAATTCAAATCGCAAGCCCACAGCAGGTGATCAAAGTCATCCTGGGTCAACAAGTCAAGGTATGAAATGGATAGCTGCTTACGCACGCATCTATTGGGCTTGAGTGCTATTTGATCATCAACCAGCGCTTTTACAGCGGCTGTGGCGCGTCCTGCGCAAACGAGCAAGCGCACGGGCCGGCCGTGAAGCCCATGCTGCTGGAACTGGGTCAGCAGGGCCTTGAGCGCAGGCGGCTCGTAGCAAAACAGCGAGGCCAGTTTTTCGGGACCTTTGTCGTCGAGCTGAATGCCCTGGCCGGCCAGCCACGCGCGCTTGTCAAAAGCTGTCTGGCGCGCGGCCAGGCCAGGCTCGCGCAGCAGGCCGCCCGTCCGCGGGGTGAAGCCGGGGTAGAAAAACCGTTTCGTCCAACCGGCTGCAGGGCCGGTGCGAACCGGCGAAGGCAGGGCGTGGAAGCGTCCGACGTAAGCCTCTGCAGACAGGTATTCCAGGTTGATCCATGCAGGTTTTATGCCTCTAGCCCGCGCAATACGTGCGCAAGCAGCTATGAATTCAGGAGCTGCATCGCAACCGAAAGCTTCAATGATGACGTCTGCTGGCAGCCGGTCAATCACGGTGAGATCGATGGGAACCTCTTCGATCCATTGCATCACCTGAACCCCCTTGCAGCCGTCGGGCGCCATCCATCGCAAGGCAGCGCTGTCGTCCAGCCAGAGCCGTACCGTCTGGCCGCGCGCTGCCAAATCGGACGCCAGCCGCCAGCAGACGCCAATATCACCGAAGTTGTCGATGACGTTGCAAAAAATGTCCCACTGCTGGCTGCAATTCATGAAAGGATTGTCCACAATAGCTGATATCGCCTCTCACTAGACCCATGTCCAAAGCCCACGAATTCGATCCCCAATTGCTCAGCGAAGTAGCGGCGCTGCCGGCGATGCCCGGGGTCTATCGCTACTTCGACGCGGAAGGCGGCGTGCTGTATGTCGGCAAGGCGCGCAACCTGAAAAAGCGGGTATCGACCTATTTTCAGAAGAACCACGGCGGCACGCGCATCGGCCACATGGTCACGAAGATTGTCCGCATGGAAACGACGGTGGTGCGGTCTGAAGCCGAAGCGCTGCTGCTCGAAAACAACCTGATCAAGCGCCTCAGTCCGAAGTTCAATATTTTGTTTCGGGACGACAAAAGTTATCCCTACCTCAAGCTCACCGCCGCGCAGTTGCCTGGCGCCGGCGCGTCGCTGGCTCAGCAATATCCGCGCATTGCCTATTACCGCGGCGCGATCGAAAAAAAACACCGCTATTTTGGGCCCTACCCCAGCGCCTGGGCCGTGAAAGAAAGCATGCTGCTGCTGCAAAAAGTGTTTCGCCTGCGCACCTGCGAAGACACCGTGTTCAGCAACCGCACGCGCCCCTGCTTGCTGTACCAGATCAAGCGTTGCTCGGCGCCGTGTGTCGGACACATCTCCAGCGAACAGTACGCCATCGACACGGCCAATGCCGAGCGGTTTTTGCAGGGCCAGACGCAGGACATTCTGGCTGAGCTTGAAGGCAAGATGCGAGACCACGCGGACAAGCTGGAGTTCGAACGTGCGGCCGAGTTGCGCAACCAGATGTCGGCCTTGTCCAAGGTGTTGCATCAGCAGGCTATGGACACTGGTGGCGACAAGGACGTGGACATTTTGGCGGTGAAAGTGCAGGGCGGCAAAGCCTGCGTCAATCTGGCCATGGTGCGCGGCGGGCGGCACCTGGGTGACCGTCCCTATTTTCCGACGCATGTGGAGCATGCCACCGACCTGGCCGCGCTGGACGCACTCGAAGAGGAGGGCGAAGAAAACACGGGTGCGGTGCCGCCGCTGGTTGAGAAAACGATTGAAGCGCTGGTGCTGGAGGCCTTTATCGCACAGCACTACATCGATGTGCCCGCGCCGCCTTGCCTGGTCTGCAGTGAACCGGTAGACAAAACCTTGATGGAAGCACTGGCCGAGCAGGTCGGCAGCAAAGTTTCAGTCGTGCATCAACCGCGAGAGCAGCGCCGCATCTGGCTGGAGATGGCGCAGAAAAATGCCGGTCTGCAGCTGGCCCGGTTGCTGGCTGAAGAGGGCTCGCAACAGACGCGCACGCGCGCACTCGCGACAGCGCTTGATCTCTACGCTGACAACCCCGACGGGCTGGCTGACCTTCGCATGGAGTGCTTTGACATCTCCCACACGGCGGGCGAATCAACGCAGGCGTCGTGCGTGGTGTTCCATAACCACAAAATGCAAAGCAGCGAATACCGCCGCTACAACATCGAGGGCATCACGCCGGGCGACGACTATGCGGCCATGCGGCAGGTGCTGACACGTCGCTACACCAAGCTGGCCGAAGCTGCACGTGAGAGCGCAGAAAAAGGCGAGATAAATGGCGCTGCAAAAATGCCCGACCTGGTGTTGATCGACGGCGGGAAAGGGCAGGTATCGATGGCGCGGCAGGTGTTTGAAGAGCTAGGCCTGGACCTGGCGTTGTTCGTTGGCGTTGAAAAAGGCGAAGGCCGCAAGGTCGGGCTGGAGGAGCTGGTATTTGCCGATGGCCGCGATAAGGTTTATCTGGGCCGCGATTCGGCCGCGCTGATGCTGATTGCGCAAATCCGCGACGAAGCGCACCGGTTTGCCATCACCGGCATGCGGGCACAACGCGCAAAAGTCCGGGTTGGCGGCAGCAAGCTCGAAGACATCCCGGGTATCGGCCCGAAGCGGCGCGCCAGTCTGCTACAGCGCTTTGGCGGCGTGCGCGGCATTGCGTCGGCCAGCGCCGAAGATATCGCCACCGTCGATGGCATCTCGCGTGAGTTGGCTGAAGAAATCTACCGCGCGCTGCATTGAGTTTCATCCGGCTGCGGGCGGGCCGAAACGGCCGGGTTCGCTGCTCATGCCAAAATCAAACGATGTTCCTGACTATCCCGACCATCATGACCTGGACCCGCATTGTTGCGATTCCGTTGATCGTGGGAATTTTCTACCTCGATATTGCGTCCGCTGAACGCAACCTGATTGCCACGGTGATGTTCGTGGTCTTCGCGGCAACCGACTGGCTGGACGGCTTTTTGGCGCGCAAGCTCAACCAGACTTCATCATTCGGTGCTTTTCTCGATCCGGTGGCTGACAAGTTTCTGGTCTGCGCGTCCTTGTTGGTGCTGGTGCATCTGCAGCGCGCTGACGTGTTTGTGGCGCTGATCATCATCGGTCGCGAAATCGCCATTTCGGCGCTGCGCGAATGGATGGCACTGATCGGGGCCACCAAAAGCGTGGCGGTCCATATGCTGGGCAAGATCAAAACGACGGTTCAAATGGTGGCTATTCCGTTTCTGCTCTTTGACGGAGTTCTGCTTGGCCTCGTCAATACCCGCGTTTGGGGCACCTGGCTGATCTGGATTTCTGCCATCCTGACGGTGTGGTCGATGATTTACTACCTCCAGAAAGCGATTCCGGAAATTCGCGCGCGCGCGAAATGACGCTTTTTTGGGCGATGCACTTTGCGTATCGCAGATGAATTCTCCGTCGCCTGAAAACAACTTGGTCCGGGCCATGCCCGCCGTGTTTGTTCTGATCTGGAGCACGGGTTTTATCGTTGCCAAGTTCGGCCTGCCCTATGCGCCGCCGCTGACCTTTCTGGTCATCCGCTACCTGCTGTCAATGCTCTGCTTTTTGCTGTGGATCGGCGTGTCAAAAGCCGCATGGCCACGGGGCGTGAAGCAATGGGCCCATCTGGGTGTGACAGGTATCCTGATGCATGCGGGCTATCTGGGCGGCGTCTGGGTGGCAGTCAAAAGCGGTATGGGTTCAGGGCTGATAGCGCTGATTGTGGGTTTGCAGCCGGTATTGACGGCACTGTGGGTCTCTGCTGCCCATTCTCCGGTCAAGACACAAGGCACACAACGTAGCGTCACGCCGCGTCAGTGGCTCGGCTTGGTGCTGGGCCTGAGTGGCCTGCTGCTGGTGGTAGCGCGGAAATTTGGCGCCGGAAGTGAGGTCACGGCGCTGACGCTGGCCTGCTCGGTATTTGCCTTGTTCAGCATCACGGCAGGCACGCTTTACCAAAAGCGCTTTGTCCAGCCTTGCGATGTGCGCACTGCCAACACGATTCAGCTGCTTGCCGCTTTTTTCGTCACTTGCCCGCTGGTATTTCTGGAGCGAGAGGCGATTATCTGGAACGGCTATTTCCTCGGCGCCATGGCCTGGTCGGTATTGGCACTGACCCTGGGCGGTAGCTCGCTGCTTTATCTGCTGATTCAGCGCGGCGCAGCCACTGCCGTCACCAGCTTGTTTTACCTCGTGCCCCCTACAACAGCCTTGATGGCCTGGGCTTTGTTTGACGAGCCCGTCACCGTCGTCACGTTGGCGGGCACAGCGCTCACCGCATTGGGCGTGAGCCTTGTTGTGCGGCCAGCAAAGCAGGTTAGAGCGTACTGATAAACGAAGCCAGCGGTTTTTATTAGTGCTGAATTTTGAAACCTTAACCAGGAAAGACAAGCATGAGCAACAACACCGGAAAAAAGAGAATCGCCGTCATAGCCGGCGACGGCATTGGCAAGGAAACCATGCCAGAGGGTGTGCGCGTGATGGATGCGGCAGCGCGCAAGTTCGGCATCGATCTGCATTTTGACCACTTTGATTTTTCAAGCTGGGACTACTTTGAAAAACACGGCCAGATGATGCCCGACAACTGGAAAGATCTTGTTGGCGGCCATGATGCGATCTATTTCGGTGCTGTCGGCTGGCCCGAAAAAATCGCCGACCATACGTCCTTGTGGGGCTCTTTGCTGCTGTTCCGGCGCGAGTTCGACCAGTACATCAACCTGCGGCCCGCGCGGCTGATGCCCGGCATCATCGCCCCGGTGGTGCGGCGCGACGGCAGCGCGCGCGAGCCCGGGGAGATTGATTTTTATATCGTTCGTGAGAACACCGAAGGCGAGTATTCGAGCATCGGCGGACGGGCCTTTCCCGGCACCGAGCGCGAGTTCGTTTTGCAGGAATCCGTATTCACGCGCGTTGGTGTTGACCGGGTGCTGAAGTTTGCGTTTGAACTGGCGAAGACACGGCCTAAAAAGCACTTGACCAGCGCCACCAAGTCCAACGGAATTTCAATTTCAATGCCGTATTGGGACGAGAGGGTGGTCGAAATGGCGAAGGCCTATCCCGAGATTCTTCTGGACAAATTTCATATCGACATCCTGACGGCGCACTTCGTACAGCGCCCTGACTTCTTTGATGTGGTGGTGGCCAGCAATCTGTTTGGCGATATTCTGAGTGACCTTGGCCCCGCTTGTACCGGCACCATTGGCATTGCTCCAAGTGCCAATCTGAATCCCGAGCGCAAATTCCCTTCGCTGTTCGAGCCGGTACACGGCTCTGCTCCAGACATCGCCGGGCGCAACATTGCCAATCCGATTGGTCAGATATGGTGCGGCGCCATGATGCTCGAATTTCTGGGACACAAGGATGCGCATGACGGCGTTCTTGCGGCGATCGAGCAAGTGTTGCAGCCACAAAGCGGTGCGCCGAGAACCGCTGACCTCGGCGGCACTGCGAGCACTGCCGACGTTGGTAAAGCCATTGCCGAGGCGATTTCGCAGCTTTGATCTGTCGAAAACTACCGAATGAATACCGACGGCTTGCCTTTTTAAGAGAAGAAAAAAAAGACTAGAATCCGCGTCCACACGTTGCAAAAGCTTGATGCTGTATTGACACATTAGAAGTCCATGGCTTTAATGAGATCAGCAGAAAAACTGCACATGCCGCTCCCGCTGACACCTTCATGCAGTGTTCCGGGAGATATTTTTTGAGACAAACAAATTAACTTTTATCAACGAGGGGCTCCTTGTGAACAAGACAGAATTGATCGAACACATTGCAAAAAATGCTGATATTTCGAAAGCTGCTGCGACGCGTGCGCTGGAATCCACCATCGGCGCCGTCAAGGCTACGTTGAAGAAAGGCAATTCAGTGTCTCTGGTTGGCTTTGGTACCTTTGCTGTGGGCAAACGAGCTGCGCGCACGGGTCGCAATCCACGCACTGGCGATGCGATTAAAATCAAGGCTGCCAGGGTTCCCAAGTTCCGTCCGGGCAAGGCGCTCAAAGACGCCTTGAACTAGTCAGGACTGCATGGAAATTTGAAGTGGGGTGCTTAGCTCAGTTGGTAGAGCAGCGCCCTTACACGGCGTAGGTCGGCGGTTCGAGCCCGTCAGCACCCACCACCCACTGGATAAAAGGCGAACAAGGTTCGCCTTTTTTTGTTTTTTGCCCGCCAGGGCGTGTTCTGGAAGTACAGGATTTCGAGATGTTTGATTTCATTCGCAAGCACACTAAAGTCACCATGGCGCTGCTGTTTTTGCTGATCGTTCCGTCCTTCATATTGGTCGGTATGAACAGTGCCAACCGTTCGAGAGACAACGGTGTGGCAGTTGCCACAGTCGATGGAAAAGACATCATTCAGTCCGAATGGGACCGCGCGCATCAGATCGAAGTTGACCGGCTTCGCGCCCAGATGCCTGCGCTTGACGTCAAACTGCTCGATTCGCCAGAGGCGCGCTACGGCACACTGGAAAAACTGGTACGAGACCGCGTGATCGCCGCAGCGGCGGATAAATTCAAACTGGCCACCAGCGACCAACGGCTGGCGCGCGAGCTGCAGCAAAGTCCCGAGATTGCCTCGTTGCGACGCGCCGATGGTTCGCTGGATATGGAGCGTTATCGTCAGCTGCTTGGCAGTCAAAACCTCAGCCCGGAGATGTTTGAAGCCAACGTGCGCGCCGACCTTTCGCGGCGCCAGGTGCTGACGTCGTTGTCCTCCAGCGGCTTGGCTGGCACCGTCGCTGCGGATTTGACGCTCGACGCATTCTTTGAAAAACGCGAGATCCAGGTTGCCCGGTTCAATCCAGCCGACTTTGCCGCCAAACTCAATCCGGCCGATGCTGAACTTGAACAGTTTTACAAAGCCAATGAAAAAATGTTCCAGGCGCCCGAGCAGGCCAGCATTGAATATGTCGTGCTTGACGTCGCAGCAGTTTCGAAAGGCATCATCGTCAATGAAGCTGACCTCAAGACCTATTACGAACAAAATGCCCAGCGCCTGAGCTCGGCAGAAGAGCGCCGCGCCAGTCATATCCTGATTGCGTCGCCGAAAAGCGCTCCAGCGGCAGAGCGTCAAAAAGCGGCTGCGAAAGCGGAGGAACTGCTTGCTGTACTAAAGAAAGCGCCCGACACGTTTGCTGATGTGGCGCGCAAGAATTCGCAGGATCCCGGCTCGGCTGCCAACGGCGGCGACCTTGATTTTTTCGCACGCGGCGCGATGGTCAAACCCTTTGAAGATGCTGCATTTGCCTTGAAAAAGGGCGATCTCAGTGCAGTGGTGGAGTCTGATTTTGGCTACCACATCATCAAATTGACCGACATCAAGACCAGCAAGCAGCGCAGCTTCGAAGAAATGAAGCCCGAGCTGGAAGCCGACCTGAAAAAGCAGCAGGCGCAAAAGAAATTTGCCGAGACGGCCGAGATTTTTACCAATGGTGTGTACGAGCAGTCTGATGCGCTCAAGCCGCTGGCCGAGCGCCTGAAGCTTGAAGTCAAAGTGGCTGGCAACGTAGCCCGTCAGCCGCAGGCGGGAGTGACGGGCGCGCTGGCGAATACGAAGTTTCTTAATGCGATTTTTTCTTCTGATTCCATGGAGAAAAAGCGTAATACCGAAGCTATTGAGATTGGGCCCAGCCAGCTGGCGTCGGGAAGGGTGATTCAGTACACGCCGGCCCGAACCCGTCCGTTGGCTGAAGTTAAAAGTATGGTGCGCGAGCGCTGGCTGGCTGAGCGAAGCGCTGCCGATGCCCGCGCCGATGGCGCAGCGAAACTCGCCGCGTGGCAGGCCGCGCCGACAACGGCAGTTCTGCCCGCGGCGGTGGTGGTGTCACGAGAGCAAACCCAGCAATTGCCCAATGAAGTGGTTGACGCGGCACTGCGCGCAGACCTGAGCGCATTGCCCGCAAAGCCGGTTCTGACCGGAATCGACCTCGGTGCGCAAGGCTATGCAATTGTCAAAGTCAACAAGCTGGTTGCGCGTGAAGCGCCGACAGAGGCCGTTGCGAAACAGGGGCGCGAGCAGTACATTCAGGCCTGGACCGCTGCCGAGAATTTAGCCTATTACAACGGTTTGAAAGAGCGCTTCAAGGCAGACATTCTGGTCAGCAGACCTGCCGCTGGAAAGTCTGCGATCTAGGAGCTTTACAGCCTCAGGCAGACAGGCTTTGCCGCTATAATTTGCCCTTGCGGTGGCTGTAGCTCAGTTGGTAGAGTCCAGGATTGTGATTCCTGTTGTCGTGGGTTCGAGCCCCATCAGCCACCCCAGAATTTAAAAAGTCCCGCGCGTTGTTTTCAACTCGCGGGATTTTTCGTTTCTGCGCTGAAATGTGCGTCAGCGACGGGTTACCGGTTCAATTAATTCACCATTACCAGCTTGCCCTTGACGCCGCGAGAGCCCATGTGGGCGTAGGCAGCTTTTAAATCTGCCATCGGCATGGTGCTATCGATCACCGGTTTGATTTTTCCTTGCGCGTACCAGCTGGCCAGCTCAGCCATCATGGCGGCGTTGGCTTTCGGCTCGCGTCGGGCGAAGTCGCCCCAAAACACGCCGACGATGGATGCGCCTTTTAAAAGCGCAAGGTTGAACGGCAGCGCAGGAATAGGGCCAGCCGCGAAGCCGACGACCAGATAGCGACCGCGCCAGGCAATGGAGCGAAAAGCCGGCTCAGCAAACTCGCCGCCGACCGGGTCATAAATCACATTCGGGCCTTTTCCATCGGTCAGTGCCTTGATTTCGTCACGCAGGTTTTGACGGCTGTAGTTGATAGTCGCGTCGGCGCCGATGGACAGGCACAGCGCGCACTTTTCGTCGGTGGACGCTGCCGCAATCACGCGCGCACCGGCGGCTTTGGCGATCTGGATCGCCGCCGTGCCGACGCCGCCTGCTGCGCCCAATATTAAAACGGTTTCACCCGCTTTGAGCTGCGCCCGGTCTATCAGCGCATGCCATGACGTGGCGTAAATCATGATGAAGGCGGCAGCGTCCACATGCGAAAAACCGTCGGGCAGCGGCATACACAGCTGCGCCGGGGCGATGGTATGCGTGCCGAAGCCGCCCGTACCCGACAGGCAGGCCACGTTCTGACCGACCTGGAGGTGATTGACGCCTTCGCCCACGGCTTGCACCACACCGGCGTATTCAGAGCCAGGCACAAAGGGCAATGCCGGCTTCATCTGGTATTTGTTCTGCACGATCAGCAAGTCCGGAAAATTCAGGCTCGCGGCGCGTATTTCAATCAGCACTTCACCAGTCTTGGGCTGCGGCGTGGGCAGTTCTTTCCAAGTCAGGGCGTCCACGCCGGTAGGGTTTTCACAAAGCCAGGCATGCATGCGATGTCTCCAAAAGTATCGGTTAAAAAAGGGGCGTGATAAAAAGCCTTCCCATACCTGCATCATAGGCAAGCTGGCGATGTCCTTTACTTTGCAGCGGATGCAGATTGTCACAACCGTGACCGTAAAATCGCAGCATGAAAATTTTGATCTGCAACGACGACGGCTACCAGGCCACCGGCATCATCGCGCTGTATGAGGCGCTGAAGACCATCGCCGATGTGGAAGTGGTGGCGCCCGAGCAAAACAACAGCGCCAAATCGAATGCGCTCACATTGCACTCGCCGATGTACGTGCAGACCGCCGCGAACGGTTTTCGCTACATCAACGGCACGCCGGCAGACTGCGTACACATCGCGCTGACCGGTTTGCTGGGTTACCGGCCCGACCTGGTGGTGTCTGGCATCAACAACGGCGCCAACATGGGTGACGACACGATTTATTCGGGCACCGTGGGCGCCGCGATGGAGGGTTATCTGTTTGGCATTCCGGCGATTGCTTTTTCGCAAACCGAAAAGGGCTGGGCGCATATTGACGTGGCGGCGCAACGCGCACGTGAATTGGTGCAGCAACTGATGCCTTCGCTGGAAACTGTGGCCGACGGCGCGCTGCCGACGCAGCCGCCCTGGCTGCTCAACGTCAACATTCCGAATCTGCCGAATGACGAAATCATGGGCGTGAAGGTCGCGCGGCTTGGGCGGCGCCATGCGGCTGAACGCGTGATCGAGCAGACCAGCCCGCGCGGCGAGGTCATGTACTGGATTGGCAGCGCCGGGCCGGCGAAAGAGGCGGGCGAGGGCACCGACTTTTACGCGACCAGCCAGAACTTCATGTCGATTACGCCGCTGCAGGTGGATTTGACCGACCACGAACGCTTGCCGTACTGGGCGCAGACTGCCGCGCGTCTGACGCAGGGCGCATGACTTCATCGGTATGAAATTTAGTGCCAAGCCAACTGCCAAGCCTGCGCTCCAAGCAGCCGCCGTCACCGCACGCGCGAGTTTCCCGGTACGTCTGCACTCTGGTGCGGGCTTGCCATCTGCTACTAAATCAATAGCTGCTCACGCAAGTGAAACAAGGGTTACAGGCCAGAATAGCCTAAATACGACAGCGCAGGGAGCAGCCGCCCGCAGCGTGCTGAAAAGCGCTGGTGTCGGGCTCGACTCCAGCGCCATTCGTGCGCGCATGGTGCAAAAGCTGGCGGCGCAGGGCGTGACGGACATGCAGCTGCTGGCCGCCATGGGGAAGGTCGAGCGGCACCGGTTCGTCGACTCGGCACTGGTCAATCAGGCATACGAAGACACCAGCCTGCCAATTGGCCTCGGCCAGACGATCTCGAAGCCCAATGTGGTGGCGCGCATGCTGGAACTGCTGCTTGAAGGGCGTCAGGGAAGCAAACTCGGTCGCGTGCTTGAAATAGGCACCGGTTGCGGTTATCAGGCCGCCGTGCTGGCCCACCTGGCTACTGAGGTTTACAGCATCGAACGCCTGCGCGGCCTGCATGACAAGGCGCGCGAAAATCTGCGCTTGCTGCGTGTGCCCAACCTGCACCTGCTGTACGGTGACGGCATGCTGGGCTATGCCATGGGTGCGCCGTATGCCGCCATCATTGCGGCAGCGGGCGGTGAGGCGATTCCGTCCGCGTGGATCGACCAGCTGGCCGTTGGTGGCCGCCTGGTGGCGCCGCTGCAGGCCGCCGACGGCACTCAGGCACTGGTGGTCGTCGATAAAACCACACAGGGCATCCGCAAAAGCTTGCTTGAAGCGGTGTACTTTGTCCCCTTAAAATCAGGCACGAGCGATAGCCCGGCTGCAACTTAACGTCAAAATGACAAAAGAATTCATGAATCAAACCCAACGGCTCGCTGTCCGAGACGGCTCTGGCAACCCGGCCCGGCTGGCGCGTCTGGTTATGACTGCCGCGCTGGCTGTTTGCATGCTGGCTGCCGCAGGATGTACGTCGCGCTCTTTAACCCGGGCGCCGGTGGAAGAACGGGGCACCAACGTGCGAAATGTCCCTGCAGTCGTTGTCGAGCCGGTGGACGTCCGACAACTGCCCGGATTTGAGAATGCCGGCAAGCCCGGTTATTACTCCGTCAAGCCCGGTGACACGATGATCCGGATTGGTCTGGAAAACGGCCAGAACTGGCGCGACATCGTGCGCTGGAACAATCTTGAAAACCCCAACCTGATCGAAGTCGGTCAGGTGCTTCGCGTCGTGCCGCCGGTTGGCGATAACCAGGTGGTGACACGGCCGGTTTTGCCCAGTTCTACGGCGCCTGCAACGGCCACGCCGCCGTTGGCCGCTGCGTCCAGGCCAGCGTCGGCGCCTGTCGTACCGGTAGCACCTGTCGCGACAGCGCCGGCTGCTCCGCCACCACCACAGGTAGCCAGCCCGGCGTTGACCGGCGATGAGGACGTCGGCTGGATCTGGCCGGCGCAGGGGGCGCTGCTGGGCGGCTTCGACGATGCTAAAAACAAGGGACTTGACATTGGCGGTCGGGCCGGCGACGCGGTGATGGCGGCTGCTGATGGCCGGGTGGTGTATTCAGGCGCCGGCCTGCGCGGCTACGGCAACCTGATCATCCTCAAGCACAACAACACTTTCCTGACGGCTTACGCGCACAACCAGACGCTGCTGGTCAAGGAAGATCAGGCTGTAAAAAAAGGCCAGAAAATTGCCGAAATGGGCAACAGCGACGCCGACCGCGTGAAGCTGCATTTCGAGATTCGCCGCCAGGGCAAACCGGTTGACCCGGCGAAATACCTGCCGCCGCGTTGAACACCGGATGGTGGCTGCCTTGCAGGGGTTCACCGCTTCGATTTATAGGTAAAATCGGCCTCTAGCCCCCGTAACACGTGCGTAAGCAGCTATTAATTTAGTAGCATCTGGGACATTCAGACGAGGGTCTTTTTTGCTTTCCGCCCGCTGGTCTGCGACTGTTGATCGTCCGCAGCCTGAGACAATCGGGCATGACTGAAGCAATCAAGACACTGCCCGCGCACGCTGGCGCCGTACCCAAAGAATATCCACTCGATCTGCTCGAAGTTGAGTCGCTCGACATCGAAGCGCAGGGCATCGCCCACCGTGCCGACGGCAAGGTCGTTTTCATCGAAGGCGCCTTGCCTTTTGAGCAGGTCACAGCGAATGTGTACCGCAAAAAAAGCAGCTTTGAGAAGGCCACCTTGCTGGCCGTGCATCGTGAATCGTCGCAGCGCGTACGCCCGGCGTGCCCGCATTTCGGCATGCACACCGGCGCCTGTGGCGGCTGCAAGATGCAGCATCTGCACGCCAGCGCGCAGGTCGCCGTCAAGCAGCGGGTGCTGGAGGACGCGCTGCAGCACATCGGCAAGCTGAAGCCTGAGATGCTGCTGCGGCCGATTGAAGGCCCGGCCTGGGGCTACCGCTACCGGGCGCGGCTGTCAGTGCGCTACGTGCGCAAGAAAGGTGAAGTGCTGGTGGGTTTTCATGAGCGCAAAAGCGCGTATGTGGCCGACATGCGCGAATGTCATGTGCTGCCGCCGCACGTCAGCGACCTGCTACTGCCGCTGCGCGCGCTGATCGGCAGCATGGACGCCAAGGAAACCCTGCCGCAGATTGAGCTGGCTTGCGGCGATGCAGTGACCGCGCTGGTGCTGCGGCATATGGGGCCGCTCAGCGAGGCTGATCGGGCGCGTCTGCGGGACTTTGCCTTGGTGCACTCCGGCCTGCAGTGGTGGCTGCAATCGGGCGGGCTGGATACGGTGAAACTGCTCGACGAGGATGTGCCGGAACTCAATTACAGCCTGCCCGAATTTGGCGTCGTCATGCCTTTCAAGCCGACCGATTTCACGCAGGTCAACCCGTTCATCAACCAGGTGCTGGTGTCGCGCGCGCTGCGCCTGCTGGGCGTGCAGCCGGACGAGCGTGTGATCGACTGGTTTTGCGGTCTGGGCAACTTCACGCTGCCGCTGGCAACGAAGGCGCGCGAGGTGCTGGGCATTGAAGGCAGCGACGTGCTGGTAGTCCGTTCGAAGCAGAATTTTGAACGAAATAAGGCTTCAGCCCAGACAAAACGTGCGCTGGCAGCTACTAAATTCGTAGCAAGAAATCTTTTTGAAATGACGCCGGCGTTGCTGGTGAAAGACGGCGCGGCTGACAAGTGGTTGGTCGATCCACCGCGCGAAGGAGCGTTTGAGTTATTCAAATCGCTGGCCGCTCTGCATCAGCAAATCGTGACGGGCGTGCCGTGTGATGACGGCGCGAATCAACAAAGTCTGGCGCTCGGTGGGTGGACGCCGCCGCAGCGCATCGTTTACGTCAGCTGCAACCCGGCGACGCTGGCACGGGATGCGGGCTTGCTGGTGGAAAGCGGTTATCGCTGCACCGCCGCTGGAGTGATCAACATGTTTCCGCATACGGCGCATGTTGAATCCATGGCAACTTTTGAACGAGCCCCCACGTTCGCTCACTTCGGGTAGCGCTCTCCCCTCCGAGGGGGCTGGCCTTGCTTGGGACTGCCCGGCGTAAATAGCGCCCCCACGCTTTTCGCTTCGCGTAATACGCTGCCCCCCGAGGGGGCTGGCATTGCTTGGAGCGGCCCGGCGCAGCGGCCGTGAATCTGAAAACAAAAAAGGGCCCGCAGGCCCTTTTTTTAGTGAGTGAGTGACGAAGCGTCAGTCGCGCTCGCCGCCCATGATGCCCAGCAGGGCCAAAAGGGCCTGGAACACGTTGAAAATATCCAGATACAAAGCCAGCGTGGCGCTGATGTAGTTGGTCTCGCCGCCGTCGAGAATCTGCTTTAAGTCATACAGCATGTAGGCGCTGAAAATACCGATCACGGCGACCGAGATGGCCATCATGCCGGCTGTCGAGCCGACGAACACGTTGACGATGCTGCCGACCATCACGACCAGCGCGCCTACGAAAAGCCACTTGCCCATGCCCGAGATATCGCGCTTGATCAAGCTGGCCATGGTAGCCATGACGAAGAACACACCGGCCGTGCCGCCCATCGCGGTCATGATCAGCTGCGAGCCATTGCTGAAGCCCAGAATCATGCCGATCATGCGCGACAGCATCAGGCCCATGAAGAAAGTGAAGCCCAGCAGTACTGGAACGCCAGCGGCGGAATTTTTGGTTTTCTCGATGGCGTACATGAAACCGAACGCGCCGCCGAGAAACACGACCAGGCCCAGCCCGCCGGTCAGTGCCTGCGTGATGCCGGTCGCCACACCCAGCCATGCGCCGGCAACCGTCGGCAGCAAGCTCAGCGCCAAAAGCCAGTACGTGTTGCGCAGCACCTTGTTGCGTTGCACTGCGGCATTGGCAACGCTGTAGTCAAGAGTTTGAACGTTCTCGGTCATTGAATTCGTCTCCAGAAGGTCAGCACACGCTGACGAGTACATTTTAGGGGTAGGCAAGGGTTTTTCAAGCAGGCGGGCCGGCCCCTATTTTCAATAAGGGATTTCTGGTCACGGCTGTAACAGTCAAATTGGCTGAAATTCCAGCGCGAATGGCGGCAGAAGTTGCGTATGCTCACCGGTTTTGCCAACCAGACTTTACACACTATGAAAACCAAAGCCCTCCTTGAATCTGCCGACATCAAGGCAATTGCCGCCGCCGCCGAAGCTGAAGCGCTCAAAAACAGCTGGGCCGTGACGATTGCCATCGTCGATGACGGCGGACATTTGTTGCACCTGCAGCGGCTTGATGGTGCGCCACCGATTTCCGCGCACATCGCACCCGCCAAGGCCAACACGGCAGCGATGGGCCGGCGCGAGAGCAAGGTCTATGAAGACGTGATCAACGGTGGCCGCGCCTCGTTTTTGTCGGCACCGTATATCCAGGGCATGCTTGAAGGCGGCGTTCCGATCATGAAAGACGGGCAGTGCATCGGCGCTGTTGGCGTCAGCGGCGTGAAGTCGACAGAAGATGCGCAGATTGCACGGGCTGGCATGGCGGCTATCGGGCTTTGAACTGAGGAAAAAAAGCCTGGCTAGGCAGCCGCAAGCAGCTGTTGGCTGGCTAAAACGACCCCGGAGCCTGCAACAGGCCCCGGATCGCCCCACGAAGAGCCCTGACAGCCAGACCTCCAGGCTACTTAGTCAGGATGAGTTTGCCCAGGCGAGTCGCCTGCAGGCGGTAGGTGAGGCCATTGTGGTGAATCGCGACGACTTTTTCGCCTCGCAAAATGTCGGTGCTGTTCACGCCGCCTGCTGGTGATCCGTTGTTTACCGGGTGCATTGGCGCCGCCGGGAATGCAGTTGAACCTTGCGGCTTTAGGGAGGCGGATGGGGAAAGAGACAATGTCATGATGGGCTCACCAACACAAGTTGAGACTACTTCAATGATAATCATTCTCATCTAAGAGTCAAGGCCGAAATCCGTAAATCCCTGGTATCTGTCAGTTTTTGGGCTCCGTGATGAAACCAATTTTGCGCAGCCCGGCTTGCTGCGCGGTCGCCATCGCCTGCGCCACCCGTTCGTAGCGCACCGACTTGTCGCCGCGTATATGCAGCTCAGGTTGCGGATTTTGCGCTGCGGCCTCTTTTAGGCGCGGCGCCAACGCGTCATCGGCAATCGGCGCGTCATTGATGAAATAGCTGCCCGCTGCATCGACGCTCAGGCGCACGGTTTCTGGTTTGACATTCAGTGCCTCATTGCTGGCGCGTGGCAGGTCGATGTTGACCGCGTGCTTCATCACCGGCACCGTGATGATGAAGATGATCAACAGTACCAGCATCACATCGACCAGCGGCGTCATGTTGATCTCGTTCATCACGTCGTCCCCCTCGTCGTTGTAGTCTTGCGTTCCAAAAGCCATGGTTTATTCCTTCAGTGAGCTTGGCAATGGATCAGGCTTTTTTCATCGGTACTACATTGGCTGCGCCGCCGCTGCCGACGCGCGCGCCTGTTACGAAGTAGGCATGCAGGTCATGGGCAAAACGGTTGAGCTTTTGCAACACGCCCTTGTTGCCCCGCACCAGCGCGTTGTAGCCCAGCACCGCCGGAATGGCGACGGCCAGGCCCAGTGCCGTCATGATCAGTGACTCGCCGATTGGCCCGGCCACCTTGTCAATCGTGGCCTGGCCCGCCATGCCAATCGACAGCAGCGCGTGGTAGATGCCCCAGACGGTGCCGAACAGGCCCACGAACGGGGCCGTGGAGCCTACCGACGCCAGAATCGCCAGCCCCGACTGCAGCTTCGACGTGAATTCATCAATGGCGTTGCGCAGCGTGCGCGTGACCCAGTCGCTCATGTCGAGCGCGTTGTGCAGCTGCGCCCGCGTATCGCGGTGATGTAGCGTGGCTTCGCGGCCTTCGAGCGCGAGCTGCCGGAATGGATTGGTCGGATCAGCGCCCAGCCGGGCCAGAGCGGAGTCGAAGTCTTCGCTGTGCCAGAAAGCCTCAGCCGCGCGGGCAATTTTTTTGTACTTGATGAGGTCCAGCGTCTTGATGATGATGACCATCCATGACGCCAGCGACATCAGCAGCAGCAAAACCGCCACCGATTTGGTGATGATGTCGCCTTGCGCCCAAACGTTGGCAAGGTCGAATTGTGAATTCATGAATCGGATCTCCAGACTGGATTTGCCAGGGCTATGGGTTTGTCAGCTTCCAGACGATGGGCACGCTGAACCACATCGCCTCGGGCACGCCATTGTGCTTGCCGGGCACATAGCGCCAGCGCATCACGGTGGCCAGCGCGGCCCGGTCCAGCCGGTCGAAGCCGCTGGACTTACCGATTTCGGCGCGTTGCGGCTGGCCATCGGCACCAATCAGCACGCGGATAGTGCTGGTGCCCTGCTCATTGAGGCGCTGGCTGCTCTCGGGGTATCTGGGCTGCGGATTCTGCAGATAGTCTGCGTCGCTAGAGGGCGGCTGAATGGCAGGCAGCGCGGGCGCAGCAGGTGCGGTAGTAATGGGCGCTGGCTGCGGCGGCAAGGGCAGGGCAGTGGGCGCGTTGGGCGCAGGGGAAGGCGCAGGTTCTGCAACGGCTTGCGGCTGCGGTGCGGGCTGGGGGCGTGGGGTGGCCTGCGGTTGTTTTTCAGGTGTTGCTTCTGCACGCGGCAGCAGGGGTTTTGCCACGGGCGGCGGTGCTTTGGCAACCGGCCGCGGCGGGTCTATGACAGGCGGGGGTGGT
The DNA here is from genome assembly GCA_031365885.1 of Polaromonas sp. Classification (GTDB taxonomy): domain Bacteria; phylum Pseudomonadota; class Gammaproteobacteria; order Burkholderiales; family Burkholderiaceae_C; genus Polaromonas. The sequence continues at coordinate 2,241 of JANLYY010000195.1, read as the reverse complement.
GCAACGACCGGCGGCTCCATCAGCCGCGCCAGCACTTGCACCGGTACCAGCAGCTCGGCAGTTCGCATCAACAGGCCGCTTTGCAGCAGCACGAGCAAGCCCACATGCAACCCCGCCACGACCAGCGCAATCAGCGCGTTGCGGCTGAGACGCCTCCGCTGCGATGCCCCCTCGGCGGCAAGCATCAAATTGCCGGTGGTCAACGAAAAATGGGTCGGCGCGCGCATAGCCGCAAGCGTGCCACAAAATCGGCCCGGTCTTGAAACCGGCTCACGACCTCATCGGCGAAAAATCCACCAGGCCGAGCCAATCACCAGCACGAGGCTGGCCGGCAGGATGGGAATAAGAATGGCGCTGAGCGCGGCGAGATGTTCCATGACTAGCCTTTCTGAAGTTGGCTAGCCCGGATTGGCTTGGCTGTGGGTTGAATCGGACTGAACGGTACTCAATTCTCTTTTTTTATGCCAAATAGGGCTCTAGCCCAGGTAATACGTGCGCAAGCAGCTACTAATATAATAGCGATCACAGCGTATATACCACGTGTTCGGAGCCCATCACAGGCGTGCGCCACCAGCCGCAAAAGGCAGATCAGCGACGCGCAGGCTGCCGAAAACGCCGTCCGCCTCGTCTTCCGGGCCGGCGGCGAAATACAGCGCGTTGCTGTCGCCCAAGCGTTCGCCGTTGCCGAACTGCAGCGCCCACAGGCCGGCGATGGCGACCGGTTTGCCAGCGCCGTCGCGCAGGTCGTCAATGTACCGGCCGGTCGCCAGATCGAACGCGCAAATGCGGCCGGCGCCGCCGAAGTTGCCGACCAGCAGTGCGCCAGAGAGCTGGCCGAAATCAGCCGGCGCGATGGCCACGCCCCACGGCGCGTTCAGGCGTTTGGCGTCGTCGTAGATGCGTACCTGCTGGCCGTTCAGGTCGTACTCGACCAGCTTGCCTTTGTCGGGCTGGTTGCCGCTGGCGGCCTCTAGAGCGGCGTCCAGCGCATCTTCTTCCGCCGCGTGAAAACTGCCGGGTTTGGCCGGGTCCTGCTTGCTGACGGCGAAGGTCACGAACACGCGGCTGCCCAGCGCCTGGATATTGAAGGGTACCGGGTCGCCGGGCACCACGGTGCCGTCCTTTCCGGAGCCGAACGGGTTCACGAAATTGGTGGTGGCAACCTTCTTCCAGTTTTTGTCGAGCGTGACGATCTTCGGATTCGCGCCAAAGTCAGCCAGCCACATCGTGTCCCAGGTGCCCGGCTTGATGGCAACGCCAAAAAAGGCGCTGCCGTCTACGGCACCGTCATACACTTCGGCCGCCGGGCCATCGACGCGCACGATGCTGCCGGTGCTGCTGCGGTCCGTCCAGGCGCTGACCTTGCCGGAGTCGGTCACGAAGGCGAAGCGGGCCGAGCCGTCAAATGTGATGCTGCTTGCCGTCTGGCCGCTGACGCGGAAGTTGGTGCTGTTAACTTCAGCGCCGTTGTAAACCACACCGGTGGTTTTGCCGGTACTGGCCTCGCTGGGCAGTGCATCCGCACCCGGCACGGCGACTTTTTTCAGGCCGTCCTGAAACAGCGGCTTCAAGGCGGCGTCCGCAGATTTCTGCACATCACCGACGTACTGCCAGCTCGTGCCACCAGCCCCGACCCAGAAGTGACCGCCAGCGCCTGCGGGGCGAATCGCAATGCCCCAGGCATTGACGAAACCGGCATCAACGAATTTGGCGTTGTAGCTGGCCCGGTTGGCGACCAGATGCGTTTTGGCGTAGTGGTTGGCGGCTTGTTGCGTCGACGGTTTTGCGGCCGCCGGTTTGTCGGAGGCTCGGCAGCTTGCAAGCAGGAAGCCAGCCGCGCCCAGAAGGGGCAGACCGCCGAATTGAAGTAGAACGCGCCGTTGAAGGGGCGGGATTTGAGGGTTCATGAGGGCAAGATCCATGCGCAGCCGTGCCTGAAAAGGGCAATCGGCCGGGTGATAAACTATGGCTTGGCTGGGCTCTGAAAAGGTCCTGCAGGACCGGAGCTGGCGGGCTGGTGTGATCGGGAGTTTACTTCAATTGAGAATGGTTCGCAATTGGACTGCGCGCGGCCCGTGGCTGCATGGCGAAGGTCTGATGTTGGCGCTTTAATACCTTTAGATACCAAATAGCCTCCTAGCCCACGAATTACCTGCGCTAGCAGCTATTAAAACAATAGCGAATCAGTAATCCAGACGCTCCGGTCTGATCTCTTGCAGGATGGTGGTGGCAATCTCTTCA
>JANLYY010000266.1:0-13847 GCA_031365885.1 Polaromonas sp. | reverse complement strand
CTTCGCTGCCCCCCGAGGGGGCTAATTTTCCTTGGGGCGGCCCGGCGAAAAAATGACCCCCACGCTCGGCACTCACGTGTCCTTCGCTGCCCCCCGAGGGGGCTAATTTTCCTTGGGGCGGCCCGGCGGAAAATTGCTGGCTGAGCGCATTCATGCGCGCACGAATGCTTCGTCAATACAGCGCAGATAGTCGTTCACCGTGGCCGTATAGCCCAACTCCAGCGCATCGGCGATCAGCGCATGGCCGATCGAGACTTCGAGCACGCCTGGCACGGCGCGCAGAAAGCCGGTGAGGTTGTCGCGGTTGAGGTCATGGCCGGCGTTTACTCCCAAATTGATAGCTGCCGCCGCTTGTGCTGCCTGGGAAAAACGGCTTAATGCTTCAGCGTCATGACCATCGGCGTGTGAGCGGGCATAGCTTTCGGTGTAGAACTCGACGCGGTCAGCGCCGACCGCTTTGGCAGCGGCCATGGCTTCGGCGATCGGGTCCATGAAAAGGCTGACGCGCACGTTGCGGTCATGCGCCTGCGCGATCAGCGGTGCCAGCTTTTCTGCATCCTGGGACAAGTTCCAGCCGTGGTCGCTGGTGAACTGGTTTTCGCTGTCGGGCACAAACGTGCACTGGTGCAGCGGCAGACCGCGCGCCGCGAGGTCATGCACAAAATCCATCAAGTTGTGCAGCGGGTTGCCTTCGATATTGAACTCGCAATGCGGCCAGTCTTTCATCAGCGCGGCAATCTCGTACACATCATCGGAGCGAATGTGGCGCTGGTCGGGCCGGGGATGCACGGTGATGCCATGGGCACCGGCTTCCAGGCACAGCTCGGCGGCGCGGCGTACGCTGGGGATGTCGAGGTGGCGTGTGTTGCGCAGCAGCGCGACTTTGTTGATGTTGACCGACAGCACGGTTTTGGGGAAATGCTGCGTCGGCGCCGGGTAGCCCGGCGGGTTGGAGTGAGCCGCGCTTCCACCGATTTTTCTGGGGATTTTTAGAGCGAGTTTCATGGCGTCAACTTTTGATTTTAGGGCTCATTGGGCCTCGTTTGAGGAACGTCTAGCTCGTTAAAACGCTTGCAGATCGATCATCATTTGCCGGGTTTTCAAGACCTTGACGCCGCAATGGTAGTGCAGCAGCGCCCGCAGCTGCGTTTTCAGTTCATTGAGTCCCGGAATACAGGCTCTCATGGTGTCAGAAAAAAGCGCAGTTTCCTCCAGCGCCAGCTGCAATTGCTGCCATTGTGCGCCCGGCAGACTGCTGCGGTCATCACCATGCGCCTGGCGCAGGCCGGCTTCGGCCACTAGCACATAGCCGGTTTGCGCGGTCAGCGGTGCCAGTGTCGCGGTTTCCATATTCAGCATGGGCAGCAGACCGATGTCGCGCAGCAATCGCAGCTCAAAGGCGCGCAAGGCAATTTGTAGCGTGATTTGCGCTGCATCCAGGCCTTGGCTGGCAATCAGCTGAACGGTGGCGGCATAGGCATCAAACAGGGCCGGATGCGGGTCGTCCCGGGCCAGCAGGCGCATCAATAATTCATTGAGGTAGTAGCCCGACAGCAGCGCATCGCCGGTCGGCATGACATGGCCGCCCTGCCATTCGGCGCTTTTCAGGGTGAGAATTTCGGCATCACCACCAAAAGCAAGATGCAACGGCTGCAGCGGCAGCAAAATCGGCCGGAAACTGGAGCTGGGTTTTTTCGCCCCGCGTGCCACCAGTGCAATGCGCCCGTACTGGCGCGTGAAGATTTCCAGAATCAGACTGGATTCGCTCCAGTCGTAACGGTGCAGCACATAGGCAGGCTCGTCACTGATGCGTTTGGTGGCCAAGATGAGAGGTCAGGCAAAAGGCCAGCAGTTCAATCAGAAGAAATAATGAAATGCAAGCAGGGGCCGCGGAACCGGCTTTGCCGGGCCGCAGGCGCAGCAGCCCCCTCGGGGGGCAGCAGGTTTCTGGGGTCAGAGTCCAAATTCGCCGAGCCAAAGGCTCGCCCGGAGAGTGCGGTGCTCCGCACCGCAGCGAAATTGGCGTCTGACCCCAATAACCGAGTGGTGGCCATATCACTCGTAGCCGAAAGTCTTGACGCGCGCTTCATCGTCGGCCCAGCCTGAGCGAACCTTGACCCAGATTTCAAGGAACACCTTTGCGCCAGTCAGCGTTTCCAGCTCGTGCCGCGCTTCGGTGCCGATGCGTTTGAGCTTTTCGCCCTTCTCGCCAATGATCATGCCCTTGTGGCCGTCGCGCTCAACGATGATGGTGGCGGCGATGCGTCGCAGGTTGCCCTCTTCGGCGTATTGGTCGATCACCACGGTCGACGTGTACGGCAGCTCGTCGCCTGTCAGGCGAAAAAGCTTCTCGCGAATGATCTCGGCGGCCATGAAGCGGTCGCTGCGGTCGGTCAGCTCGTCAGCGCCGTACATCCACGGCTGCTGCGGCAGATACTTCTCACAAATGCCAAACAATCGCTCGACATCTTTGGCGTTGTTGGCCGACATGGGCACAAATTCGGCAAAATTATGCCGTTCCTGCATCGCTTTGAGCCACGGCGCAATGTCGGCGCGGCGGTGAATCAGATCGAACTTGTTGGCCAGCAAGATGGCAGGGGTTTTGGCAGGCAGCAGGCTCAGTACCTTGTCATCGGCCTGGTTGAACTGCCCGGCTTCGACCACGAACACGATCAAATCGACGTCGTTGACAGCGCCGACTACCGTGCGGTTTAGCGACCGGTTCAGCGCATTACCGTGCCGGGTCTGAAAACCAGGCGTATCGACGAAAACAAACTGCGTGGCGCCGACCGTGCGCATGCCGGTGATGCGGTGGCGGGTGGTTTGCGCCTTGCGTGAGGTGATGCTGACCTTTTGCCCCACCAGCGCATTGAGCAAGGTCGATTTGCCGACGTTGGGCTTGCCGACGATGGCGATCAGGCCGCAGCGTTGCTCCCCAACCGGCAGGCTATTGGGAACGGCGTCGGCCGCTGCTCGCTTGGTAAAGGCTTGTGCCAGCATGGCTTCAAGCGCATCAGGCGCATCGGGCGACTGCGATGCACCACTTGAAGACAGGTCGGTCGATTTTGTGGAAGGCTTTACCAGCGGCGCCATCGATTCCGACGTTTCTACCGGTTTTTTAGGCTGTTTTTTACCTGTGCTCATGGCTTTTCGATTCAGTTGAACTTCAGCCGGTGTGCGGCTGAGGTCGGGGTAACGTGCAGTCCGGTTTGGGAAGCCAGTCAGCCATCTATTGTTTTGACAAACATCAGCATGGCGGCTGCAGCAGCTTGCTCGCCGGCCCGGCGCGAGCCACCAATGCCACGCTCGGCCCGACCGTACTCCGAAATTTCGCATTCCACATCAAAGGTCTGCTTGTGCGCGGCGCCCATCGTGCCCACCACCCTGTAGATAGGTAGATTCATTTTGCGCCCTTGCAGCCACTCCTGCAGTTCGGTTTTCGGGTCTTTGCCGATGGCAGGCATTTGCGGGTTGATGTCCACGTCTTTGAACAGCCGGCGGACCAACTCTTCGGCTTTGGAAAATCCGGCATCGAGGTAGACAGCGCCGATCACGGCTTCAAGGGCATCAGCCAGGATGGACGGCCGCTTTTGACCACCGGACTTGGCCTCGCCTTCGCCCAGCCGTAGCAAGGAAGGCAGACCGAGAACTACTGCCATCTGGTGCAGTGTTTCCTGCTTGACCAGATTGGCCCGCACGCGCGACAAATCGCCTTCCGGCAGCTCGCTGAGCTGCTCGTACAACATGGCTGCGACAGCCAGATTTAGGACGGAGTCACCCAGAAATTCAATGCGCTCGTTGTGGTCTGAAGAAAAACTGCGGTGGGTCAGCGCCTGCGCCAACATTTTCGGATCGGCAAACTGGTGCTGCAAACGCTGTTGCAGGGCGATCAGATCCGGGCTTGACTTGGTCGCCACTTATTTTGATCGGCCGTCGTACTTCAGCAGTAAATACGCCGGACCAGCCAGATGGATTTCACGCGTGTAGGCAAAGGTCACGACAGTCTTATCGCCTTCTTTGCTGACAACCAGATCCTTGCCGGAGATCGACTTGATGTCGTCGATCTGGGCCGCTTTGTCAAAAATTGAACGAACTTCCGGCACGGTATTGCCAGCCTTGGCGTTGGTGGCAGCCTTGGTGATGGCCTGAAACTCGATCATCGTTGGCGCCACCTGGGCGCCGATGAGAAATACGCAGGCAATCACGCCGCCCACAAATAGAAGCCCAATCAGGGAAATGCCGCGTTGCCGATGTTTCATATTTATCTCTTTTAATGTTGTTTTCGTGGCCGTGAGCTGACAACGACTCAATCAAAACTACCGATACGCTTCAAATTGCCGAAGTTCATCCACACAAAGAACGCTCGACCGACGATATTTTTCTCGGGCACAAACCCCCAAAAGCGCGAATCCAACGAATTGTCGCGGTTGTCGCCCATCATGAAATAGTGCCCCTCGGGAACCTTGCAAACCACACCCAGGTTGCTGTAGCGACAGTTTTCTTTGAACGGAAAGTCATCGGCACCGGGAACGAAGGCTGGCCGGTCGTCCTCGTTGAGCAAACGGTAGGATTTGCTGCCGTTATTTTCATCGAACTGTTTGGAGTAGCGCATGGAGTCGCTGTCTAAAAAATCCGGCAACGGCGTTTTGGGCCACGGTTTGCCGTTTACCGTTAGCGTCTTGTTCAGGTAGGCCACCTCGTCACCTGGCACACCCACGACACGCTTGATGTAGTCGAGGCTCGGTTTGGGCGGATAGCGAAACACCATCACATCGCCGCGCTGCGGACTGTTATTGTCAAAAATCTTGACGTTGATGACCGGCAGGCGCACGCCGTAGTGAAATTTGTTGACCAGAATCAGGTCATTGACCAGCAGCGTGGGAATCATCGAACCGGACGGAATTTTGAACGGCTCAAACAAAAAAGATCGCAGCAGGAACACTGCGAGGATCACCGGGAAGAGCCCTGCTGTCCAGTCCAGCCACCAGGGCTGCATGATGAGCCGCACCCTGGCATCGGCCAGGTTGTCGTCAACCTGACTGATGCCCATTTTCCCCAACTCGGCGCGCCGCTGCGCGTTGCCATGCTCCAGCGCTGACACCTTTTTGCGTCGTTGCGGCAAAAAATAAAGGCGCTCGGCGACCCAGTAGATACCAGTGACAACAGCTGCCAGAAAAAGCAGCACCGAGAAGTTACCTTCGACGACGCCGAGATACCAGGCTGCACCGTAGCCGACGAAAATTGCCAGCACCAGCCCAGTGATCGAACTCATGGCACCCAACATTAGTCTTCCACCTGCAAAATAGCGAGGAACGCCTCTTGAGGAACTTCTACTGAACCGATCTGTTTCATGCGTTTTTTACCTGCTTTTTGTTTTTCGAGAAGCTTGCGCTTGCGTGAAATATCACCGCCATAACACTTGGCGATTACGTTCTTGCGCAAAGCTTTGATTGTCTCACGGGCAATTATGTTGGCTCCGATGGCAGCCTGGATCGCGACGTCAAATTGCTGCCGGGAAATGATCTCTCGCATTTTGGCGACAACGGCTCGACCCCGATACGCTGACTGGCTTCGGTGGACGATGATGGACAGCGCGTCGACCTTCTCACCGTTGAGCAAGATATCGACTTTCACCACGTCGGACGCGCGAAATTCCTTGAAGGTGTAGTCCATTGACGCATACCCGCGCGACACCGATTTGAGCTTGTCGAAAAAATCGAGCACGATCTCACCCAGCGGCATTTCATAGGTCAGCATGACCTGTTTGCCGTGGTAGGCCATGTTGAGCTGCACGCCCCGCTTCTGGTTGGCCAGCGTCATGACGGCGCCAACGTAGTCTTGCGGCATATAGAGATGCACGGTAACTATCGGTTCCCGGATTTCAGTCACGCGCCCGGAATCCGGAATTTTCGACGGGTTTTCGACCCTGATGATTTCGCCATCGGCTTTCAGCACCTCGTACACCACGCTGGGCGCTGTGGTGATCAAGTCCTGATCAAACTCGCGCTCAAGTCGCTCCTGCACAATCTCCATGTGCAACAGGCCGAGAAAACCACAGCGGAAACCAAAGCCAAGCGCCTCGCTGACCTCGGGTTCGTAGTGCAGCGATGCGTCATTGAGCTTGAGCTTTTCCAGCGCGTCACGCAGCGACTCATATTCACTCGCCTCCGACGGGTAGAGACCAGCGAAAACCGCGGGCTGAATTTCCTTGAAGCCGGGCAAAGCCTCTGTCGCCGTGGCCGCAGCACCGCCGCTGCCGGGTTTGATCTGAGTGATGGTATCGCCCACTCGGGCCGCCTGGAGTTCCTTGATGCCTGCAATCACAAAGCCCACCTGTCCTGCTTCCAGCGAAGGGCGAGGCTCGGTGTGGGGCGTAAAGACGCCGAGCTGCTCGGCGTTGTAAGTGGCCTCACTGGCCATGAGCTTGATGCGATCACCCTTGGCCAAGCGGCCATCGACCACGCGAACAAGCATCACCACGCCAACATACGCGTCATACCAGCTGTCAATGATCATTGCGCGTAAAGGCCCGGCTGGGTTGCCTCTGGGCGCAGGAATTCGTGCAACAACAGCTACCAGAATCTCATCGATGCCCATGCCGGTCTTGGCGCTGCACGGGATGGCGTCAGTCGCGTCAATGCCAATGACTTCTTCGATTTCCTGCTTGGCGTTTTCCGGATCAGCCTGCGGCAAGTCCATCTTGTTGAGAACTGGCACAACTTCCACACCGAGATCCAGCGCGGTGTAGCAGTTCGCAACTGTTTGCGCTTCAACGCCCTGGCTCGAATCGACTACGAGCAGCGCGCCTTCACATGCCGACAGCGAACGACTCACCTCATAAGAGAAGTCCACATGACCTGGCGTATCAATCAGATTGAGGTTGTATATCTGTCCATCCACTGCCTTGTATTGAAGCGCTGCAGTCTGTGCCTTGATGGTTATCCCACGCTCTTTTTCGATATCCATCGAGTCAAGAACTTGTGCACTCATCTCGCGATCCTGCAGCCCTCCGCAGCGCTGGATGAGGCGATCAGCAAGCGTTGATTTGCCGTGATCTATGTGCGCGATGATCGAAAAATTTCTGATGTTGTTCATCAAGGGGAGCGCCTAAGTACTTGAAAGTATTGCGAAGCGATAACAAGGGCTTGCAATTAGCCATAAAAAAGGGCGCGTCGAGTGAGGACGCGCCCTGAACCAACAATCTATGGCAACTGCGATAGTTGGAACCTCATTGTAGGCAAAAACCTAGTTCCGAACAGCCTTACACGGTTCAAATTTTTGTCGTTGCAGGTCAACAACAAGGAAGTTATACACAGGTTGTTAACACTGCCAATCCCAAAACATGAACAACTTGTGGGCGATCTGTGGATCAATCCGCGAAGTGTTGGATTCTGATCGCCTTGGCGAGGAGCCGAGCATTTTTACGTAAAAAGCGGCGGGTCATTTGTCGTTATTCTAACCACTGCCGCGTGTTACAGCTCTTCAAAGTTTGCAGATACTAACTTTTCGACGACGGCTGTACCGATTAAAAATATTTTTTTTTGCGTGCCCGAGACCTGAGAAAAAGAAATTCACCCCTTCCGAGATGTAGAGTTTCTATCCGCTTGTGCGGTTCCGGCGCCTCCTACCAGAACAGCAATCTAGGGGCTTCTTGACTGAACTGAGTCAGGTCATCGGGCCGGTCTGATCAGCGCATATTGCGCCAGCTCTCCACGTCGAAATAAAACGTTGACGGCCTTGCTCTTGTCGATCTTTGCAAGCGCACTTTCAAACTCTTTCACCGAAGCAATCTCGAAGTTGGCAATAGCCACGATCACGTCACCCTCGCGCAAGCCTGCGCGAGAGGCAATACCCTCGGCAGCATCAACCTTGACGCCGCCCTTGACCTTCAGCTCCTTTTTCTGAGCGTCGGGCAAGTCGCTCACCATCAGGCCCAATGCCTGTGCCGGACCGGCAACTGGAGATTTTGGCTCCGACGCGGCCACCTTGCGCACCGGCTTTTCAGGCTCGACTTCCGCTATCACCACCGACAAATCCTTAAGGCTGCCGCGTCTGAAAACCGTGATCGTGGACTTGGTACCTGGCTTGACGTTGCCCACCATACGCGGAAGGTCGCTCGACTTCTCGATGGGTTTTCCATCGAAGCGCGTAATGATGTCACCCGCTTCGATGCCAGCTTTTTCAGCCGGTGCGCCACTTTCGACACCCCGAACCAGAGCCCCTTGCGCTTTGCCCAGACCAATGGATTCAGCGACCTCTTTGCTTACCTGGTCTATCTGCACCCCGATCCGGCCACGCGTTACCCGACCGCTACTACGGAGTTGGTCAGACACCCGTGTGGCTTCATCGATAGGAATAGCAAAGGAAATGCCCTGAAACCCGCCAGAGCGTGAATAGATTTGGCTATTAATACCGACAACCTCCCCCCGCATATTAATCAGCGGGCCGCCAGAATTGCCTGGATTGATGGCTACGTCGGTCTGGATAAACGGCAGGTAGTCGCCCGTGTCACGCTGCTTCGCACTAACAATGCCCGCAGTGACTGTATTTTCAAGCCCGAACGGCGAGCCGATAGCCATTACCCATTCCCCTACCCTTAGTCGGCTGATGTCGCCAATTTTCACAGCCGGCAAACCCGCCGCATCAATCTTGACCACAGCAACATCGCTCCGCTTGTCAGCACCGATAATTTTGGCCTTGAATTCGCGTTTATCGGGCAACGTCACGAGCACCTCGTCTGCACCTTCTACCACGTGAGCGTTGGTCATGACAAAGCCGTCAGCGGTCAAGATGAATCCGGAGCCGACTCCTCTGGGCTGATCCTCGTCGGGCTGGGGCTGGTTGCGGTCTGATCGCGGAGCTCGCGGCATATTCGGCGGCACTGGTATGCCAAAACGTTTAAAAAACTCCAGCATCTGCTCATCAGTACCGCCGGCTCCGACCGGTTTTGCTTTTTCAAGAGTACGAATATTGACAACCGATGGACCCACCTGATCGACCAGATCCGTAAAGTCGGGCAAAGCGCGAGCTTGCGCCCAAGCCTGAGAAGGAGACAACATCGATGCAAAAGCAGTCACAGTCACTGCTAACGTATAACCACGCAATTTATTCAAACACACATTAAACATGTTTCAGCCCTGTTGGAAAATTTGAAACTCACTATATGAACTCAACTAAAAATGGTGAACGTAAACGGTGAACCATCGCAACTAAAAAGCCACTGACCCGAATTAATTAAATCAGTTTGTAATCATTTTTTACGCTCAAGATTGCCTGCAAAAATTCGCAAAGTAGACATCGGAACTTCGCCCATAACTGTCAGCCAGAACTCGCCCATCTGCTTGCTAAGCGTTTGTGTTGCACCCACTGACAAGCTGGATTCCTTGTCATGACGCTGTCGATCAAATGACTCCAAGAAAACAGACACTGAAGCGAGGCCATCCGAAAAAATCCATTGCACTGCTTCACCACCTGTTCCCCCACCAACCGCGCTACCAGGTCGCTTATAACAAGTCACGGATTTGAAGCCAGGTACAAGGACTTTCATTGACCAACCTTCGACAGTGGCCGTGGTTTTGATAAGTGGCGATTTTTCGATCCGATAACCATCTACCTTGCCCATCATCTGCACCAGCTTGTCCATCCTCACCGGAGCATCCAGTTGAAGCTCCGTAAAGGCTGCTTGCTCCAAAACCTTTCCAAAACCATCGAGAGTTTGCAGTTTGACAACCAGCCCCCGCTTTTGTTCGGTCCACACCCGATATCCGAACCGCAACTTGTCTTTTGGCACCAATACCACCACATTTGCGTCAAGTCCCGCAACACGCTCAACGCCCTCCTCACGAAGCTTGTAAAAATCTGCCACCCGACTGTCAGCGGACTGAAGGAGTTCTGGGAACATGCCAAGTGACTCTGTGGTCTCGCTACGCATCAGTTTTTGCTCTGGCATGAAGGTAACGACTTGGTCGTTGTACCTAAAGGTAGATCGGGGCGCACCGCTCAGGGTTTCTACACGTTCTATTTGCTGGCTTCCCTCGCAAACATGCCAAATCTTGGAGCTAGAAATAGCAGCACCAGAGGAAACCACAAAAGTTCCGGTGTAGGCCAATCGCTTGGATGCTTCATGCGTGCGCATCAGCCAATCATTAATGATCCGAGCATCTGTCGAAGTTCCGGTGTCGGCCTCCGTTGCCGCCGGCTGTAGCGCCTGAGCCGCTACAAAGTGGGTAGCAAAGAATACCCACAATAGGAGCGCCAAGCATTTGATTCGATTGGAATCAACTTTTTGGAACATCTATATTTCCCAATCAAAACGCAAAATTTTCACTTAACGTCCACCAGTCTTTGGCGTCTCGAATGCAGTGTTGCGAAAAAATCCGGAAGGCATTTGGAGGGCGGCGGCGCCGCCAAGTTGCCGATGGTCTGATAGCTGCTCTTCAAGCCGGCTATCCCGCACTATCAATCCCATCGGCGAAGAGATGACCAGCTGTACGTTGCCTTGATCCAGCGCAAATTGAGGCGCATCGTTTCGCAACAAGAACCCTGTGGCTCCCCAGGCAACAGCGCAAACTGCAGCTAGCGAAGCAACGCCTGCCACCATCTTCCAGCCAAAACTCACGTCGTTTGCCGCGTTTTGACCGGATCCGGCATTTTTCGTTCGAGCCGAAATGATGGCTTGCTCCTGGGATTGCAAGCGGAGAGCCGAATTGAAGCGAGACGCTTCTCCAGCAGGTGCCACTTCAGAAGCGAGACGATGCTGCACCCGACTCACAAACGCCATGTCACCGCCCTGCGCCGTCCTAAGTGCAGAGGATCGCAATACCTCCCCGACCATGTGATAAGCGTTCCACTCGTTTAGTAAAGACAAATCGTTCTTGCAAGCATCGAGGATCACGATGCATTCCGCAGAAGTTAGATGGCCGTCAACAAGTGCAGAGAGCAACTCTTGAGATTGGGGGAGGGTTGTCATTTGTTTCATGGGCGAGTCCAAAGAGCTGGCAGCAGGAGACTTACAAAAAATGGATACGCTTACGTCCGCAACTCGGGTTCAGAATCAGGGACAAGAAGATCACCACCGCTTTCCTGTTTTATTTTCTAGCAACGGCTTTAACTTCTCCGATATAGCTTCTCGAGCCCTGAAAATTCTTGACCGAACAGTGCCAATGGGACAACTCATCGCTTCCGCAATTTCCTCATAGCTCAATCCATCAATTTCTCTTAAAGTGATTGCTTGACGCAGCTCCTCGGGCAAAGCTTCCATAGCAGCGTTTACCATCACTGCAATTTCCTTGCTGGCTAGAATTGCTTCAGGCGTTTCAGAGCTGGTTAGTTCGTTTTCAATCGGGGAAGTTTCATCGTCGTCTGTTGATTTGAAAGAATTTTCGGATACGGTCGGATCTCTTTTTAGTTCCATTAAGGCTTTTTTGGCGGTATTTACCGCAATCCGGTACAACCAGGTGTAGAACTGCGCATCGCCTCTGAACTGCGCCAAAGCGCGATAGGCCCGAATAAAGGTCTCCTGCGCAATGTCTTCAACCAGATCGACATCGCGCACCATTCTTCCAATCAAACGTTGAATGCGGCGCTGGTATTTAATTACCAATAATTCATATGCCTTTTGGTCGCCCGCTACGGTACGTTCTACCAGCATTGCGTCGGTGTCCAGAGGTTTGTCGGCCTCAGGTGCCGATAAATCGACACTCATGAAACAACGCCCATTGCGCAAAAGGGCTCATCGCAGCAGGGTCTTGCCAAAGCGTATGGGCGATTAGCTAGGCACATGATCGACTGCCGCCTGCCGGTTGGATAATCTGCTGGTGCTGTATACCGCCCGCCTGAAATCCAGCCAGCGTTCTGGGAAGGCACCGCGCTCTGCACAAAGCCAGAACCGGTTCCCCGAATTTTCGTCGAGTGTGAGTAGCAAAAGTTGCTGCAAGTCAGCAACCACGGACAGCTTCAAATCATCAACCACTATCGAGGCGGTGGTACGTTCCAAGCGCCAACCGCTACCATTCCAGACAAGGTGACCGGTGCTGTCGTCATGCCAGAATGTATAAAGCATCCATGCAGACCCTAGCATGGCCAGGCAGCCCATCCCGGTTTTCCAATCAAGGCGCATCGTAGTCCAGCACCAAAGTAATATCAGCAGAAGCCCGGAAGACCAGAGCGCCCACGAAAACCACCATTGGATTCTCGAATGCCTGATCGGGTAGGCCACCGCCGGGGCGTTGTGCTTGGTCAAGGCTGCCCGCAGTCCAATGTTTGGGTAGACCATGACCGGAGCCACTCAAACGCGCTTGAACACCAGTGTGCCGTTCGTACCGCCAAAACCAAAATTATTTTTGACTGCAAATTCAATTTTGGCATCGCGCGCCGTGTTGGCGCAGAAATCCAGATCGCACTCGGGATCCTGATTAAAGAGGTTGATAGTCGGAGGAATTTTTTGATGGTGCAAAGCCAGCACCGTAAAAACCGATTCAATTCCCCCGGCACCACCCAAAAGGTGACCTGTCATCGATTTGGTCGAGCTGAGCGTCAGCTTTTTAGCGTGACTGCCAAACGCAACCTTGATCGCATTGGTTTCGTTCAAGTCGCCCAAGGGCGTAGAAGTGCCGTGAGCATTTAGGTATTGAACCTGATCAGCGTTGATGGAAGCATCCTTTAGCGCCAGGCTCATGGATCGCCGTGGACCGTCTACGTCGGGCGCGGTCATGTGAAAGGCGTCAGCACTCATGCCGAAGCCGGACAACTCGGCGTAGATTTTTGCGCCTCGCGCTTTGGCGTGTTCATACTCTTCAAGCACGACAACCCCAGCGCCCTCGCCAAGAACAAAGCCGTCGCGGTCGCGGTCCCACGGACGTGATGCAGTCTTCGGATCATCGTTGCGGGTTGAAAGCGCACGCGCTGCAGCGAAACCGCCGATGCCCAACGGCGAGACGGTCGCTTCGGCACCCCCTGCAATCATCACATCGCAATCACCGTACTCAATCATCCGCGCCGAAAGTCCAATAGCATGCAAACCGGTGGTACACGCCGTGACCACGGCGATGTTCGGCCCCTTGAAGCCGAACTTGATTGCGACGTGACCGGAGATCATGTTGATGATCGAGGCAGGAACGAAAAAAGGTGATACGCGGCGTGGGCCGCGGTTCACCAGCTCTGCGTGTGTTTGTTCGATCATTGGCAAGCCACCGATGCCGGAACCGATGTTGCAACCGATTCGTACCGCAGCTTCATCGTCTAACGCTTCCCCGGTCGGCAGTCCGCTGTCAGCCACTGCCTGGCACGCAGCCGCTAACCCCAGATGAATGAACCGGTCCATGTGGCGGGCTTCTTTTTCGGGGATGTAGTCCGCGATATTGAAACCTTTAACCTCACCGGCAAACCTGCAGGCAAAGTTCGCCGCATCAAACTGGGTAATGAGGTCTATGCCTGAGTTGCCAGCCAGAAGATTGGCCCAGGACTGCTCAACCGTATTTCCAACTGGGCTGACGCAACCGAGACCTGTCACGACAACACGACGACTCATTGAAAAATCCTGATTGAGGCCTGAACAGGCCAAACACGGCTTTTCAGACTGGGGAATAACAGAAGCAAAGGGGTAACCCCTGATGCATTGATAGCGGCGTCAAGCCTTTTGGTGGGTATTCGCGTAGTCGATCGCGTTTTGGACCGTGGTGATCTTCTCGGCGTCTTCGTCTGGAATCTCAATGCCAAACTCATCTTCCAGAGCCATCACCAGTTCAACAGTGTCAAGGGAATCAGCGCCCAGATCTGCCACGAAGGCTTTCTCATTGGTGACTTGACCTTCTTCGACGCCAAGTTGCTCGGCAATGATTTTCTTAACA
>JANLYY010000256.1:0-2714 GCA_031365885.1 Polaromonas sp. | reverse complement strand
GCGCACCCGCTCTACATGCGCCAGCAGCGACCGTTTGGCCACGGGCCAGATGCGTGGGTCTACATCGTCATAAGCCAGCGCCACCCAGTCGTCCATCGAGCCGTCGGGCTGCGCCTGCAACACGCCGATGATCTAGGCTTCGCGCCTCAAGCGGTGCGCTTACAGACCGGCGATGGCGGCTTAGGCATGGCCCAGCACATGGCCGTGGGCCGGGGCAATAAATTCGATGCCGTGTTTTTCGCAGGCGTCACTCAAGCGGTCGAGTGAGTCGAGGTAGGCATTCATGTTGCCGTCGGGCGGGTCGATTACTGTCGTGCTGCCGTTCAAAATATGGTCGCCGCTGAACAGAATGCCGTCTTCGAGCAGCACCAGGCACAGGTGGTTGGCAGCATGGCCGGGCGTGTGAATGACCTTCAATGTATGGGTCGTTTCGCCTTGTAGCCCTTTAAACACGAGCGTAAGCAGCTCCTGATTTTGTAGCAATCGATCCGGTGTAAATTCGCTCGCCGCGCGCGCCGTGGAAGCTGATGGCAATCCCAAAATCGGCGGCGCAACCTTGCACAGGGCCTGCAGCGGCCGGGCGCCGGGGGAATGGTCGGGGTGCGAATGGGTACACACAATCATGCGGATATCGCCGCCGGTGGCACGCCACAGGCGCTCAATGTGGTCGGCGTCGGCCGGGCCTGGGTCGATCACGATGTAGCCGGTGTTCGGGTCACCCACCAGGTAGCTGTTGGTGCCCGGGCCGGTCATCACACCCGGGTTGGGCGCGGTCAGGCGCATCAGGTTTTTCAGCAAGGCCACCGGTTGTGCGGTCTGCCAGTCGAGTGCATGCAGGATTTGTCCGTCGGGGCAGGTCAGTGCCAGCTCGCCATACGGTGCCTCATGCTCCATATAGCGTGCCTCCTTCGCTGCCAGCCAGCCCGCGCGCGGGCATGATGTCCAGAGCGGTTCTTCGCTGGCGCAGGCGGCCAGCACCGCATCAACGCTAGTGAAATGTTGCAACTTTTCGAGCGTGCGAATGGTCGGGAAAATCATGAAAAACCCACCGCTGTGGTGGCGCGCGAGCGCATCGGCCGGGCGCACCCACACCGGCTCAAATTGTTCCGACTCATCGGCCACCGGCGTTTGCCCTTCGGGCATGCGCGCGACCAGAAAAGGCACGTCAAAACGGCGCGCCAGGTCGCGGTCGGTCACCCAGTGCGCCAGCACAAACACGTCGGCGCCGTCCAGCGTCAGGCCGCGTTCGCGCATCTGCGCCGCAAACGGCAGCTGACGATCCAGCCCTTCGACATCGGCCGTGCTGGCATGGCGGCCATCGGCATGGCGCGCCAGCAGCACGCCGAGTTCTTCAAAGCTCTCGCGTATGGCAGCAATCGCTTGGGTCAGTCGCAAGTCGCTCTGGCCCGGACGGCGTGTCGATTGCGCATGGCACTGCGCGTCAGCCGCGTCAATGCCGCCGCCCGGAAACACATAGGCGCCGGGCGCAAAACTGGCCGTGCTGGAGCGGCGCGTCATCAGCACTTCGATGCCACCGCCGCGGTCACGCAGCAGCAGCACGGTGGCGGCAGGGCGGGTGGGTGCGGGCTCGCGCTGGGGATGCAGTAATTGAGAAGGTCGGGTCATGTGCTGATTTTGACGCCAAAAAATGCGCGGTGGGGCGATACCTGCTGAACGGCGGGCCACGTCGCTAAGTGTTATCCGCAATAGTGAGGCACCCGGGCCGAAACGACACTGCAGGCCATTCAACTTGCAGGATCGAATGATGACGACATGGATTTTCAGAACCGCCTTGGCTCTATCGGCTGCAGCCTTGTGCGCAGTCAGCGTGAACGCGGTGGCCCAAGCCTGGCCCACCAAACAGCCGATCAAACTGGTCGCCGTCTTCCCGCCCGGCGGCTCGGTTGATCAGGTGGCGCGCATCCTGTCGGTGCCGCTGGGCCAGCAGCTCGGCCAGAGCATCATTGTTGAAAACAAAGGCGGCGCGTCGGGCTCTATCGGCACGGCCTTTGTAGCGGCAGCACCGGCTGACGGCTATACCTTTGGCGTGGTGTTCGACACGCATGGCGTCAACCCCACGCTGATTCCCGGCATGCCCTTCGACACCAAAAAAGACCTGGCGCCGGTCGCGCTCATCGGCACGTCGGCGATGGTGCTGGCGACTTTTTCGGGCTCCGAGTACAAAACCTTCGCCGACGTGGTGGCCGCGGCCAAAGCCAAAAAGAATGTCAGCTACGGCAGCATAGGTTCCGGCAGCCTGGGCCACCTGGCGATGGCGCTGCTGAGCAAAAGCGGCAACATCGACTGGCAGCATGTGCCCTACAAAGGCGGCGGCCCGCTGATGACCGACGCCGTGGCCGGCCATGTGCCGCTGTCCATCGGCTCGGTATTCGTCACCAAGCCGCACATCGACAGCGGCCGCCTGCGCCCGCTGGCCGTGACGACCAGCAAACGCTCGCCCGACTTGCCGAATGTGCCGACGGTGGCCGAAAGCGGTTTTGCAGGTTTCGACGCACCGGCCTGGTGGGCCATCATCGCGCCAGCCAAAACGCCGCCTGATGTGATCAAGCGCATGAACGAAGAGATCAACAAGGCGCTGAAGAACCCGGACATCGCCAAAAAACTCAGCGCGCAGGGCATTGACATCATTGGCGGTTCGCCGGAATCGGCGGGGGTTTTTATCGACAAACAGATTGATATCTGGGCGAAGGTGG
>JANLYY010000194.1:0-33753 GCA_031365885.1 Polaromonas sp. | reverse complement strand
GAAAAAGAAAAAGCCTGCAACTCTCGTTGCAGGCTTTCATTTTTGGTGCGGCTGGCAGGAATTGAACCCACGACCCCTTGGTTCGTAGCCAAGTACTCTATCCAACTGAGCTACAGCCGCCTCAGCCAATGAGTATAACGTAGGAAATGGTAGGGCGTGAGTGACTTGAACACTCGACCAAAGGATTATGAGTCCTCTGCTCTAACCAACTGAGCTAACGCCCCGACCGAACATCGATTGTAAGCCGCTAGTGACCTCCATCAGGAATGCCTTTAGCCAAAAGACAGAGTGCCAATCAAGGACGCAAGGTCCCCGTTTGAAAGTGCCTGACATGCTCGCAAAAGAAAGGCCGCTGACTCGACGGCGCACGTCATGCTGAATTCATCAAAAGGTCCGGGATACTTGCAGGTCGCTTCACAAAACTACTTGCTGTGACTAAGCGCATTGCTGACCATTTTTGCGGTCACATCCACAATCTGGATCATTTTCTCGTACGGCATTCTCATCGGTCCAATAACTCCCAGAGTTCCCACGACCTGACCATCTACTTCATAAGGCGCGGTCACAACAGAAAGATCCTGGTACGGGACGACCTGACTCTCACCGCCAATGTATATCCTCACGCCCTCGGCGCGGCTGGAAACGTCCAGAAGCTGCATCAGCTGCGCCTTCTGTTCAAACAGATCAAAAAGCTTGCGCAGATTGCCCATGTCGCCCGAGAAGTCGCTGACTGCCAGTAAATTTCTTTCACCCGAAATCACCACTTCCTCCCGTGATTCAATGGCTTCAGAGCTGACCGTCACCGCAGCCTGCATCAAAGTCGCGATTTCTCCTCTCAAGGCTTCTACCTCGTTTTTTAGACGCTCTCTTACTTCCTCGATGGCCATTCCGGCGTAATGAGAATTAAGGAAGTTAGCGGCTTCGACAAGCTGTGACTGGGAGTAGTCGGTCTCCGTAAAAATAACCCGGTTTTGAACATCACCATCTGGCGATACGATGATGACAAGAAAGCGCTTTTCAGACAGCCTTAAAAATTCGATATGCCTGAACACCGAGGTGCGACGAGGCGCCATGACCACCCCCACAAACTGCGACAGGCTTGACAGCATAAAGGCCGCATTGCTAATGACTTTTTGCGGCTGGTCGGGCGCCAGCCTGGCTGTCGTGAGTTGGCCGCTGCCTATTAATTGATCCCGCCGGGCGGTGAGCATGGTGTCGACAAATAGCCGGTAACCCCTGGCGGTGGGAATTCGGCCAGCAGACGTATGAGGACTGACAATCAAACCAAGATCTTCAAGGTCGCTCATGACGTTGCGAATGGTGGCTGGAGACAATTCGATACCAGCAGCGCGCGAAAGCGTACGCGACCCGATGGGCTGACCATCAGCAATGTAGCGCTCAACCAGCGCCTTCAACAACAATCGGGCACGATCATCAAGCATTCAGGCATTCTACGAAGCTTGTCATGGATGTTGTGATGTAATTTGTCTATGAAGTCGCAATTTCGCCATGTCGCACTGGTCGGCAAGTTTCAAGCCCAGGGCTCCCGGTCGGCGCTGGAACATATTGCGCATTTTTTGGGAACGAATGGATGCGAGGTAGCGCTGGAGAAAGATACGGCCACCAACACCGGCCTGACGCAATTCCCAACTCTTGACGCATCGGCTATTGGCGCGCAATGCGATCTCGCCTTGGTAGTTGGTGGCGATGGCACCATGCTGGGGATCGGGCGGCGGCTGGCAAAGTTCGGTGTCCCCCTGATCGGTATAAATCAGGGTCGGCTTGGATTCATCACAGACATTGCATTTGACAACTACCAGTCTGTGCTGGAACCGATGTTGCGCGGGGAGTTTGAGCAGGAAAGACGCTGGATGATGCAGGCAGAAGTCGTTCGCGACAGCCGCTGTGTCTTCAGTGCTACTGCCATGAATGATGTGGTTGTCAACCGGGGCGCGACGGCTGGCATGGTTGAGCTGCGCGTAGAAGTCGATGGTCGGTTCGTCGCGAACCAGCGGGCAGACGGTTTGATCATTGCTTCTCCTACCGGTTCCACCGCCTATGCCCTTTCTGCCGGAGGACCGCTGCTGCACCCGTCAATCGCAGGCTGGGTTCTGGTCCCGATTGCCCCGCACACATTATCAAATCGTCCAATAGTCCTACCTGATGCTGGAGAAGTTGCTATCGAAATAGTAGCAGGTCGGGATGCCAGCGCCAATTTCGATATGCAGTCTATGGCCAGTTTGATGCATGGCGACAGGATCACCGTCAGGAAGTCCGAACACCAGATGCGATTTTTGCACCCCAAAGGGTGGAGCTACTTTGATACCCTGCGCAGAAAACTTCACTGGAACGAGGGCGTGGCATGAAACTTCTTGCTAACCTGCTTTTGAAATGAGCCATGAGCCTGAAAAGCATTTCACTGCGTGACTTCGTCATCGTCGAGGCGCTCGATCTTGACCTGTCGTCCGGGTTTACTGTGCTCACTGGCGAGACCGGCGCCGGCAAGTCGATATTGATCGATGCATTACAGTTGGCACTGGGGGGCCGAGCCGACGCAAGCATGATTCGCGAAGGCGCGAATCGCTGCGAAATCAGCGCGGAATTTGACAGCCCTGAGAACCTGTCTGATTGGCTTAACGACGGTGGTTATGAAGTCGGCGACAGTTTACTACTGCGTCGCATCATCGACCTGCAGGGGAAAAGCAGGGCCTGGATTAACGGCGGAGCGGCAACGGCGACTCAGCTCAAGGACATAGCTGGAAAGCTGGTTGATATCCACGGCCAGCATGCCTGGCAAAGCTTGACGCGACCCGATGCGGTGCGCGGGCTGCTGGACTCCTACGCGGGCGTCAAGTCCGAGCCGCTCTCAAAAAACTGGCAGCAATGGCGGTCAGCGCGAAAAACGCTAGCGGATGCCATAACCTCTCAAGCCAGCCTTCAACAAGAGCGCGAACGCCTGGCCTGGCAGATCGGGGAGCTCGAGAAATTGGCACCTGGCGACAGTGAATGGGATGATCTTAATCACCAGCACGGGCGGCTCTCGCATGCACAGGCCCTCCGCGACGCGGTGCAGACTTCGGTTGCTGCCCTGCAGGATTCCGATGAAAACGCTTCCGGGCTTTTAGGGAAAGCTATTTCCTCGCTGGAAGGCCAGGAACATATTGAACCCGAGTTTAAAAACTTGATCTCGGTTCTGAAAGACGCCCTTGCCCAAGTAGACGACGCTGTGCACTCGCTTCACCTGTACGCGCGTCATGCTGAACTGGAACCCGAGCGCCTGGCGGAACTCGATGAACGACTTTCGCTGTGGATCAGCTTGGCGCGCCGCTACAAACGCAGTCCGGCCGAGTTACCTCACCTGCTTTCGTCTTGGCGAGTCGGCCTGCAAAAGCTCGACGAGGCAGCAGACTTGGCGCAGCTTGAAAAGGCCGAGGAGAAAGCCAGGGCAAACTATCTCGATGAGGCTCGCCGCGTGTCAAGGTTAAGGGTGAAAGCAGCCCCATTGCTTGCCAGATCCATTTCGCAGGCCATGCAAGGCCTTGGCATGCAGGGCGGTAAATTTGAAGTGGCACTAAACAAACTGGACCAGCCTGCACAATATGGTCTGGAACAAGCAGAATTTCTTGTCGCCGGCCACAGCGGCAGCACGCCGCGACCGGTTGGGAAAGTGGCCTCTGGCGGTGAGTTGTCACGGATTGCATTGGCTATCGCCGTCACCACCAGCCAACTCGGTCAAGCGCAAACGTTAATTTTTGACGAGGTGGATTCGGGTGTTGGTGGCTCGGTTGCCGAGACGGTCGGTCGCTTGATGAGCCAGCTCGGAAAAGATCGTCAGGTCATGACAGTTACTCACCTTCCGCAAGTAGCTTCTTGTGCCGATCAACATCTGGTCGTTGCTAAAAAATCCGAAAATGGTGCGACGACCAGTCATGTGGGTGTTGTTGCCGGCGAGCAGCGTGTTGCCGAGATCGCGCGCATGCTCGGTGGAGAGCGCCGGTCAGGCACCACCTTGGCGCATGCCAGAGAAATGCTGGCGCAGTGATGCAGAACATTGAGCTGGTTCTCATCACGGGCATGTCGGGATCCGGGAAGTCTGTAGCACTCAATGCACTGGAAGACGCTGGCTACTACTGTGTTGACAACCTGCCACCTGAACTTCTTACGCCCTTTGTAGCGCTGGAAAAAGAGCACGGTGCGCGCAAGGTAGCAATTGCAATAGATGTAAGGAGCGCTTCCTCGCTTCCGCTCGTGCCCAAACAGCTGCAGGAACTTCGCGACAGCGGGATTGCCGTGCAAGCCATTTTTCTGGATGCCAGTACGGAAACATTGGTACGGCGTTTTTCGGAAACCCGCCGACTCCACCCGCTTTCCCGCATGGACGCCTCGGACCAGCACCGCGCGTTGGTGGAAGCCATTGAGCTTGAGCGGGAACTGCTGGGCGACATGCGCGAGCAGGCCCATACGCTGGACACCAGCATGATTCGCTCATCACAACTTCAGGCTTATGTGAAGTCGCTGATCTCCAATCCAGCAACGCAATTGACGCTGGTATTTGAGTCTTTCGCGTTCAAGCGCGGAGTGCCGCTTGACGCCGATTATGTTTTTGACGTCCGCATGCTGCCAAACCCGCATTACGAATCTGATTTGCGACATTTGACGGGGCGCGACCAGCAGGTGGTTGATTATTTAAAGAGCTACCCAGAAGTCACTGATATGTTCAGTCATATTGAACAGTTTTTAAGTCACTGGTTAAAAGCGCTGGTTCGTGACCATCGCAGCTATGTGACGGTGGCGATTGGCTGCACCGGCGGCCAACACCGTTCTGTGTATCTGGTGGAAAAACTCGCAGCGGCCTTCGCGCATAACTGGCCCACCCTCAAACGACATCGGGAGCTCGATGCTCTTGTCCAGACGAAATCCTGATCAGGCTGTCTTGCGCCTCAGCAGTCCACGGCGTATTGCTCGAGCAATTTGCGAATCGGTGCAGGTAAACCCAATTTCTCCCATTCCGATGGTGAAAACCACGCCCCTTTCCCTTTGTTAATACCGGGCTTTTTTTCCGAGGGGAATGTGTGCGTGAAAAGCAGCCTAGCGCGCCATGGCGACAAGTGCAAATCTTTATGCGTCAGCACGTGAATCAGTGCCGGCAGGGGCTGCACCTCGAACTGCAGCGAAGAGGGCAAAAAAGCTCTCAATGCCTCCATGCTTTCAAACTCAGGCAGGCAGAACAGGCCGCCCCAAATGCCAGACGTTGGGCGCTTTTCCAGCCAACAAGTTCCGTCAAGTCTTTGCGCCAAAAGCAGGATCAACGCCTGCTTGCTTCGCTTGAGGGTACGCGTCTTGACCGGATAATTTTCCGGGTTTCCGTCAGCCTGGCTACGGCAGATTTTCTTCACCGGGCACAGCAAACATTTTGGTTGCCTTCCGCTACAAATCGTGGCGCCTAAATCCATAAGCCCCTGTGTGTAGCGCGGCATGGACTGTGACAAATTATTATTGGGCAGCAAATCTGTCGCTTTCTCCCAAAGCGCGTGTTCATTCGCCGATTTTGCAAGATCGGCCGAAAATCCAAGCACACGCGTCAGTACCCGCTTGACGTTACCGTCGAGAATCGCAATGCGTTCTCCAAAGCAAAACGAGGCGATTGCAGCGGCCGTCGAGCGGCCGATACCAGGCAATGTCTGGAGCTGGGCCGCAGTGCGCGGAAACTGCCCGCCATGCAGCGCAACGACATCTTGTGCACCGCGATGAAGGTTGCGCGCCCGGCTGTAGTAACCCAGCCCGCTCCAAAGCCCTAAAACCGCATCCTCGTCTGACGATGCAAGGTCGGCCACGGTTGGAAACCGCTCCAGAAACCGCCTGTAATACGCAATCACTGTCGCTACTTGGGTCTGTTGCAGCATGATCTCTGACAGCCATACAAGGTAGGGTTCGCGGGTGTTTTGCCAGGGAAGCGCGTGACGGCCATGACTCATATGCCAGCGCACAATTTCATCTGCAAAAACCGAAGGCACTGCAACCGATTCGGGGCGGGAAGCAGTTGGCAACTTTAGCGAAGAGCTCGCGCGGCCGTGCGCAATTTGCAGCTGCTTTCGCTCAGGCCGCATCGCGCAATGCGGATTTTTCAGATTGGGAAGGAACTGCCCGCATGTCGTATTTGGCCGGTGTGCTTTCGATCAAGTGGGAAGTCAGCTCGGTCAACTTCGCTTCAAGCTCGCTCACTATATTTTCCTGCTCGTGAATTTCCGCAATGCGTTCATCAAGACCCGACGCCGCTTCTTGAATACGCTCGATCGCTTCCAGGCGGCGACCAAAATTGCGGCGCCGTTCGCGCAACTGCGCATCAAGTTGCGAGGCTGCCGATTTGTTCCACAGCTCCACGTCGCTCAATGCAGACTCGTAGACCACGCGCAGACGCGTGGCCAGCGCGCGTACCAAGCGGTCGGCAAAATCCGGCTGTGACAATTTAAGAACATTGCGCACCCCAAGATACTGCAGATGGCTGCGTTCGATCAGTTCGAGATCATGCTGGTAGCGGGCTAGCTCCGGTTCTTTTGGAGCCTGCAGCGAGAAGCTGAACTCTGCGTTCAGTTGCCGAAATGAGGCGGTAAGCATCGACTGGATATCGACGCTAAGTATTTGTGACTTGGCAATACCCTCGCGCAAACGCGAAAAAGTCTGTCCGTAGGATCTTTTGACACCCAGCTTGATTCCAGGCTGTTTCAGCGCCTGCGTCAGCTCCGCCAGCTCGGCTCTCAGCGCAGGCGTACTCAGAAGATGAAAAACTTCGCGCAACAGCTTCATGTGTACCGAACGTACTGCATGGATCTTGGCGCCTCCCGAATCAAAGTCGGTCTGCTCCTGCACGATTCGGCTACGCATATGCCTGATGACAGAAACGTTTTTTCCGCGCAGGCCGCGCAACTCCATCATCTGCTCGGTCAGGTCGCGGCGACGAATATGCATTGCGCGCGCTGCCTCGTGTTTGATCTCGCCGATACCGACCGCAACTGCAGCGCGCAAAATTTTCTGCCGCTGGCCCATGACTCCCTCGGCCAGCGCATGTTCCAGGCCCAGAAGCTGACTTGCCTGCAGCAACTCTGCATCGGCCGTTACCTTGGCAACCAGCCCTTTTTGCGCAGAAACCGGAATGACCTGCGATTGTGGCAAGCCAAGAATCTCGGCCGAGCTTGCCCTCTGCCTGTCAATTTGCGCCTGTATTTGTTCCGGCGTGCTCAGCGCGTCCCAAAGGGTATCGATCTTGTTCAGCACCACGAGCCGCGCTTCAACGCCATCGCTTTCGGTGATCAGATGTTCGCGCCAGATGGCCAGATCGGACTTGGTGACCCCTGTGTCTGCCGCAAGAATGAATACCACTGCATGCGCCTGGGGAATGAGGCTGACGGTCAGCTCGGGTTCGGCACCAATGGCGTTGAGACCTGGCGTGTCAAGGATCACCAATCCCTGCTTGAGCAGCGGATGCGCAATATTGATCAAGGCGTGGCGCCATTTCGGCACTTCGACCATGCCGTCCAGGCCAAGCCGGGGATTGTCTTCCGCATGGTTGTCATGCCAAAAGCCAAGAAGGCGCGCATTGTCAACGGTCACATGGTTTACCTCGGCAACTTTCTCCATAGCATGTGCGAGCTGTGCAGGATCGTTGACATCAAGATTAATGCGGGTCCACTTTTCGGGCACCATCCTCCATTCCATCAACGCCTGGCTTTGCAGACGCGTTTCTATCGGCAGCAGTCGAAGACAGGGCGGAACGGCGGCGTCGTAGCCCAATTCAGTCGGGCACATCGTGGTGCGCCCCGCGCTCGCTGGCATGATGCGCCGACCATAGCCGGCAAAAAAGATCGCGTTGATCAGCTCTGATTTGCCGCGCGAAAATTCGGCAACAAACGCAACCATGACCTTGTCGGAACGCACCTGTGCTTCAAGCCGATGCAATCTCTCCTCCACGGCCGCGTTAAGCAGATCGTGATCCTTCATCCACCCGGAGAGCAATTTGAGCCGCAACGCAAATTCACGCCGCCACAAGCCGTGCTGATCAAATTGTTCGTTAAAGGACATGTTTTTTGCCGGAAAGGGTTCAGGGCAATATAGCATCGCGGAACTCAAACAACCATGCGGGCATAGGGCATCGCACTCAGGGTTTTTGGCAGCGAAGACAGTAGAAAGTCGAGCGCTGTCCCTGGCGAATGGTTTTAACCGGCGTGCCGCAAATATGGCATGGCAGGCCAGCCCGGTTGTACACCCGGGCCTCAAGCTGAAAATAACCCGCCTCGCCTTGGGCGTTGGTGAAATCGCGCAGGGTGCTGCCTCCTTTTGTAACCGCTTGTGTCAGGACTTGTTGAATGGCGCGGTGCAACAACACTGCTCGCGGTTTGCTGATAGCTGACGAACGGGTCGTCGGGCGGATGCCGGCGAGAAACAGCACCTCCGACGCATAGATATTGCCCACGCCCACCACAGCTTCCCCGCCCAGCAATACCTGCTTGATGGCAGTCCGGCGTAGTTTGAGTGCCAGATGGAATTGCTTGGCATCAAACGCTTCACTGAGCGGCTCCACGCCCAGCCGCCCAAGCAGCTTTTGCGCGACCGGATCGCTTTCGCTGTTGGCGTAAACAACTGCGCCAAACCGGCGCGGATCGTTGAGCCGCAAGATTCCGAGGCTGGTGACCAGGTCGAAATGATCATGCTTGCCAGGCGCTGTCAGGTCAAAGCCGAAACTCACGCTTCCCGACATGCCCAGGTGCATCAGCAGCAAGCCGTGCGTTAAATCGAGCAGCAGGTACTTGCCCCGGCGGCGCACCCTCAGCACCTGCTGGCCGACAAAAATTCCGGGGGCGCAGCCCAAAGGCCAGCGCAGCGGCTTGCCCATTGTCTCGGACACAATCACGCCGCCAGCAATGCGATCGGCAAAGCTCAGGCGGGTGACTTCAACTTCGGGCAGTTCAGGCATTGAAAAGAAAAAATAGAATAAGTCGCAAAGGCTCGGGTTTCGTCATCAACCAAAGGGTCATCGACCCTACAAGCGAAGGTGGATGACGCAAGTCGAGAGCCTTCAATTATCATGGCTTGATGAAGAAACTTTCCGGCGTCGCTCTCGCTGTTGTGTGGCTCGCTGCTTTACCAGCGCTTGCGCAAGCCCCCACCCCCACCCCGCTGGCTGAAGCCAGGGCCGAGCAAGAGGCAGCGCCGTCTTCGGCCCTTGACAGCGCACTTTTCTATCAGTTGCTTATTGGGGAGCTGACCACCCAGGGCGGTGAGCCATCTGCCGGTTTCGCACTGATGCTGGACGCTGCCCGAAAAACAAAAGATGCCCAGCTCTACCAGCGCGCCACCGAGATCGCCTTGCAGTCTCGCTCTGGTGACGCCGCGCTGCAGGCCGCGCAAGCCTGGACGCAGGCGATGCCAGCGTCTCGCGAGGCCAACCGATACGTACTTCAGATTCTGATTGCGCTGGGCCGAATTTCTGAAACTGCAGATCCGTTGAAAACAGAACTGCGGCTTGCCCCGGAGACCGAGCGCCTGTCGGTTCTGGCGTCAATTCCTAAAGCTTACGCACGCGCAGCCGACAAAACTGCCGCCGGCACGGTAGTTGAAGCGGCGCTGGGGAGCTACCTGAATAATGCCGCCAATCCTGATACCGCCAGCGCCGCGTGGACAACGGTTTCCCGCATGCGACTGGCAGCAGGCAATCCGCGCGGCGCGCTGGAAGCAGCACAGCGCGGCCAGGCGGCCAACGCGACTGCCGAGGGCCCGGCGCTGGTCGCGCTTGAGTTGATGGAGCCGCTGCCCGCCGAGGGCGAACGCATCGTCATGAAATATCTTGATGGCAACGCCAGGGCCGCGCCCGAGATGCGCATGGGCTACGCCCGCGCGCTGCTGGACGCGCAGCGCTATTCCGATGCGGCTGCGCAGCTGCAAGTTCTGACCCGGGAAAAGCCCGAATTTGCTGATGCCTGGCTGGTGTTGGGTTCGCTTCAGCTTCAGGAAAACCAGCTTGCCCCGGCGCAGGCGTCGCTGGAACGTTACCTTGCGCTGGTGCAGCAACAACCGGCCGAGCCTGAACGCAGCCGCGGACTTTCGCAGGCCTATTTGTCGCTGTCCCAGCTGGCTGAAAAGCGAAAAGACTATGTGACGGCCGAGAACTGGTTAAGCCGGATCGAGAATTCCTCCGAGATGATTCAGGCCCAGACGCGGCGCGCGTCCATTCTGGCCAGCCAGGGAAAACTGGAACAGGGGCGCCAGCTGATTCGCCAGCTGCCCGAGACGACGCCGGAAGAGGCGAGGCTCAAGTTGAACGCAGAGATCGGCCTGCTGCGGGACGTCAAGCAATACAGACTGGCTTATGATGCGCTCGCTCAGGCGCTGGTCAAGTTGCCCAACGATGCCGAGCTGCTGTATGACCAGTCGATGATGGCTGAGAAGCTCGGCCAGCTCGACGAGATGGAGCGCCTGCTGCGCCAGGTCATCAAGCTCAAGCCTGATTACCACCACGCCTACAATGCGTTGGGTTATTCGCTGGCTGAGCGCAACATCCGATTGCCCGAAGCGAAGGAACTCATCCGGCAGGCAATAACCTACGCGCCATCAGATCCTTTTATCAAGGACAGCATGGGATGGGTTGAATTTCGGCTGGGCAACACAACCGAGGCGATTGCCATTTTTGAGGCCGCCTACAAGGCCAAGCCGGACGCGGAGATTGCAGCGCACTATGGTGAGGTGCTGTGGAGCATCGGTCAACGCGACCGCGCAATTGTGATCTGGAAAGAAGGCAAGCTGATCAACCCCGAGAACGAAACGCTGCTGGAAACCCTCAAGCGTCTGCGCGTAAAGCTGTAAACGGGAAGCAGCTTTTGTCACTCCATCAACACGCGCCGCACCGCTGGCTTGGTCTGGTGCTGATTGCTATGTTTTTAATAGCTGGTTGCGCAGGTAATCAAAGGGCTACCGGCCGATATGACCCCCAACGCGAGGAATGGACCGGACGTATCAGCCTGCAGGTCGCGAGCGAGCCCGTGCAGTTTTTTTCAGCCAGCTTTGAACTCAAGGGTCGCGCCGAAAACGGCGAACTCAAGCTGATCAGCCCGCTGGGAAATGTTGTTGCCGTTTTGCGCTGGTCGCCGGGGCAAGCACAGCTCGACCGGGGCTCTCAAGATATCCAGCTGTTTGCATCCGTTGACGAGTTGATGGAACGCGCGACCGGCGCGGCCATCCCTTTGCCTGCGCTCTTTGCCTGGTTGCAGGGCGATAACGCCTCAGCCAGCGGCTGGGTGGCAGATCTGACGCGGCATGGCGAAGGCCGGTTCGGCGCCAGAAGAACGCTTCCGGCACCTGAGGCGTACCTGCGCGTGGTGCTGGACCAATAGCATGGTGTTGACTGCGCACTACCGGTCGACCCGACCGCTGCACGCCATCTACGACGTGGCCGCGCCCGCCAAGCTCAATCTTTTTCTGCACATCACAGGGCGCAGACCCGACGGCTACCACCTGATTCAATCCGTCTTCATGCTGATCGACTGGTGCGACACGCTGCATTTTGAATTGCGCCATGACGGACAAATTACCCGCGAAGACCTGACAGATGGTGACCCGCTGCAGTCGGCCCACCATGAGCAGCTGCCTGCTGACGACCTGACCGTGCGCGCGGCCAGAGCACTGCAAAAAGCCTGCGCTACGTCGCTGGGCGTCCACATCGGGCTGAACAAACGCATTCCGTCGCAGGCCGGCATGGGCGGCGGGTCGTCTGATGCGGCCAGTTGCCTGTTGGCGCTTCAGCGTTTGTGGGGCGTCTGCCTGGCGCCCGATGCGCTGCAGAAACTGGCGCTTTCTCTGGGCGCAGACGTGCCGTTTTTTCTTTCTGGCGGTCACGCCTGGGTCGAAGGCGTTGGCGAAAAAATGACGCCTCTCTCTTTGCCCAGCGCTGCTTTTGTGGTCGTCAAACCACCCGAAGGCGTGTCCACGCAGGACATTTTCACCGCGCCAGACTTAAGACGCGATTCCGGGACTGCTACAATCCAGGGCTTTGCTGCAAATGCTGAAGGTGACAAGAAGTCATGGATGGAATTCGGCCAAAACTACTTGCAGCCGGTCGCGATGAGGATGTGCCCGCAGATTGGCCAGTCACTGGATTGGCTCTCTGCCCAGCAACTTCACGGCAGAATGACTGGCTCTGGAAGCGCGGTGTTTGCGCTGTTGCCGGATGACGCAGATTTGGCCAGAGCCCCAGGCGGCTGGCGAGTCCAGAAATGCAGCAGCCTTGAAATACATCCTTTGGCCGGTTGGTAAAACATTAGGCAAGGTTGGCTTTCAGGTGGGAACGAACAGGACAATTTTCGAGAGACAGTTTTCGAGATAAACGATTGATCGGTCAGTTGTTGGCAGCAACAACTGTCCCGTGTAGGGGTGTCGCCAAGTTGGTTAAGGCACCGGATTTTGATTCCGGCATTCGCAGGTTCGACTCCTTCCACCCCTGCCAAATTTTCAGCTTCGTCAGACGCAGATTTGGGTGACCGCTCATTTCGCTGAAGTCGTCCTGGTCCAGATCTGTACCTGTGCACGAGGGTACAGATCTGATGACTGACTCGCTTGCGGGTCACTGCCTTTGAGAAATGCGTGCAATGTTTCAGCATGCCTTATCGCCCCGTGCGCCGCTTGCACTATTAGAAATTTCAGCCACGTTCCATCTCGATCTCTGCTGAGCCTCCTATGCAAACGCAACACCCCGACTTCATGGTTTTCACTGGCAATGCCAATCCGAGCATGGCCCTTGAAATAGCCGATCATCTCGGCATTTCACTCGGCGCAGCGCATGTCGGCCGCTTCTCTGATGGTGAAGTCACTGTAGAAATCCAGCAAAACGTGCGAGCCCGCGATGTCTTTGTGGTGCAGTCCACCTGCGCGCCGACCAACGACAACCTGATGGAACTGCTCATCATGGTCGATGCCCTGAAGCGCGCATCGGCCGAGCGGATTTCTGCAGTCATTCCCTACTTCGGCTACGCGCGGCAAGACCGTCGGCCGCGTTCTGCCCGCGTACCCATCACTGCCAAAGTCGTCGCCAACATGCTGCAGGCCGTCGGCGTCTCGCGCGTTTTGACAATGGACCTGCATGCCGATCAGATTCAGGGCTTTTTCGATATTCCCGTTGACAACATTTACGCCTCACCCGTGTTGCTTGGCGATTTGCGCTTAAAAAATTACACCGACCTGATGGTCGTATCGCCCGACGTGGGTGGCGTGGTGCGCGCGCGTGCGCTGGCCAAGCAGCTCGGCTGTGACATGGCCATCATCGACAAACGCCGGCCCAAGGCCAATGTGTCTGAAGTCATGCACGTGATCGGTGATATCGACGGCCGCAATTGCGTCATCATGGACGACATGATCGACACCGCCGGCACTCTGCTCAAAGCTGCGGAAGTGCTAAAAGAGCGCGGCGCAAAAAAGGTCTATGCCTATTGCACGCACCCGATTTTTTCCGGCCCCGCCATCGAACGCATTTGCAAGGGTGAAGCGCTCGACGAAGTAGTCATCACCAACACGATTCCGTTAAGCCCGAACGCACAAGGCTGCAAAAAAATTCGCCAGCTTTCCGTGGCACCGCTGATCGCCGAAACGATTCAGCGCATCGCCCGCGGAGAGTCGGTCATGAGTTTGTTTTCAGACCAGGACAATCTGTTTTGATCTGAAGCAAAAAGGTGGCTGCACGCATTTACGAATGCGAACAGTCTTGTTAACCGGGGCGAGCTGGTCGCGGCCTGCCCTTACTGGAGAAATACTATGAAATTCGTCGCTTTTGAGCGCGCCATGCAGGGCACGGGTGCGAGCCGCCGTCTCCGCATCACGGGCCGCACGCCCGGTATTGTTTACGGTGGTACCGGTGAACCCATTCTGATCGAGCTTGATCACAACGCCTTGTGGCATGCCATCAAGAAAGAAGCGTTCCACGCCTCCATTCTTGAAATGGAACTCGCTGGCAAAGAACAAAAAGTCTTGCTGCGCGATTTGCAAATGCACCCGTACAAGCAGCAAGTCCTGCACATCGATTTCCAGCGCGTTGAAGCACGCACCCGCCTGACGATGAAAGTGCCTCTGCACTACAGCGGCGAAGAAGAGTCGCCAGCCGTCAAGGCCGAAAACTGCCTGGTCAACCACGTGCTGACCGAGCTGACGATATCGTGCTTCCCTGCCGACGTGCCCGAGTCCATCGACATCGACTTGAGTGCTTTGAAAAAGGGCAGCCCGCTGCACCTCAAAGACATCAAGCTGCCAAAAGGCGTGAAGTTCGTTGCCAAAGGCCAGGACAACCCGGTACTGGTGTCGGTCTCTGCCATCGTCGAAGAAGTCGAAGCGGCTCCTGCAGAAGGCGCTGCTGCAGCCCCTGCGGCTGACGCCAAAGCCGGCGCCAAGGGTGGCAAGCCAGCGGCTAAAACCGCTGCTGCACCTGCCGCCAAAACCGCTGCCAAAGCGCCTGCCAAGCCTGCTGCCAAGAAGTAATTCCCACTTCGTGGCATTGGCCTGAAAAGGTCTGCGGCCTTTACCTTTCAACAGGGTAAAGGCCGTTTTTCGTGCGCGCTGATTTTCTGAAATTACCCGGTTGATAATCTTGGCCACAGCTGCACCCGCCGTCTTATCCGCACATACCCATGATCAAACTGTTTGTCGGCTTGGGCAACCCCGGCCCTGAATACGAAGCGACTCGCCACAACGCCGGCTTCTGGTGGATCGATGCGTTGTCGCGCGAACTCAAGGCACCGCTCGCGCTCGACAAAAACTACCACGGCCAGGTCGCCCGGCTGAGCATCAACGGCCAGACTGTCTGGCTTTTGAAGCCGCTCACCTTCATGAATCTTTCGGGCAAATCAGTCGCAGCGCTGGCGCGATTTTTCAAGATCGCGCCCGAGGAAATTCTGGTCGCGCATGACGAGCTCGATATCGCGCCCGGCCAGGTCAAGCTCAAGTTCGGCGGCAGCCACGCTGGCCACAACGGCCTGCGCGACATCCATGTGCAGGTCGCCTCGCCCGACTACTGGCGGCTGCGCCTGGGCGTCGGGCATCCCGGCGTGAAAGCCGAGGTGATCAACTGGGTGCTGAAAAAACCGTCACCCGAACATCGCGCGGCAATTGAAGATTGCATACACCGCTGCCTTAAAGCCGTGCCCGAACTGCTGACCGGCAATATGGAAAAAGCCACGATGTTGATCCACACCAGCCAGCCGCCAAGGCCAAAACCGCCACGCAAGCTGGAGCCCGAGGACTGACCGCTCCACGCTCGGCGCTATTTATTTAATAGCTGCTTGCGCACGTTCTACATGGGCTATAGGGCTATTTGATGCACTGCCAGGCTACTGACCCGCCTGCAGCATCGCCGCCATCTTCTGGTGAATCAGGTTGATGGCTTTCAGCGGCCGCACCATCACCTTGAATTCGGTGATCTGCCCTTCGTCATTCCACTTCAGCATGTCAACGCCGTTGACCGCGATGCCGTCAATAGTCACCTGAAACTCCAGCACCGCATCGTGCGGCCCGGTCAGCTCGCGGACATAGCGAAACGACGCATCGAAAAACACACGAAAAGCGGCTGCAAGATACTGCTGCGTTACTGCCTTGCCGACTTGCGGCGTGTGTACCACTGGCGAGTGAAAAACAACGTCATCGGCGAGCAGCGCGCCCAGGCCCTTCGCGTTGCGCGTTCGCACAAGTTCGTGCCAGGTAGGGAGCGTTGAAATGGTCATGGCTTGGCTCGGATGTTGATGGTTTCTGCCAGGTCAGAGTTTGACATGCGCGGGATAGCAGCCAAGTGTCTGCTTCAACTGGCGATAGTAACGCTACGATTTCAATAGCTGCTTACGCACGTATATCCTAGGCTAGTGGCCGATTCTCTAATGAAATCAAGTCCCAGCCGGCTTTTGAAGCAAAATCAATTCAGCGTCATCGGCCGCGACACCGACACTTCTTTTTTTTAACTGCCGCAGTCTTTCACGGCGCGACATCGCCCTCCAAAAATCTAAATGCCAAACCACTCACCGCTGAAGTCCGCATTGCCGCTGGTCGCCCTCCTCACCCTGGTGTGGGGCACCACCTGGGTCTTGTTCCCCTACGCCGTCAAAGAAGTATCGGTGTGGACTTTTCGCGCCATCTCGATCACCTTCGCCGGGCTCAGTTTGCTCGCTATCGCGGCCCTGCGCGGCCTGCCGCTCTCAATTCCGCGCGCCAGCTGGCCAACGCTGGTGGGTGCAGCGCTGGTGTATCTGGTTATCTGGAACATCGCCAGCACTTTC
Source organism: Polaromonas sp. (assembly GCA_031365885.1). Taxonomy (GTDB): domain Bacteria; phylum Pseudomonadota; class Gammaproteobacteria; order Burkholderiales; family Burkholderiaceae_C; genus Polaromonas. The sequence goes on along the minus strand of JANLYY010000194.1, from coordinate 17,461 downwards.
GCTGCCGTGTTGATTCCATCCGGCCAAGGGGCTCTTCTGGGTTTCACGATGCCGCTGTGGGTGACGCTGGTTGCGTGGGCGGTGTGGGGTGAACGCCCCAGCCTGCGCCTGGGCGGGGCCGTCGCGCTGGGCGGCGTCGGCGTCGGCCTGCTGATGGCCAAAGGCGCTGATGCCTACGCCCGGGCGCCGCTGGGCTTTGCCCTCGGCCTGCTCGCCGCATTGGGCTGGGCCATCGGCACCCTGCTGCTCAAGCGCCGGCCCATAGCCGCCCCAGCGCTGGTTCATACCGGCTGGCAACTGCTGATCGCCGCCGTGCCGATTTCCGCAGCCGCCCTTTACTTCGGCGACGGCACTGCGTTCATGCCCTCATGGCCCAGCATCGCCGTCATCGCCTACATCGCCTTGATGCCGATGGCGCTCGGCAATGTGGTCTGGTTTTCCATCGTCCGCGTGCTGCCCGCCAATGTCGCGGCGCTGTCTTCGGTGATGGTGCCGGTGGTCGCGATGATCGTCGGCGCTGTCGTGCATCAGGAACCGCTGGGGTTGACGCAGCTCGTTGCGATGGTCTGCTGTGCAGCGGGTTTGCTGCTGGCGCTGACCAAGCCTGGGCCGTTACGGAAGACTGTGGTTTGAGTTTTTTGCTATTATTTTAGTATCTGGTTGTGCACGGTTTTATTGGGCTGGACGGCTATTGTGTTTCTACTTAAATGAAATCCGGCGCTTATCTTCCCGCTCGCAACCCCGGCCATCGGCGGCACCGAGGCAAGGATTTCGGGCGCGGGGTTCCACCAACACCTTGCCGACCTCGCAATTTCAAGAAAGAAACTGCTGGCTACCCGAATGAGACGCCGACCTGCGTGGAAACCCGCTGATGAGTTCAATTACTCTTTGCAAATGAACTGACGCATTGGCCCTGGTTTTTGTAGATACCTTCCCAGCCACCGTTTTTGCATTCATCTTTATTGGTGGGACCGAGTTCAAAGTTGTAAATGGTGGTAATGCCGTCGATTCCAACAGTTAATGCGTCGGTATTTCCATCGAAATTAGTCCAGCCTCCGCCGGCTTTCAATACTGTATTTGGCTGCCCCGGCACATCGCGTACGCCGATATTGGGGTAATAAGCCTGCAATTGCGCCCGGGTGCAGGGGGAGCTTTGTGAACAAACCAAACTGGGAAAGCGCAAGGGATTCCCGGCGCTGCTGAGCCACCACTTGCCGTTCAGCGTGTTCCAGGTTTGCCAAACCCCTGCCATTACCGGACCCAGACTGGGCTCGAGATACGGCTCAAATACCAGCCGGCCCCTGAACGCAAAGTCGCTGTCGGTTACATCGTTGTCAACGTTGAACTGCAAGGCAATTGCCAGAACATCGCTTGCTGTAGTCGGCGTGTTTTTGTAAGTTGAATAACTCAGTGCAGTCAGGTCTGCAAATTTTTTTCCGGCGAGCTGACCAAGCAGTGCACCCAGCGTTGGCCGCTCGTTACTGGCGACCAATTTTAATCGCGCGCTGCCGTTGCCAGCGGGTGGCGTCGCGGGCCCGACGACCATTGCGCACACGCTGGCCGGCAAACAGGGCGGACCAGTGAAATCGTCAAAAAATGCCCAACCCTTCATATCGGCAGGTGAGACAGTGACAGTCGTCGCAGGTTGCGCGAACGCGGTCGTACATGCGACGGCAATCGCCGCAAACAATGTTTGTTTCATAACTTCTTTCGTGAATGATTGAGCAGGCTCTTTCGATTCGTCGTGCCATCAAACGATCTTGGATACCCGCCCGGCAAAATCTTAAGCCGACAGGCAAGCGCGTCAATACCAAGAAATATTTGCTGTATCCGTACGATAACCAGCGATACATGATCAGTCTTGCCATTTTTAATAGGACTAATGACTAATATTTTCGGATTTATGAAATATTAGGTATTAACTTTTAATGGATTAATTCAGCAAGGCTGACGCCTTCACAGTATCCAATCTGGCGCAACTGCGATGTAACTCTCGTATTAAAAAGCGTTTTGAAGATCTTGCGATGACTTCAGCCAAACGTTGATGTGCCTTCAGCCCCCGAAGCGTCATGCTGCAGTCCAAGGCGCGTTGTTGGCAAAAAAACAAAAAAGCAAGCAGTGCGTGCAAGCCCTCATTTATTTCATTTCCGATTGAATGACGCACAGCAGAGCCGAATTTGCCGCCGCATGCGCTTCTATAACGCCTGATGTTGGAGCCGTCCGGCGCGCAGCATGCGCCGCTGGGCAGCAGTCTGCTGCTGCGTGTGCTCGACGAGCGCCTGTGTGGCACGTCTGGAACCGGTCAGTACGCCGCTCACTCGCTGCTTCTGCGCTTTGCGCGTTGGCGGGCGGGGGTGGTGTTGCAGGCGAAGGCCGTGCACCGGGCTTGCTGCTGGCGCTGATTGAGCCTGGGCAGACGGTGAAGGCTGCAGCTTGACTTGCTTGCTATTATTTTTGTAACTGGTTACGCGGGTTTTTATTGGGCTGGAGGGCTCTTGTCTTTCCAACTACTTAGAATCTGACCATCATTTCCTTCACTCATTTCCTTCATGCGCTCTCGTCCGTGATGGCGCCCGTGGTCGCGATGATCGTCGGCGCTGTCGTGCATCAGGAACCGCTGGGGTTGACGCAGCTCGTTGCGATGGGCTGTTGGTTTGCTACTGGCGCTGACTGACGAAGCCTGGGTCAGTAGCCACGACTTAAGCTTGAGCTGTTTGCTATTTTTTTAATAGCTGCTTGCGCAGGTATTTCCTGGGCTGTAACATCTTTTTTATTTGAAATCGATGGGAATCTGGTACTTATTCCCGCCCACAAGCAATGCACCCGCCAAACGCGGGAACAGCTGCCCAAACCTACTCGCTGCGAATTTGCCGAAAAAACACCCACACAAAGAACAACATAAAGACGAAATCATTCAGTCCGTAGATGCTGTAGAACACGCCAGCAAAAAAGTCTTTGGCATAGAGTTGTGTGACGCTGTTCTGTGAATGCCATGTGAGCCACATCACGACATAAACGAGCTTTTCTACAGCAAACGCGGCGGCCAACCATTTGATGCTTGACCTGATGGCAGCAGCGCCTAGGTAAGCCAAGCCCCACACAACTATCATCACCAGGCCAAAGTTCGACATCACTACCGGATCAGCATCGTTAATGGCTGCATTGGTGAACGCGCGCGAAAACACCAAAACGCCGCCGATGTTCATGAGACCTGCCGCAATAAGGCCGCTCTTGATCAGATTTCTGTTCACGGATTTACCTCGATAAGTTCAGTAGCTTGCCTGCTGCAGCACCGTCACGCTAACCCAGGTGACTGGCTGTTCTGGTCGGTAAAGCGCGAAGTCCGCTGAGAGCAGCGATGTCCTGAACGCTATTGATTCGATAGCTTCTAGCCCAGGTATTGCTTTGGCTGGGCGGTGATTCCTTGCGATAAATTGGAATCTGACCCTCATTCATATGACCCTCATTCATAGGCCGAGTAGTTGCCTTCTGCTTTTTCAATTACGACGGCGTAGCGCATATCACCTCACTTAAGACCAGCCTACTTCTGAATACTGTTCAGCAATTAATTGGAATCTGACCCTCATTTCCCTAAACCCTGAAGGTCTCGAATAATTACGTATGTTGAATGGCTTTATCTAAAACTTAGCTAAGTGACGCTCAATGGGACTGTGCATTATACTTTGCAAGTATTACTTAAGCTCTGCGAAAAAACTTCACCAATATTAGATTTTTCGATCTTTTTTATTTCTCCGTCCATGAATATAATCTCAATTCCCTCAAGTTGAACACACCGCAGCGCTTGGTTATACCAAAGGTTATTCCAGGTTGGGTATGTGAACTCCATAGGTGCAAGCGGTCCTGTAAATTTCGCTAATACTAATGTTTTTTCGCCAATTGCAGATTTTACGATATCGCCTACCGCGTTGTATGGCATGAGGTTTAGAGTTACATATTTTATCGGCTTCGCTGAAATATTTCGTAGGCTATAGGTCGCCGAAACTCCGCCCGCAGAGTTGGGTGGAGAGATTGTTTTGGAGTTTATGTAAACTGGATATTGAGAGGTAATTGCTCGTTGCAAATGTGGATTCCCTTGATCCATCGTCATTTGTCGATCGCGAATGGTATTCGCGGATGGCATACCTCCGCATCCTGCAATTGTTAATGTTGCTAAAGCAATGAATGTGAGTCGCATACGATTTTTGGTTAAGTGAAAAAACTGTTTTAGTGACCTAAAACGTTTAGCTGGCGCCGTGTCGATATTTTCGTAAATTATAAATATCTTTTTGTGGCAGATAGAGCTCCTTTGAGGTATCCGACCGGTCGAGTCGGTCGGTACAGAGATTGATATTTTTAATCCCTACGCACCGGGCAGATTATGGGCGGGAGCGCGCGCAATTGGCAAGGCAAAGCTGAACACAATGCATAGGGTCAGGTCTCGAACACAATGCATAGGGTCAGGTCTCGCAATACAACACAATGCATAGGGTTAGGTCTCGCAATACGACATTTCCGTGCATTCGCTCTGCTTATCGGAACGCACGACCCTAACCCAACTCACCCAAAGCATAGTCGCGCACCAGTTGGCCGACGATCTGGGCATGCAGCGCGTCTTTGCGGGCTTTGAGGGGGTCACGAGTACGCATGGAGGCTAGTTTTTCTTTGACGCGGATAAAGGTGGCCGGCGTGGGCACGCGCATGACGGCCATGTGGCCGCTGGTGGCGACTACAGCTTGCTCGAAGTGGCCGCCGTCTAGCAGCACGGAGCCCGTGGAGATTTGCACCGCCCAAAAGTCTTCATCGTGCTGGGACACTCGCAGCGGATGTGGGTCACCGTCTTTGGCGGTGCGGCGCACCACGTCAATTTCAAAACCGTCGGCGTTTACTGCGGTGTATAGCTGGTTGCTGCGTAGCTGGAATGTCTTGTCCACCTTTTGAAACACAGACAGCAAGGAGGTGTCCAGCTTGTCCATGGTGGTCACGAAGCTAAGGTATTTGCGGGTGTCCAGCAGCAGGTCAATATCTTGCGTGGCGGTGGCGTCGTCTTGCACTCGTACGCCGCAGGCGCTCTCGTAGGCATACAGCGCGTGGGTGCCCACCACGACAAAGTGGGCAGCTAGTCTGGCTTGTTCGAGGCGGTTCAGGGTGTCGATCAACAGCCGGGGGGCGCGGCCGATGCGCAGCGCGCGGTTGTTGCGCTGATGCTGGGCCACGGCGGCTTTGAGACTGATCAAGCGTTGGGCCACCGAGGTTTTGCGCGCCATGAAGCGTGTGTACACAGCTTCGAGATCAGCAGTGTGCGGTCCGAGCGAAGTTTGTGAGCCCCGGCTGGCGACGCGTATCAAGTAGCGCTGGGCCCCCATGTCACGCCAAAACATGGAGCCGCGCACTTCCAAAGCGGCTTTTTCGGTCTCTCTCAATGCCCGCAGTGTGGCTTCGGCGTCGATGTATTGCCGGGTTTGTGCGGGGGTTAGTTCAATGAGGGGAAGCATTTTTCAGAGTAAATTCTATTTTTACTAATTTACTATGAAAATCTACACAACCCAACACTTACTGCAACGTCTGGCGACGAATTTTCGAATGCGCGTAATGCTGCAGAACGCTATAAATTCTATAGCTGCCTGCGCATGTAACTATTGGGCTAGAGGCCGATTTGAGCAACAGAAAAGCTTGAAGTACCGTTTTTCTTGCTACCCACCCCGCGAAACAATCGGAATCACCGCCTGCAGCCGATGGTATTTCTCCCACAGCGTTTCCTTAGCTTCGACGTTTTTCGGATCGACTGGAATGCACGCTACCGGGCACACCTGAACGCACTGCGGTTCGTCGAAATGGCCGACGCATTCGGTGCATTTTTTGGGGTCGATCTCGTAGATTTCCTTGCCGAGATAAATCGCCTCGTTCGGGCATTCGGGTTCGCACACGTCGCAGTTGATGCACTCGTCGGTAATCAGCAGGGCCATGGCTAGTTGCCCTTCCCCGTTGCCGCGTGTGCGGCTTTAAGTGACGCCGCAATTTGCGGGCTAACCATCTGGCTGACGTCGCCGCCTAGCTTGCTGATCTCGCGCACCAGTGTGCTGCTGATGCATTGCACGCTTGCGTCGGGCAGCACGAATACGGTTTCAACTTCGGGCCGCAGCTTGCGATTCATCGCGGCCATTTGCGCTTCGTAGTCGAAGTCGGTGAGATTGCGAATGCCGCGCACGATGGCTGTGGCATTTTGTGCGGTGCAGAAGTCGACGATGAGGCCGTCGAAGGGCAGCACGCGTATGTGCCCCATCGATACCGTGGCTTCGCAAACCTGATCAACGCGCTGCGCAAGAGTAAACACGGTTTTTTTGTGATGCGCGGCGGCTACGGCGATGATGACCTGGTCGAACAAACCAGCGGCGCGGCGCACTACGTCTGCGTGGCCTAGCGTGAACGGGTCAAAGGTGCCGGAATAAACGGCAGTGCGGGGTGGAAGCAGTGCGGGCGATGGGGTAGAAGGCATTGAGGAATTATGCGCTTGGGTGCATTGCAGAGGCATCACCCCAAGCGTGGCAAGGCCGATGGTGTTCAGGCCGTTGGCGCGTCGTCAACGGGCGCCGCAGCATCCGCCTTGACCAGCAGATGAAAATGCACGGCCCCGGCCTTGCTACTGCGGTGAATCTGCAAACCCAACGGCTGCAATTCTTCGTCCGTCCATGTTCGCGGTGCTTCAAGGTAGACCAAACCGGTTGGCGCCAATGACTTGGCAGCTGCAGTCAAGGCTGAATCGAAAACTGGTGAATCAAAAGGCGGGTCAAGAAACACGAGTTGCATGCTGCCAGGGTTCAAGCGCTTGAGAGCACTCAGTCCGTCACCGCGCTCGATCTTCACCGCGTCTGATTTGAGCCGTGTTGTCAGCGCCTGCAGCTGCGTGACCAGCGACGCGTCTTGCTCACACAGCAACACCTCAGCCGCGCCGCGTGATGCGGCTTCAAAACCGAGCACGCCAGTGCCTGCGAATACGTCGGCGCAGCGCCAGCCGGTCAGGTCTTGTCCGAGCCAGTTGAACAATGTTTCGCGCACGCGGTCAGGCGTGGGGCGCAGGCCCGGGCGGTCGGGCACGGGGAGTTTGGTGCGTTTGTACAGGCCACCGATGATGCGGATTTCGCCGGGAAGTTTGGCGTGCGGCTTGCCTTTGGGCAGTGCGGGGGAGCGGGCGCTGGGTGCGCGGGCTGGTTTATCGGCGGGTTTTGATGGAGCAGGCGGGAAAATTTTCATGAGGCTTGGAATGGAGCGTAAGGCGTCGATTAAGGTGCGGCACCAAGGACAACAGTCACCATTTTCTCAGGTTGCACCTTGCGCGCAAAAGCGGCCTTGATGTCGGCCAGCGTGACCTTATCGACCTGCTTCGTCCACGTGTCGAGGTAGTCCAGCGGCAAGTCATTCCACGCAATGGCGGCGATGTTGTCGAGCAGTTTTCGGTTGCTGTCGATGCGCAGTGCAAAGCCGCCTACAAGATTGTCTTTGGCGCCCTGCAGCTCGGCCTGCGTGGGCCCGGTGGTCACAAAATCACCCAGCACCTGGCGCACCACGCCGAGTGCCTGCGCGGCCTGGTCGGGCCGCGTCTGCAAACCCACCGTGAAGCTGCCCGCATGCAGACCGGGTGAAAAATAGCTCGACACGCCATACGTCAGGCCGCGTTTTTCGCGCACTTCAGTCGTCAGGCGAGAGACAAAACCGCCACCGCCCAGAATGTAGTTGCCGACAAACAGCGCGAAGTGGTCAGGGTCGTTGCGCCTATAGCCCGGCTGGCCCATCAGCACCTGCGCCTGGGCGGAATCAAAGGCGATGCGTTTTTCAAGCGGCTGCAAAAGCGGCGCCACTTCGGCCACTGCAGCCAGCGGCGGCAATGCGCTGCACGCTTGTTGCGGCAGGCGCGCCAACAGCTGCGTCGCCATCGCGTCGGCTTGCGCGCGTGTCACTGCGCCGACCATGCTGATGCGCGCCCGGCAGGCCACCACACCGGCTGCGTGCGCTGCCCGCATGTCGGCCACGCTGATGCGCTGCAGCGTTTGCGCGGTGGCCTCATAACCGTAGGGATGGCTGCCAAACACCGCCTCGTTGTAGGCGCGGCCGGCCAGTGTGGCGGGCCGGGTGTTGGCTTCCTTCATCGAGGCTTCGATTTTTTGCCGCTCGCGCTGCCACACCGCTTCGGGAAAAGCCGGCTCGGCGATTTGCCGCGCCGCCAGCGCCACGGCTTTGGCGAGCAGATCAGGCTCGGTCAATGAACGCAGCGAAAAGCTCAAGCGATCAGACCCCGCACTGGCACCGAACTGCGCACCCAGGTCAGCCCAGGCTTCACTCAGTGCGTTTTCATCAAGCGCCGCATCGCCTTTTTCTGCGCGCAGGCCCTTCGCCAGCATGCTGGCCGACACGCTGGCCAGGCCGATCTGTGCGGGCGGGTCACGCCGGCCACCAGCGTCGAAATCAATCTGCACATCAACCATCGCAATCGCCGGGCTCTCGACCAGGTACACGCGCGCGCCGCCCGGCTGCGTCCAGGTCTGGATCGGTATCGCGGCAGCTGCAAAGCCTGAAAAAAGCGCAATACTTAAGCCTAAAATGCCTTTAGCCCCCGTAATACGTGCGCAAGCAGCTATGCTTTTAATAGCAATCATAAAGTTGTCCAGTAGTAGGTTTGATTGCTGATCGGATCAATGGCGGCTTCCCGCCGCCGGCACGCGCGGCTTGCGGTTCGGGTCCATCGGCTGCGGCAGCAGCGTTGCCATGGTCATCTGGTCGTCGCCAAAATATCTGGCGGCGACGGCCTGCACTTCGGCAGTGGTGATGGTGCGCAGCGCGGCAATCACGCGGGTGCTGGTGTCCGCCGGCATGCCCTGCACCCAGTTGGAACCCAGCTCGCGCGCCTGATTGAAGACCGAGTCGAGCTTGTAGGTCTCGCTCGCCACCCACTGGGTTTTGACTCGGTTGAGTTCAGCTTCGCTGACGCCGTTTTTGGCAACCAGCGCGACCTGCTGGCGTAACGCCACCGCGACCTGCTGCGCGGTTTTTCCGTCGGCCGGAACACCGTCGAGCATGAACACCTGCGGGCCACGGCCGAACAACCCGCTCGATGCGCCAGCGCTGTCGGCCAGGCGCCCGTCGCCCTGCGACAGGGCGCGGTCAAGGCGGGCACCGCTGTAGCCGTCAAGCACGGCGGCCAGCACCGTCAGCGCCAGTGCGTCGCGGCTGCCGGATGCGGGCGCGCCCGGCGTCGGCGGCGCGGCAATGGCGGCCAGATCAGACGCCAGCAACTGCGGCACCTTGAACGACATGCCGACATACGCCTGGCTGGCCTGGCCCTTGAAATCGAGCTGCCGCAAGCCCGTCTGATCGGGCTCCAGACGCGGCTTGCGCACCGGCACCGGCCGCGCGGCAATCGGGCCGTAGTATTTTTCGGCCAGCTTGCGCGCCTCAGCCACATCGACATCGCCGGCAATCACCAGCGCCGCATTGCCGGGCACATACCAGCGCTTGTGAAAGTCGCGCAAGTCGTTCGGTGTCATCGCGTCGAGGTCGCTCATCCAGCCGACGATGGGGCGGCGATAAGGCGACGCGGTGAACATCATCGCGGTGGCCTGCTCGTACATCATCGCGCGCGGCGATTCTTCGGTGCGCGAGCGGCGCTCTTCTTTCACCACCTCGATTTCGCGCTTGAATTCGTCGTCGGCCCACTGGTTGTTGGCAAAGCGGTCTGATTCGAGCTTCATCACGTCTTCGAGTTTGCCGGCGGGTATCTGCTGGTAATAACCGGTGCTGTCGCGGCTGGTGAAGGCGTTTTCGCGCCCGCCCAAGGCCGCTACGCGGCGTGAAAATTCGCCGGGTTTGACGGTCGCGGTGCCCTTGAACATCATGTGTTCCAGCGCATGCGCCACGCCCGACGTGCCGTCCACTTCGTCCATAGACCCCACGCGCACCCACAGCATGTGCGCCACGGTGGGCGCGCGCTTGTCGGGCTTGATGATCACTGTCATGCCGTTGGCTAGCGTGAACTGTTCGACGGGAGCTGGGGCCTGTGCCAGCGCTGCGGTAATGCCAAGACTGGCGACCCATGCAACGGGCATGGATTTGATGACGAGAGGGAAAAATCGGCTGGACAGTGAGATAGGACGCGTCAAGGTACTTGCCTCGGGTGTTTTATAGAATGGTGACAGCTAACAGCAACGAAGATCAGTGCGACTCCAAAGCATACCCAATGTTCAGTTTTTTCAAAAAGAAATCCTTACCACCCCCACCGCCAGCCCCGTCATCGGCTGCGTCAGCTGCCGCGCCTGTCTCCGAGCCTGTCACCAGGCCGCCCGCCGCCACTGGCAGCATGATCGGCTCGGCCCTGGTCACGCCGATTGCGATTCCTGCCCCTGGCGCCGCGCCGCCCGAGCGCCAGCGCTGGCTCAGCAAGCTGCAGGCGGGCCTGCGCAAGACCGGCTCCAGCATCTCCACCGTGTTCACCGGCGGCCAGATTGACGACCAGCTCTACGAAGACCTGGAAACCGCGCTGCTGATGGCAGACACCGGCGTGAAAGCGACCGAGCACTTGCTGGCTGACGTGAAACGCCGCGTGAAAGAGGGCGGCATGACGCACCCCGTCGCGGTGAAAAACGCGCTGGTCGAATCCCTGGCGCTGCTGCTCAGGCCGCTTGAAAAAACGCTGGTCGTTGGCGAATTCAAGCCGACGGTGATCATGGTCGCCGGCGTTAATGGCGCTGGCAAAACCACCTCCATCGGCAAGCTGACGGCGCACCTGGCCAACGAAGGCGCGACGGTCCTGCTGGCCGCTGCCGACACCTTCAGGGCCGCAGCCAAAGAGCAGCTCGCGGTCTGGGCCGACCGCAACACGGTCGAGATCGTCAGTCAGGAAGGCGGCGACCCGGCGGCGGTGAGTTTCGACGCCGTCAGCGCCGGCAAGGCGCGCGGCAAGGATGTGGTGCTGGTCGATACCGCCGGGCGCCTGCCGACGCAGCTTCACCTGATGGAAGAGCTGCGCAAGACGAAGCGGGTGGTGCAGAAAGCTGATGCAACGGCACCCCATGAAGTTTTGCTAGTCATTGATGGCAACACGGGCCAAAACGCGTTGAGCCAGGTCAAGGCCTTTGACGACGCGCTGCAACTCACCGGCCTGATCGTCACCAAACTCGACGGCACGGCCAAAGGCGGCGTGCTGGCGGCGATTGCGCTGTGGGCGCGCGAACGGCAGGCGGTGAAACCTGACTTGAAACCGGTGCCGGTGTATTTCATCGGCGTGGGTGAAAAGCTCGAAGACCTGGAAACTTTCAACGCACGGGAATTTGCGCAGGCGCTGCTGGCCTGAGTTGGCGCTTGAGTTGTCGCTTGAAATGCGCAGCCTTTGCATCCATCTAAAACTTCAAAGGATTTATCCATGCCCCATTCAACGACCCGACTCTCTCCGGGAGATTATTTGACCGCCTTCCTCAACACCCTCCTCGGGCTATTTTTGAAGCTGATGCTCGCTGCGCTGGTGCTGGTGTTTGCGCTCGCGTTGCTCGTCGCCGCGTTGATCTATCTGACCTGGGGCGGCGTGGTCTTTTTGCTGACGGGTCGCAAGCCTGCCGTGGCGGTGCTGTTCAGCCAGGCTCGACAGCTGAAAAAATTCTCGTCGGCGGGAGTCTGGCCGCGTCCGGGCGCGCACTCAGCGGATGCACGAGCCGCATCGCCGGATGTGGTGGATGTCGAAGTGCGCGAAATTCCGGCCGAAATTCTGGCCAAAAAACGCGAGCCTTGAGCGCGCTCTTTGCCGGCACATCACAGCCCAAAAGTTTTTACCCTGCATCGGAGATTTGGTGACAAGACGCAGCTTGCTTCAGGCTGCTCCGGCGCTGGTCGCGCCAACCCTGATTTTTTCGCCCGGCCCTGCATTCGCGCAAACCGCCTAGCCCGCCAAACCGATTCGCTACATCGTGCCGGTATCGGCCAGCGGCGGCAGTGGCATGGTGGGCCGCACCGCCCAAGCGCTGGGGCAATCTGCTCAATCAGAGCTTCATCGTCGACAACCAGGGCGGTGGTGGTGGCTTGATCGCCGGCCAGGGCTCGCTCACGCACCTGACGATGGCGCTGTTCAAGCAGCAGATCAACTCGTTCATGGTGCATATTCCGTATCGCGGCGTGGCACCGGCCTTCATCGACTTGATAGTCGGGCAGACGCAGGCCATGTTCCCCGGCCCGGCAGCCGCCGTGCCGCATATCCGCTCGGGCCGCGTGCGGCCGCTGGCGGTGACGGGTCTGGTGCGACACCCGCAGTACAAGGATTTACCAATGCTCGATGAATCCGGCTTCAAGGGTTTTGATGCGCAGCAGTGGTACGGCGTGGTCGGCCCGGCAGGCATGCCGGCGGCTATTGTGAAGCAGCTCAACGAGTCGCTGGCCGTGATTTTGAAAGCGCCTGATCTGCGCGAGAAATTGTCGGTCGAGGCGATTGAGCCGATCGTCATGTCGCCCGAGCAATTCGCTGCGTTCATCAAAACCGATATCCCCCGCTGGAGCAAACTGGCGAAGGAACGCAAGATTGAGCTGGACAGCTGATGGGGCGCGTTTTCTTAAGCCTAATTGGCCTCTAGCCCACGTAATACGTGCGTAAGCAGCTATATATTTTATAGCTACTGATTTTTTTCTATCTTCAATTTTTTAACCCCTCAACAGGCAAGCGCACTTGCCGGAAAAAAATCATGGCCCGCAATACCCAGGTCGTCGCCGACCACAACGCTCCGCCCGTCACGCAAATTCTGGCGAAGTTTGTCGCCACGCATCCGTCCAAAGGCTGGAGCGATGCGGTGGACCACGAAGCGCACCGCACCTTCATGAACTGGCTCGGTTGCGCGGTGGGCGCCGCGAAGCACGAGGCGGCCGATGCCGCACTGGCCGCCGTCGCGATGTTGCAGACTACCGCGCAGGCCAGCGTGCTGGGCCGCCAAGACAAGGTTGACATGTGCAGTGCCGCGCTCGTCAACGGCATCACCTCGCACACCTTCGACTTCGACGACACGCACCTCAAAACCATCATTCACCCGGCCGGGCCGGTGGCGTCCGCCGTCCTCGCGCTCGCAGAACAGACGAAGGCAACGGGCCGCGAACTGGTCGATGCGCTGGTCATCGGCATCGACGTGTCGTGTCGCGTCGGCAACGCGATGTACCCGGACCATTACGACTGCGGCTGGCACATCACCGGATCGACCGGCACGCTGGGCGCAGCGGCGGCGTGCGCGCGGCATGATGCAGACGGTGTCAACGAAGAATGCTTGGGGCGAAATCACCGGCGAGTTGGGCCAGCGCTTCGAGATTTCATTCAACAGCTACAAACCATTTGCCTGCGGCATGGTGATTCACCCTAGCATCGACGCCTGCGCTCAACTCCGCGCACAGGGCGTGACACCGGAGCAGGTCGAGCGGATTGAATTGAAGGTGCATTCGCTGGTGCTCGAACTGACCGGCAACAAGGAGCCGCAAGACGGCCTGCAGGCCAAGTTCAGCGTCTACCACGGCTGCGCCGCCGGCCTGACATTTGGCTACGCTGCTGAAGATGAGTTTTCGGACGAAGTCGTGACGCGCGACGACATGGTGGCGCTGCGCCGCAAGGTCGTCGCCACGGTCGATGATTCCATCGCTGAAGCCAGCGCTGACGTGACCGCCGTGCTCAAAGACGGCCGCCGCGTACACGTGTTCGTCCAACACGCCATCGGCTCGCTGCAAAACCCGATGACCGACGCGAACCTGGAAGCGAAATTTCACGGCCTGTCAGACCCGATTCTGGGCATCGTGCAGACCAGCGAATTGATCCAGGCCTGCTGGGCCATCGGCAAAGCGGGCGCCGTGGCTGAGGTGGTGCGGCTGGCGGTGCCGCGCGGGTAATGTTTCGCTAGCGGCTTGGGGTGGCCATGCCTTAGCTATATATTTCATAGCTGCTTACGCACGTATTACCTGGGCTAGAGGCTGATTAAAACCCTCTTTTTAGCTCTTCTCGGGTTCGGCTGGAATCGAGGGTAACTGCGCTTTCTCAGTTTTCCCCCCTTTTTTCAGCCCCAGATCCGCCGTGAATCCAATCGGCCGGTTGGCGCTTGTAGGCTGCGCCATCAAGGCGCGAATCGCTTCGATCAGATCGGACAATGACTGGTCATGCTGCGTGACGCGTTTTTCCAGCGCCGCCAGCTTGTCAGCCAATGCGTGGTCCCGCACCAGCACTTCCCGCAGTTGTACAAACGCCCGCACAACGAACACGCTCATTTCGACGGCGCGCTGCGAATTGAGCACGCTGGCCGCCATGATGGCGCCGTGCTCGGTGAACACCATCGGCAAATAACGCCGCCCACCCCGATTTGAGGTCGCAATCTGCGACCTCAAACCCGCAAACTCCTGCGGCGTCAGGCTGAACATGAAATCTGGCGGAAAACGCGCCAGGTTGCGCCGTATCTGCTCGTTAAACCGCTTGGTCTCGACCTCGTAAAGCCGCGCCAGATCAGCGTCCAGCAACACCCGCTGCCCACGAATGACCTGAATGTGCTCCGCCAGATCCTGCGGCAATAAAACAGCGCTAGCCGCGTGCGGCGCCTTCGCCAGTGCGGGCCGGCGAACTGAAGAAAGAAGAGTGCTCATAAATGCCTTGCCTGGTTCGGTGAACAGCAGACAAATCGCCATTTCCTGCGTATGTTCGGCTTGTCAATTCGAATCATGATTTTAGCAAAAATACTGTTTATTTGTACAGTATTTTCGGTCATTGAACGTACCGACGGGTAATAAATTGTGGATAGACGCACCGGATTTTCGAGCCCGACATGCCGGGTAATCGGCTGAATTATTCAATGCTCAGACCAGCTCTGTGGTCGACGCACTTGCATGCAATTTGCTATAAATAGAGTAGCATTTTGCGCCCGTATTTAGGGGGCTATAGTAGTTTTTCTCTATTTAACGCCAGCGTTTCAGCCAACGCGGCGCTCTTCAGCAAACCAGGCCAGCACCGGCAGCGTGCCCGGCAGAACCGGCTGCACGGTCACCGGCAGGCGCTGCCAGGCAAAGGTCTGGCCTTCGTGCATGTGTAGTTCGCCTGACCAGTCGAACACCTTGCAGAAGTTGAGGCGCACCAGTGCGTGCGGGTAATCGACAATCGCGACTTTCCATGCCTGCACTGGGCCGATCGTGAGGCCGATTTCTTCCTGCAGTTCACGGCGCAGGGCTTGCTCGACCGTCTCGCCATGTTCGATCTTGCCGCCGGGAAATTCCCAGTAGCCCTGGTAGGCTTTGCCAGGTGGCCGTGAGGTCAGCAGGAAGTCGCCGTCGGTACGAATCAAAATGCCGACTGCGACATCGACGAGTTTGCGGTCCTGCCCCGGCTCAATATCATCCCGGGGTTTATCACCGTCTGCGACCAGAACCGGTCTTGTCATATTCAAGAATCTGAATGAGTTCCAGCGTAATCGCGTGCGAACTGGAATGCGACGCGGCCGCTACGCGACCCACGCTCTAGCGCCCACACCAGCGAAGCCGGACGCGCTGCGGCAATCGCCTGCACATCCACACCAAACGACGACAGCCACTGCGCGACGATGGTCAGGTATTCCTCCTGACTAAAGGGGTAAAAACTGACCCACAAACCAAAGCGCTCTGAGAGCGAAATTTTTTCTTCAACCACTTCACCCGGATGCACTTCACCATCTTCGGTGTGCGTGTAAGTCAGGTTTTCCGTCATGTATTCAGGCAGCAGATGGCGGCGGTTGCTGGTGGCGTAAATCAGCACATTGGGAGAGGCGGCAGACACCGAGCCGTCCAGAATCGACTTGAGCGCCTTGTAGCCGGGCTCGCCTTCTTCAAAGCTCAAATCGTCGCAAAAGACGATGAATTTTTCGGGGCAGTCAGCCACCACATCGACAATGTCGGGCAAGTCAACCAGATCAGCCTTGTCGACTTCAATCAGCCGCAGCCCCCGCGCCGAATATTCGTTCAGGCAGGCTTTGATCAGCGACGATTTGCCGGTGCCGCGCGAGCCGGTCAGCAGCACGTTGTTGGCGGGCTTGCCATTGACGAACTGCACGGTGTTGCGGCGAATTTTTTCCTTCTGATCGTCGATTTCTTTCAGGTCATTCAGCGCCATGGCGCCAATGTGACGCACCGGCTCGAGCGAGCCATGGCCGGAAGAGCGCTTGCGATAGCGGTAGGCCCTTGAGGCCGTCCAGTCGGGTGCCGACAACGGCTGCGGCAACACAGATTCGATGCGCGTGACAAGCGACTCGACGCGGGCCAGAAGATTTCGGAACTGTTCGTTCATGCTTTGTGATTCAAAAATTAGCTGCGGTAGTCGGCGTTGATCTTGACGTAGTCATACGACAAATCGCAGGTCCAGACGGTGTCAAGCGCCTGGCCACGGCCCAGCACGACGCGCACGGTGATTTCGCTTTGCTTCATTACGCGCTGGCCGTCAGCTTCCAGGTAATCCGGATGCCGGCCACCGTTTTTGGCAACCAGCACATCGTCCAGATACAGATCGATCCGGGTCTGGTCAAGGTCGTCGATACCAGCGTATCCGACCGCCGCCAGAATGCGGCCGAGGTTGGGGTCGCTGGCAAAAAAGGCGGTTTTCACCAGCGGTGAATGCGCAATGGCGTAGGCGACCTTGCGGCATTCTTCAGCGGTTTTTCCGCCTTCAATTTTGATCGTGATGAACTTGGTGGCGCCCTCGCCGTCGCGCACGATGGCCTGCGCGAGCTGGCGTGCAATGCCCATCATGGCGCCGCGCAATTTTCTGCCTTCTTCACTGCCCAGCGACGTGACGGGCGCATGCTTTGCCTGGTTTGTGGCGATGACAACAAACGAGTCGTTGGTCGAGGTGTCGCCATCGACCGTGACGCGGTTGAACGAGCTTTCGGCAAGTTCAGTGGCCAGCTGCGACATCAGCGCCTGTGACACGCACGCATCGGTCGCTAGAAAACCGAGCATGGTCGCCATGTTGGGGCGAATCATGCCAGCCCCCTTGCTGATGCCGGTGATGGTGACCGCCACGCCGCCCAGCATGATGCGGGTCGAGAACGCCTTGGCCACGGTGTCGGTGGTCATGATGGCTTCGGCTGCATGGGCCCAGTTGTCGGCCTTGGCATCGGCCAGCGCAGCAGGCAGACCGGCTGAAATGCGCTCATGCGGCAGCGGCTCCATGATCACGCCGGTTGAAAACGGTAGCACCTGCTCGGGCGCCAGATTCAGCTCGCGCGCCAGCGCAATGCAGCTGGAGAGCGCCCGGCTCAGGCCATCCGCGCCGGTGCCGGCGTTGGCGTTGCCGGTGTTGATCAGCAGGGCACGTATCCCCAGACTCTGGCCTGCATTTTTGGCCAGATGATCACGGCAGACCTGCACCGGTGCGGCGCGCCAACGGGGTTGGGTGTAGAGCGCACCGACCGACGCGCCGGCGGCGGGCCGCCGGACGGCCCGGGGTTTGCGG
>JANLYY010000160.1:0-8035 GCA_031365885.1 Polaromonas sp. | reverse complement strand
CCGGTGAAAAACTTTCTTCGCTACAAATGAGCAAGCCGATTAGAACCAAGGCGTCCGCGAAACGCCTCGCCCAGGCAATCGTTTTTCTCGCGTTCGCTTCCAACGCCTTCGCAACAGTTGGTCGCCCGCCGCGGCGACAGAGCGGCACCGGAATTCATCAACGGACCTGAGGGCCGATTCAACGCAAGGCTTCGATACCTCAGCCCGAACGGCATCAGAGGTCAACAAATGAACCTCTCCGAACCGTTCGTCCGCCGCCCGGTAGCCACCGTCCTTCTGACCATCGGCATCGCCCTCGCCGGCGTGCGCGCCTTTTTCGTTCTGCCGGTGTCCCCGCTGCCGCAGGTTGACTATCCCGTTATCTCCGTCAGCGCAACGCTGCCCGGCGCCAGTCCCGACATTATGGCCAGCAGCGTTGCCACGCCGCTGGAGCGGCGGCTCGGCACGATTGCCGGCGTCAACGAAATGACGTCGAACAGCGGCACCGGCTCTACCCGTGTCAGCCTGCAGTTCGACCTGAA
Source organism: Polaromonas sp. (assembly GCA_031365885.1). GTDB lineage: Bacteria > Pseudomonadota > Gammaproteobacteria > Burkholderiales > Burkholderiaceae_C > Polaromonas. Next base: position 7,514 of record JANLYY010000160.1, on the reverse strand, counting down.
CCGCAACATCAACGCCGCCGCGCGCGAGGTGCAGGCGGCCATCAACGCTTCACGTGCGGACATGCCGGCCACGCTGCGCAGCAACCCGACCTATCGCAAAGCCAATCCGGCATCGTCGCCGGTGATCATCCTGGCGCTGACATCGAAAACGCGTTCACCGGGCCAGATCTACGACGAAGTCTCGAACATCGTGCAGCAGAAAATTGCGCAGGTGCCGGGCGTCGGTGATGTGGAGCTCGGCGGTGGCTCATTGCCTGCGGTTCGGGTGGAGTTGCTGCCGTTTGCCTTGAGTCGCTACGGAGTCAGCATGGAAGACGTGCGCGCCGCGCTGCAGGCATCAAATGCCAACCGGCCCAAGGGCGCCATCGAAGGTAACGGCCAGCGGCTGCAAATCTATTCAGGTGCCGACACGGCCTTGGGCGGGCGCAAGGCAGTCGACTACCAGGGCCTGATTGTTGCGTGGCGCAACAGCGCCGCAATCCGGCTTTCCGACGTGGCCGAAATATTCGACGGCGTGGAAAACACGAACACCCTGGGACTTTTCAACGGCAGTCCCGCGGTAGTGGTACTGGTGCGGCGCCAGCCAGCCGCCAACGTCATTGAAACCGTCGATGGCGTGCGCGCATTGCTGCCGGAGCTGCAGGCGCAGTTACCCGCAGACGTGACGCTGCAGGTCGCGTCAGACAGCACCAATTCGATTCGCGCCTCTTTGAAAGAAGTCGAAATCACGCTGCTGATTTCCATCGCGCTGGTGGTGCTGGTCGTGAGTGCTTTTTTACGTAGCGCGCGCGCCACGCTGATTCCAGCCGTGGCCACCATCGCCTCATTGCTGGGCACTTTCGGCGTCATGATTCTGATGGGCTTCAGTTTGAACAACCTGAGCCTGATGGCGCTCACGGTGGCGACGGGTTTTGTGGTGGACGACGCCATCGTGGTACTGGAAAACACCAGCCGCCACATCGAAGCTGGCATGGACCGCTTCCAGGCGGCACTGCTGGGCGCGCGCGAAGTCGGTTTTACCGTGCTGTCGATCAGCCTGTCGCTGGTGGCGGTGTTTATTCCGCTGCTTTTCATGGGCGGGCAAACCGGGCGGTTGTTCCGCGAGTTTGCGGTGACGCTGTCAGTCGCAGTGCTGATTTCACTGGTGATTTCATTGACGACCACGCCGATGATGTGCGCCTGGCTGTTGAAGCCGCACAGCGAGGCAGAAACATCGAAATCCGGCCGACTCGCTTTTATCGGCCGATGGTTTGAAAACGGTTTTAACCGCATTCACCGCAGCTACGCGGTCAGCCTGGACTGGGCGCTGCAGGCCCGGCTGCTGGTGATGCTGATTCTGGTGGCGGTGATTGCGCTGAATGCCTACCTCTTTGTCAACATACCCAAAGGCTTTTTCCCGCAGCAAGATACAGGACAAATCACCGGCGGGTTGCGAACAGACCGCAGCATTTCCTTTCAGGCGCTGCAGGGCAAACTGCAGCAGCTGGTGGACATCATCCGGCGCGACCCGGCGGTGGACACGGTGGTCGGTTTTACCGGCGGCGCGCGCGCGGGTGGCGGCTTCATGTTCATCAATCTCAAGCCAGTCGCGCAGCGCACTGAATCGGGTCAGGCGGTAATTGCGCGTCTACGCCCGCAACTGGCACAGGTGACCGGCGTGAGCTTGTTTATGAACACCGTGCAGGACCTGCGCGGCGGCGGACGGCAAACCAATTCAACCAACCAGTACACCCTGAAAAGCGACAGCACCAAAGACCTGTCACTCTGGGCAACGCGACTGGCCGAGCAGATGCAGCGCCAAAGCGCGCTGACCGACGTGGACACCGACCAGCAGGAAAACGGCGTCGAGACCATGGTGACGGTAGACAAGGACAGCGCGTCGCGTCTGGGTGTCAGCGCGCGCGACATCGACAACGCGCTTTACAACGCCTTCGGTCAGCGCCAGGTCGCCACGATTTATGCCGACCAGAATCAGTACCGGGTCATCATGGAAGTGGCACCGCGATTCATTCAGAGCCCAGAATCGCTGAAGGATATTTATGTGCCGGCGAAAGGCGCGGCCTTGACGACTGCGACTGCAAATACAACTGGCGTTAGCACATCAACGATACCCGTGAATCCCGCCCTGCGTGACCCGTCTTCAGGCCAGGTGCTCTCAGCAACACCGCAGGCGATGGTGCCGCTGTCAGCGATTGCCAAGTTCAGCGAGAACCCGAAGGCCGCATCGGTCAGCCACGAAGACGGCGAACTTTCCACCACGGTGTCGTTCAATCTGGCGGAAGGCCGCACGCTGGCCGATGGGCAGGCCGCAGTGAAGCAGGCCGAAGCCGAGATCGGCCTGCCGAACAATGTGCGCGGCAGCGTTTCAGGCTCCGCCCGCGATGCGCAGGAGTCGCAGAACCAGCAGCCGCTGCTGATTCTTGCCGCACTGGTGGTGATCTACATCGTGCTGGGCATTCTGTATGAAAGCCTGATCCATCCCATCACCGTGCTGTCTACCCTGCCCTCTGCCGGCGTGGGCGCGGTGCTGGCGCTGCTGTTGTTCAAGATGGACTTTTCCATCATTGCGCTGATCGGCGTTTTTCTGCTGATCGGCATCGTCAAGAAGAACGCGATTCTGATTATCGATTTTGCGATTGAAGCCGAGCGATCGCGCGGCTTGTCGGCTGCAGAGGCCGTGCGCGAAGCCTGCCTGCTGCGCTTCCGTCCGATCCTGATGACAACGCTGGCGGCGATTCTGGGCGCACTGCCGCTGGCAATTGGCTTTGGCGAAGGTGCCGAGTTGCGCCGGCCGCTGGGCGTGTCGATCATTGGCGGGCTGATTGCCAGCCAGCTGCTCACGCTGCTGACCACGCCGGTGGTGTATGTGCTGCTCGACAAGCTCAGGCGGCGGGGGCCGTCTAAACGGCAGCTGGCGTTGCAGGCGGCATGAACGTAGTTCAATGCGTGGGCATCCAGATGCGGGGGCTTCACCGCAGAGGCGCAGAGTACGCAGAGGAAGCGGGGCAGAGAAAGAAAATCAGGAACATGTTTTCACTTTCCGTTCTCTGCGGCCCTCTGCGCTCTCTGCGCCTCTGCGGTAAAGGTTTTTGCATCTCTTTCTTTCGAACGCCAACAGGGCCAGCTCCATGCGTAAACAACTCATCATTTTCTGGCTAGGTGTCGGGGCGGTGCTCGCCGGCTGCGCCGTCGGCCCAAATTACCAGCGCCCGGCTGCCGTCGATGTCAGCAGCTACAAAGAGGCCGAAGGCTGGGTGCCTGCGGCCCCCGCCGATGCGCTGGAGCGCGGCCCGTGGTGGCTGCTGTTCGGCGACCCGCTGCTTGACCAGTTGCAGTCACGCGTGGAAGTGTCAAACCAGAACGTGGCGATTGCCGTGGCCGCCTACGCGCAGGCGCGTGCGCTGGTGCGCGAGCAGCGCGCGTCGCTATTTCCGGTGCTGTCGCTGGGTGGCGGCGCCAGTCGTTTGGGAATCAGCAGCGGGTTAAATTCCGGAGCACAGATTCGCAACAACTACCAGCTCAGCATAGGCGGCAGCTGGGAGCCCGATGTCTGGGGCCGACTGGACCGGGCAGCGGATGGCGCCAGCGCTGGCGCGCAGGCCGGTGCTGCAGATTTGGCATCAGCCACGCTTTCGGCGCGCGGCGAGCTGGCCGTCAATTATTTTTCACTGCGTCAGACCGACGCGCAAAAAGCACTGCTGCAAGCTAGCCTTGCCGGCTACCAGCGCACGCTGGAAATTGCGCAAAATCGCTACGCGGCTGGCATCGCCGCCAAGACCGACGTGTTGCAGGCGCAGACCCAGCTGGCGACTGCCAAAGCGGAAGACGCGGGTCTGGTGCGAACCCGCGCCCAGCTTGAGCACGCCATTGCCGTGCTGGTCGGCGAAGCGCCCGGCAACTTTGCCATTGCACCTCAAGCCTATGCCGACTGGAAACCGCTGGCGCCGGACATACCTGTAGGCGTGCCGTCCACGCTATTGCAGCGCCGACCCGACATCGCTGCCGCCGAGCGCCGCGTCGCATCGGCCAACGAGCAGATTGGCATAACCAAAAGCGCCTACTACCCCAGCTTGTCGCTGAACGCGTCTTTCGGCTTTGGCGCCAGCACCGTAGCCAATCTTTTTAACGCGTCCAACAGCGTCTGGTCGCTCGGCCTGTCGGCGGCGCAGGCGCTGTTCAATGCCGGATTCACAAGCGCTCGCGTCGAGGGTGCGCAGGCGGCGCATGAGCAGGCGGTGGCGCGTTACCGGCAAACCGTTCTGGTGGCGTTTGCCGATGTCGAGAACCAGCTGGCCGCAACCCGTGTGTTGCTGACCCAGCAAGCGCTGCGGCGGGAAGCCTCACTGGCAGCTGATGAGGTCGAGCAACAGGTGCTAAACCGCTACCGCAGCGGACAGGTCAGCTTCACCGAAGTCATCACCGCGCAGGCGACCGCTCTGACGGCCCGCCGCGCGCTGGTGCAGGTGGCGGCCGATCGGCAGACGACAGCGGTTGCTTTGATTCAGTCACTAGGGGGCGGCTGGCAGGCCAACGGGGTAGCTGAAGCGGCCCCATGAGCAGCTGGCCACGCGGGATCGCGTGTGCCAGTCGCTACTATTTTAATAGCTGCTTACGCACGTATTACGAGGGCTACAGGCCAATTTGATGCTTTTACAAGTGCTCGTGAGGCATGGAAACACTAGACCCTTACCGTAGCTGCCACCCGCTCTGCGCACGCCACAGCCTGCGCCGCATCGCGCGCTTCCACCATCACGCGCAGCAGCGGCTCGGTGCCGCTGGCACGAATCAGTAAGCGTCCGGTGTCGCCCAACTCCGCTTCCACCGCTTTTGTGGCGCGCGCCAGTGACTCGCTTGATTTCCAGTCCTGTTCGGGCTTGAGCCGCACGTTGATCAGGGTCTGCGGAAACAGCACCACATCGCCCAGCAGCTGCGCAATCGTCTTGCCACTGCGCACGCAGGCCTGCAGCACCTGCAGCGCGCTGATGAGGCCGTCGCCGGTGGTGTGCTTGTCGAGTGCCAGCAGATGGCCTGAGCCTTCCCCGCCGAGCAGCCAGCCGCGCTTTTCAAGCTCTTCGAGCACATAGCGGTCACCGACCTTGGCGCGTACAAATTCAACGCCCCTGCGGCGAAGCGCTACTTCGACGGCCATATTGGTCATCAGGGTGCCGACGGTGCCCGGTACCTTTTCGCCACGCGCCAGCCGCTCGTCAACCATCAGGTAAAGCACCTCGTCGCCGTTGAACAGCCGCCCGTCGGCATCCACAATCTGCAGCCGGTCGGCGTCACCATCGAGTGCGATGCCGTAGTCAGCCTGATTCGCCCTGACCGCGTTGATCAACGCTTCGGGGTGGGTGGCGCCCACCTCGTGGTTGATGTTCAGCCCGTCTGGCGTACAGCCGATGGCGATCACCTCGGCGCCAAGTTCGTGAAAAACCTTGGGTGCAATTTGATACGCCGCACCGTGGGCACCATCGACAACGATCTTCAAACCCTTGAGTGTCAGGTTGTTGGCAAAAGTACTTTTGCAAAACTCGATATAGCGGCCAGCTGCGTCGTCGAGCCGACGCGCCTTGCCGAGGCTGCCCGAATCAGCCCAGACGGGAGGCTCATCCAGCGTAGCTTCCACGTCACGTTCCCAGTCATCGCCCAGCTTGGTTCCCTGCGCGCTGAAAAACTTGATGCCGTTGTCGGCAAAAGCGTTGTGACTGGCGCTGATTACCACACCCAGACTGGCACGCTGGGCACGTGTGAGGTAGGCCACGCCGGGGGTCGGCAGCGGCCCGAGCAGCACCACGTCAACGCCAGCCGAGTTGAAGCCCGATTCGAGTGCGCTCTCCAGCATGTAGCCGGAAATGCGCGTGTCCTTGCCGATCAACACCGTGGGGCGCGCCTCCAGGCGGCGCAACACGCGCCCGACGGCATGCGCCAGCCGGAGCACGAAATCGGGCGTGATCGGCGGCTGGCCCACCGTGCCGCGTATGCCGTCGGTGCCGAAGTATTTTCTGGTCATGTTAGGGGCCCCTTGTGTCTCGTTTTTATCCAGCAGCTGACGTGATTTTACGAGCTGCGCTGCGACATTGATCGGCTGCATGACCGCAGTTGGCGTCAGAAATCAAGCCGTCGCAGCCTGCCAAACCCTCAGGGCCTGCGCGGTCTCGCGCACATCGTGTACACGCACCAGGCGCGCGCCGCGCTCCACAGCCAGCAGCGCAGCCAAAACGCTGGGCACCAAACGGTCTGCGTTGGTGATCGCAACCGCGCCGGTAGCCGCTTCATCGGCGATAACCGCAACCAAAGATGATTTGCGGGACCATGCTGCCATCAGCGGATAACCAGCCACAAGAAACTCGCGATGACGCGCCAGTAGAGAGAAGTTTTGCGCTACCGTTTTGCCGAAACCTATGCCTACATCCAGCACGATGCGCTGCCTGTCCACGCCCGCAGATTGGAGCGATTGGGCAGACTGGCGCAAAAATGAAAGCACCTGCGGCACGATGTCGCCCTGCATCGGACTGGTCTGCATGGTCTGAGGCTCGCGGTGCATGTGCATCAGGCACACGCCGCAGCCCGCATGCCGCGCCACCACCTCGACGGCACCCGCTTTCCTGCAGGCCCACACGTCGTTGATGATGTCGGCGCCCAAATCGAGCACGGCCTGCATCACTGCCGGCTTGTAGGTGTCGATGGATACCGGCACGCCGAGCGTGACTGCATGGCGAAGCACCGGCAACACGCGCGACAACTCATCTTCGAGTGACACGGGCTGCGCGCCGGGACGGGTTGATTCGCCGCCAATGTCCAGCAGGTCGGCGCCCTCGGTTAGCAGTTGCTCGCAACGAGCCATTGCCGCAGACAAATTTTGCACGCCTGAAAAATACGCTCCACCATCCGAAAAAGAATCCGGCGTGACATTGACAATGCCCATCACGCGCGGCCGGGACAAATCAATTTGAAAGCGCGAAGTCTGCCAGATCACAGGTATAGTTTTTAAAAGTGAATTTGTCGATTGCGCACAAAAAAACCGGGGACAGGCCCCGGTTATTCTGATTGGCGCATTGCCTGGTCCAGCTGATACTCAGGCTACCGTGGGCGTCGGGTCTGTCGTCACCGCAGGGTTGCCGCCGCTGGGACCGTTGCCACCACTGCCAACCGACGGGTTGCGTGGCGACCAGTCTTTCGGTGGCCGTGGATCCTTGCCGCTGATGATGTCGTCAAGCTGGTCACCATCGATGGTTTCCCATTCGAGCAAGGCTTTTGCCATGGCGTGAATCTTTTCCTGGTTGTCTTCAATCAGCGTACGCGCTACGGTGTACTGCTGGTCAATGATGCGGCGAACTTCAGCATCCACTTTTTGCAACGTGGCTTCGCTCATGTTGGTGGTCTTGGTAACCGAGCGACCCAGAAAAACTTCGCCTTCGTTTTCGGCGTAAACCATCGGGCCCAAGGCCTCAGTCATACCGTAACGGGTCACCATGTCGCGTGCCAGTGCGGTCGCGCGTTCAAAATCATTGCTG
>JANLYY010000123.1:0-8418 GCA_031365885.1 Polaromonas sp. | reverse complement strand
TTGGCTTCGCCGGAACCGTCGATGATGATGGTGTTTTCCTTGCCGACTTCGATGCGCTTGGCCTGGCCGAGGTCAGCCAGTGTCACTTTTTCAAGCGACATGCCGACTTCTTCAGCGATGACCTTGCCGCCGGTCAGGCAGGCGATGTCTTCCAGCATGGCTTTGCGGCGGTCGCCGAAGCCTGGCGCCTTGACAGCAACCACTTTCAAAATGCCGCGCAGGGTGTTGACCACCAGAGTTGCCAGGGCTTCGCCATCAACTTCTTCAGCAATGATCAGCAGCGGACGGCCAGCTTTGGCGACTTGTTCCAGCGTCGGAAGCAGGTCACGGATGTTGCTGATTTTCTTGTCGTAGAGCAGGACAAACGGGTTTTCCAGAATCGCCGATTGCTTTTCGGGGTTGTTGATGAAGTAAGGCGACAGGTAGCCGCGGTCAAACTGCATGCCTTCAACCACGTCAAGCTCGGACTCGAGCGACTTGCCGTCTTCCACGGTGATGACGCCTTCTTTGCCGACTTTGTCCATCGCATCAGCAATGATCTTGCCGATGGTCTCATCCGAGTTGGCAGAGATCGAACCGACCTGGGCGATTTCTTTCGACGTGGTGGTCGCTTTCGATGCTTTCTTCAGCTCTTCGACCAGAGCGGTCACGGCCTTGTCGATGCCGCGCTTCAAATCCATCGGGTTCATGCCGGCAGCCACATACTTCATGCCTTCGTGAACGATGGCTTGTGCGAGAACCGTAGCGGTCGTGGTGCCGTCACCAGCGATGTCGGACGTCTTGGAAGCGACTTCCTTGACCATCTGCGCGCCCATGTTCTGCAGCTTGTCTTTCAGCTCGATTTCTTTGGCGACGGAGACACCGTCCTTGGTCACGGTGGGGGCGCCGAAAGAGCGCTCCAGCACCACGTTGCGGCCTTTAGGGCCAAGGGTCACCTTGACGGCGTTGGCGAGGATGTTCACACCCTCGACCATGCGTGCGCGGGCTTCGCCGCCGAAAATTACGTCTTTTGCTGCCATGTTTGGCTCCTGGAAAAGTTTAAATACGGGGATTGATCAGTTTGAGGACAGAGCGAACAGGCGCTTCGCGCGTTGTTCGGTCTGTCCCGCAAATAATTTGGTTTTACTTCTCGACCACGGCGAAAAGGTCTTCTTCTTTCATCACCAGCAATTCGCCGCCATCAATCTTGACAGTCTGGCCGCTGTATTTGCCAAACAGTACGCGGTCGCCGACCTTGACGCCGACCGGCTGCAATTCGCCCTTGTCGTTTTTCTTGCCCGGGCCAACCGCCAGAATTTCGCCTTGATCGGGCTTTTCAGCGGCGCTGTCAGGAATGACGATGCCAGAGGCGGTCTTGGTTTCGTTTTCCACGCGTTTGACGATCACGCGGTCGTGCAGAGGACGAAGTTTCATGGGAGCTCCTTGTTGTAAAGCAATGGTTGAAAAATCAAAAAGGCCTTGCAGAGCGCAATGGCCTGAGAGTCCGCGCTCGAAGTGCGTTGCTAGCACTCAATAACTGCGAGTGCTGATCATAGGGGCATTCAACCGGGTTTTCAAGACGAAACTTACCAAAATGTGCTTTGCTGCCGGTCGATGCGGCCACGTTGCAGCGTGCACGGGGCGGTTTTAAACTGCCAATCGCCTGCCGAACCAGGTCAGGCGCATACCCTGGGCTCGCGCTTGCCGGTATTAATAACTTGTCCTACAGCAGATTTCCTTGCGCGCCGACACACCGCCTGTGGCCAGATTGAGTACAGTCAAACGCATGGGTAATGGCAGGTTCGGACAGCTTGCCACTGCCACTATTCGTCGCGGCAAATCGAAGACCATCGTGTCCGTCCAATCTTTCGGGGAAAACAGTCATGGCCCTTGTCAACGCATTTCAAAACAGCTCGCATGATGTGTTCAACACCGACCCCCAGGCGGGCGAGCCAGCCAGCCGGATGATGAAAATCCGCAGCATCTGGCCGTTCCCGGTCAGGAACAATCGGCAGGCGCGCCCCACTGACAGCGAGTTGCTGGCCGAAGATGCTGGCGAGTCGGTTGCACCCAGCAGCTTCATTACCTGACTCGAATTGAGCCAGTCAGAGTCGAACTTGAGCGCAAAAAAAACCGGGTCGGGCAACAAGCGGTTGTCAGACACCGTCAAGCCTGCGAAGTCTGCCGTGATGCCGTCTGACGCAGCGCGAAAGACCGGTGACGAATTTGGTTTGGCCGGAACCAACAAGACGGTTGCAACTCCCAAGTCCGACAGCGCGCCTCCCGATGAGCTGGGCCTTGGCCCGCAGGTCGAAAAATCCCCCTATACCCGCGGATGAATTTGCGCTGATGGCGCTGGTTTCGCCAGAGCGCTTCAGAATGCTGTTTGCGTCATTTTGGTGAAATAAAAAGGAAGTCCCGAATGCTGAAGTACGTCGCGGTTTATGTGGTCGTGACCCTCACCATGCTGGTGATCGACATGGTTTGGCTGCGCGGCATCGCCACGGCCTGGTATGACGAGGGCATAGGCCATCTACTGGCGACGAAACCGAACTTGCTAGCGGCCGGAATTTTCTACTTGCTGTATCCATTGGGGTTGGTCATTTTTGGCGTGTTGCCGCAGGAAGATTCAACCCTGCTGCGCGCTGTCGGCATGGGCGCGCTGTTCGGATTTTTTGCTTACGCCACCTACGACCTGACCAACCTGGCTACGTTGAGGGACTGGCCGCTCAATGTGTCGCTGATGGACCTGGCTTGGGGCACACTGGCCAGCGGTCTGTCTGTCGGTGCAGGCAAGCTTTGTCTGGACGCGTTGCGTCGCTAAGGGCCACCAGGATTCGTCAAAGGGTGGCCAACCCGGAGCCTGTTCAAACCCGTTCAGGACTTTGATTTATAGGGTAAATAGCCCTCCAGCCCAAGTAAAACGTGCGTAATCAGCTATAAAAACAATAGCATGTGTCGCGGTCAGAGCTACCGCCGTGGTGGCAAACAAGGCTGTTTCTGACACGCACTGCGTGTTATCTTGTCATCTGGACATTCCTCCAAATTCTCACTGCATCGCGAGACTTCATGGCTGTTTTCGTCGCCGCCGATTCTTCTAATCAAGGCGTGCCGCCTTCCCCTCCGCAAGCCCCCACGCCGCCTGGCATCCTCACCCGCCTCCGGCTGGATACGCGAGGCGAACATGAGGCTGTTGAACGCGTGCTTGACTTGATGAGCCCCGCGCTCACAGCGGCCGACTATCGCCAGAAGCTGGTGCAGTTCTACGGCTTTTACAGCCCGCTGGAAGCCGCGCTGCAAACCCGCTGTGCGCTGCCGGATGACGGCTCGGCTACCTCAAAATCGCAGCTTGCAACTTTGATACCCCGGCTGAACAAAGCGGCCCTGCTGCGGCAAGACCTTCACTGCCTCGGCGTGTTAACTGACGCCGTGCCGCTTTGTCGCCATTTACCCTCAATTCAAACTGCGGCTGAAGTTCTCGGTTGCCTTTATGTGATGGAAGGCGCCACACTGGGCGGAGGGATGATTAGTCAACATATTCGGACCAGCTTAGGCATCACACCAGACACGGGCGGGCGTTTTTTTGACGGCTATGCAGGCGGCACCGGAAAGATGTGGCAAGCCATGCGGCATCTTCTGACGAGTTGCGCAGTTGATCTGAAAACTGAGGACGACATAGTGGCAAACGCCATTGCCACTTTCGCCTGCCTGCGAAGCTGGTGCGACCCGGCCAGGCACGACGCAGACAACGGCACCTAAAACCACACAGAGGCAAATCAGCGTGCATGAAAACCTGAGCGAAACGACGCGGGGGGCTGAAGCCCACGCAGCCGAACCCACACTGACCCGCGCTGCGCCGTGGGACACCCAGCCCTATAGCATCAAGCGTGACGGCATCAACATCATCAACTGCGATGACGAACCCGTCCGCACCCCCGGCTGCATACAGGCGCATGGGGCGTTGCTGGTTTTGCGGTTGTCAAACCTGTCGATCTTGCAGGCGAGCGAAAACACCCAGACCATCCTTGGCCAACCGGCGCAGCAACTACTTGGCCAAAGTGTGGCCGCCGTGGTCAAGGCCGAGGGCGAAGCCCGCCTGCGCAGCATCCTGAGCACCGAGCCGACCGACCGCAACCCGATCTATGCCTTCACACTGCCGGCCGGCGAGCGGGTCGCCGCGATGGACGTAACGCTGCACACCCTTGACGGCGTGGTGATGCTGGAGTTCGAGGCCACCGGCCGGGGCGAGCCGGGCAAAGGCAGCGGTCCGGTGGCGCCTGGCCCGCGCAACGAACCGGACTACTACTCGATCATCAAGAAAACGGTGGCTCGGCTGCAGGCGATGGACACAGTGCAGACGTTTTGCCAGGCGCTAGCCGACGAGGTGCGGCTGCTGTCTGGCATGGACCGGGTGATGATCTACAAATTTCACGCAGACCACCACGGTGAGGTGTTTGCAGAAAGCCGCCGCAGCGATCTGGCGCCGTGGCTGGGCATGCATTACCCGGCCGAAGACATTCCAAAACCATCGCGCGATATTTTTGCCAAGACCTGGATTCGTCCGGTACCTGACATCAATAGTGAGTTGGCCGAAATGACGCCGTTGCTCAACCCCGACACCGACAAGCCGGTGGACATGACCTTTTGCGCGCTGCGCGGTGTTTCGGTGATGTACACCGAATATCTGCAAAACATGGGCGTGTCGGCTGGCCTGACGATGCCGCTGCGGCGTGACAACGTGCTGTGGGGTCTGATTGCCTGTCACCACTATAGCGGCGCGCACCATGTGCCTTACGAGTTGCGCGCAGCCTGCGAATTTCTGGCGCAAGTCGGCTCGCTGCAGCACCAGGCGGTTGAAGACCGTGAAAACGCAGCCTATCGCCTGAAGCTGGAGGAAGTTAACCAGCAATTGCTGACGATGGCCGCGCAGGAAGGCGGGCTGGCCGCGATGACCGATGGCGAGCCCTCGCTGCTGGGCGCCATGCACGCAGACGGCGCCGCGCTGTACCACCGCGACCGGTGGTGGCGGGTCGGCCAAACGCCCGATCAGTCCCAGCTCGAAGCACTGGGGCAGTGGGTCGTCGAGCGGCTGGAAGCGGGTTCGATGCTCAGCCCGCTGTACGCCACGCAGTCGCTTGTGGCAGATTACCCGCCCGGCGCGGTTTTTGCCGATGTGGCCAGCGGTTTGCTGGCCGTGCCACTGTCGCGCAGCGGCCATAACCTGATGATGTGGTTTCGGTCCGAAGTGAAAAAAACAGTCAACTGGGGCGGCAACCCTCGTGACAAGCCCATGGTGACAGGTCCGCACGGATCGCGGCTGACGCCGCGGCGCAGTTTCGAGCTGTTCAGCGAGTCGGTGCATCAGCAGGCCCTGCCGTGGCTGCAGGTGGAAATCGACGCGGCGGCGCGCTTGCGCACCTTGATCATGGAGCTTGTCATCGTGCGTGCCGAGCAGCTCGCCGGCCTGAATGCCGATCTGGCACGCAGCAATGAGGAGCTCGATGCCTTTGCCTACGTTGCCAGCCATGACTTGAAGGAACCGTTGCGCGGTATCCATAAATACGCTCACCAGCTGATGGAAGCCGCGCCCGCCAACGAAGACGAAAGGCGCAAACTCGACGGCCTGATGCGCATGACGCTGCGGATGGACAGCCTGCTCGATTCGTTGCTGCATTTTTCGCGCGTCGGCCGCGAAGAGCTGACGCTGGAACATGTTGACATGAACGGAGTGCTGGCCGATGCGATCGAGATGGTCGGCTCCCGCACGGGTGACAGCCGCACGCAGATCGTCGCGCCCCGGGAACTGCCCGACGTGATGTGCGACCGCATCCGGGTTCGCGAAGTGCTGGTCAATTTGCTGTCCAACGCGCTGAAATACAACGACAGGGCCGACAAGCGGATCGAAGTCGGTTACGTGGCGGCGCAGGAAATATCGCTTCGCTCTGCATTTCCGGCCGGAACAGACGGGCAGACCGTGTTTTACGTGCATGACAACGGCATCGGCATTGCATCGCAGCACTTCGATCAAATATTTAAGCTGTTCAAGCGCCTGCATGACCGCGAAGCCTACAGCGGCGGCACCGGCGCTGGTCTGACGATTGTGCGCAAGCTGGTCGAGCGGCATGGCGGGCAGGTTTGGCTGGCATCCTTGGTTGGTGAAGGAGCCACGTTTTTCTTTACCCTGAGCGCGGGCGACAAGCCGCATGATTGATGCGATGGCGGCCCCGATTTTGGTGGTGGAAGACTCCGACGACGATTTCGACACCCTGCGCCACGCGGTCGATGCGGCGGGCGTGAAGCGGCTCATACATCGAGCGGTCTCGGGCGGCGATTGCCTGGGGCTGCTGCAGGGTGCGCGCGCCGTTGGCAAATCCGGGGAGGTGAACGTGGTCATGCCGCCGCTGCCCATCCTGATTTTCATGGACCTCAATTCGCACGGATTGGACGGGCGCGAGGCTTTGTTAATCATCAAGGCCGATAGCAGGCTAAGCAGTATTCCGCTGGTCGTGCTGACAACTTCAGCCAATCCCAAGGATGTCGTTTTTTGTTACCAGGCGGGCGCCAATGCGTACCACATCAAACCGGTGCGCCATGACCACTACCTGCTGCTGGTGCGGTCGCTGTTGCACTATTGGCTGGCAAGTGTCACGCTTTCACCTGCCCGGCTGGGAGTCGCTTGATGCAAAACCTCGAACATGAGCTGCTCCAGCCCTGGCGCGTTTTCATCATCGACGACAGCCACGAGGATTGCGCCGAGATTCGCCGCATGCTGCTCATTGGATCGGAGCGGCGTCTGACCTTTGTCGAGGCAGGAACCGCTGCCGCCGGCATCAGTGCGGCGCTGAGCGCGTTGCCGCCGCCGGACTGCATCGTGTTGGACTACAACCTTCCCGACATGGACGCACCTGAAGTGCTGGCGGCATTGAAAGGGGCGGACGGCATGCCGGCGTGTCCGGTGGTAGTGATAACAGGTGGAGAAAGTCGGGAAATGGGCCGGCGTGTTCTGCGAGCGGGCGCGCAAGACTACATCGGCAAGGACTGGACCAGCGCCGCCGCGCTGGCGCGAGCGATTGAAAATGCTATTGAAAGCTGGGCCATGGCGCGCGAACTTCGCCAGCGCAAGGACGCCCTGCGGCTGGTGACCGACCGCGAAACATTTCGCAGCGTGTTCAGCGACGCAACGCGGGGCCTGACCGACGAGCACGCGCTCAGGCGCGTGGCGTCCCACATGCTGGGTGTGCACCTGCAAGTGAACCGCGTCATGTATAGCGAGGTACGGAGCGAGGGCGATGTAGTGGTGGTGGGCCCAAGCTTTGTCAATGGCATGCATCAAATCGAGGGCACTTATCGCCTGGAAGACTATGGGGCGAAACTGCCAGACACATTGCGCTCGGATCAGAACGTGCTTGTGACAGACATACGAAACGACACCGGCTATTCGGAAAGCGAAAAAGCCGCTTATGCCCGAATGGAAATCGTCGCCAACCTGGGGATTCCTATCTTGAGGGGCGGCCGGCTGATGGCTGTCCTCGGGGCTCATCAAAATGCGCCGCGTCACTGGACGCCTGAAGACGTGGCACTGGCGCGCGAAATCGCCGAGCGCACCTGGGCGGCTGTGGAGCACATACGAGCGGAGGAAAAACTGAGGACCAAAGAAATACAGCTGTCGCAGATGCTGCAGATCATGCCCTCGTTCTCTGCCGTTTTAACAGGACCAACGTTCATTTTTCAAATGGCCAACCAGTCCTATTTCGACTTGGTCAAAAAGGGGCCGGAAATCATCGGCAGGGCCGTTCTTGAAGCCCTGCCAGAGATCGCTGATCAGCCATTTCCAGCTTTGCTTGAGGAGGTTTACCGCACCGGCAAACCCTTTGAAGCCAAGGCCATGCTGCTCAAGTTGCCAATGGGTCCCGGGGAAAGTCTGGCTAACATTTTTGTGGATTTTGCGTATTTGCCCTTGCGTGAAGCCGATGGTCAGGTATCGAGCATTCTTGTTCACGGCGTGGATCGTACCGCCGAGGTGCGGGCAACGCAGGCGCTTGCGCAAAGCGTACGAGCGCTGCGCAGTGTGACTGAGAACACGCCGGATGTGCTGACGCGTTTTGACCGCCAGTTCCGGCATGTATTTGTCAACTCGGTGATTGAAAAATTCACGGGACGGTCGGTAGGCGAGATTTTGGGTAGAACCAGCCGTGAGCTGGGCCTGCCGGCGGCCGTTTGTGACCAGTGGGAAAAATTAATCCGTTATGTCTTTGATCACGGAGCGCCCAGTGCAATAGACTTTTCGTGGCACACACTGCACGACGGTCTGCGCCATTTTTCCTGTCGTTTGGTGCCTGAGTTCAACGATCGCGGTGAGGTGGAAACCACTTTGGGCGTGACGCACGACATCACCGAGAGGAGAGACTACGAGCAGCGGCTGCTGGAGCAGGACGTGCG
>JANLYY010000121.1:0-2759 GCA_031365885.1 Polaromonas sp. | reverse complement strand
GCGTATTACACGAAGTGAAAAGCGTGGGGGCCATATTAATCTGATCAGTTGGGGACAGAGCTTGCCCGCTGGCCTTCGGCTGGCGGGCTGCGGTCTGTCCCGCAAGTATCTACAAGGGCCTATTTTCATCCCGATCGGGCGCGCGGCGCTGGGGAACCAGCAACAAAATGCTAACCAGCGGCCACAGCAGGGCTTCTGCGGCGGGTGCCACCAGCAAGATCCAGCCGGGGAAAATTCCGCCGCCGATCAAGCGGATGATCAGTTCAACCGCGTGGGCCAGTGCGAACAGTGGCAGCAACTGCACCGCCTGCGAGGGCACCGGGAACCAGAGCAGGCGGCGGTGGATCATGGCGGCCAGAAAACTCAGGGACGTGTACGACAGTGCGTGTTGCCCCAATAACGAGGTCTGGTGTACGTCCATCGCCAGACCAAACATGAAAGCGACGCCGATGCCCACACGCAGCGGCTGGTGAACGTTCCAGAACACCAGCACCAGCGCCAGAAAATCGGGCATCCAGGGTACGCGTCCCAACGGCAGCATGTTCAGCAGCAGCGCGGCAATCAGGCTGGACCAGATGAAAACCGGATTGGCGGGCAGCAGCAGCTGCTGGCCTGATCGCATGATCATGGGGGCAATCCTTGCGCGCTCATTTGCTGGCTTTTTTCCTGGGCTGCGCGGCAGCCGGGGGTTCCGGCCGGGGCGGTATCTGGCTCGAACCTGGCGTGACCACCATCACATGCCGGGCGCCCGAGACCAGCGCCTGCGGCGTGCAGTAAATCTTGGCAAAAGCCGACTCGGCCCGGCGCTCGATTTTGCTGATTTTGGCGACCGGCAAGCCGGGCGGATAAACACCGTCGACGCCGCTGGTGGTGAGCAGATCGCCCACCTGCAAATCCGAGTTGCTGCCCATGAAGCGCAACTCCAGCCCGCTGCCGCCCAAGCTCGGATCGCCATAGGCCACACTGCGGGCGCCAGTGCGCACATTGAGCACCGGAATCGCCAGATCGCGGTCAGTCACCAGCGTGACTTCGCTGACCAGCGGATGCACGCGCGTCACCTGGCCCAGCACGCCCGAGTCATCAAGCACTGGCGAGCCTGGCTCGATTCCCTGGGTCATGCCCTTGTCGATGATGACCTTGCGCGTGTACGGGTCGGCCGCGTCATATAGCACCTCGGCGGCTTTGACGGTCGTGACCAGCTGTTCGCGCAGCCCGAGGAGCTTGCGAAGGCGGCTGTTTTCTTGCGAGAGTTGCTCGACCTGGCTGGCCCGCAGCGACTGCAGGGCGAGCTTTTTGCCGGCCTCTTCACTGCTGGATTTAGCCTGCTCAAGACCATAAAGGTAAGTGCTGGCGTCTTTCACCGCATTGACCGGCTGCAGCGCCGCCCATTGCACCGGGTACAGCACTGTGGCCAATGCGGCCCGCACCGGCTGGGTTATGTTGAAGCGGGCGTCGGCGACCATCAAAAACAGCGACAGCGCGCTGAAAAACATCAGTTTGGACTGCGCCGACGGTCCCTGCTTGAAGAAGGGCGGCGGCGACCGGTCGAGGGTTCCTAAAGGCATGGTTCGCTGTCAGGCTGGCCCTGCGGTGCCGCGGCGTCCGTGCGATCTGACGGGAGGAAAAATGAGCTGCAAGGCGCCGGCGTTTATTCGTTTACTCAGACGTAAAAATCGAACCCAGCCGGTCCATGCGCTCCAGCGCGATGCCGCAGCCGCGCACCACGCAAGTCAGCGGGTCTTCGGCCACCAGCACCGGCAGGCCGGTTTCTTCGGCCAGCAAACGGTCCAGATCGCGCAGCAAGGCGCCGCCTCCGGTCAGCATCATGCCGCGCTCGGCAATGTCGGCACCGAGTTCGGGCGGCGTTTGCTCCAGCGCATTTTTCACTGCGCTGACGATGTTGTTGAGCGGGTCGGTCAGGGCTTCGAGAATCTCGTTGCTGGAGATGGTGAAGCTGCGCGGCACGCCTTCGGACAAATTGCGGCCCTTGACTTCCATTTCCTTGACTTCCGAGCCCGGAAAGGCCGAACCAATATTCTTTTTGATGGCCTCGGCCGTCGGCTCGCCAATCAGCATGCCGTAGTTGCGGCGAATGTAGTTGATGATGGCTTCGTCGAAACGGTCGCCGCCGACGCGAACGCTGCCCTTGTAGACCATGCCGCCCAGCGAAATCACGCCGACTTCCGTCGTGCCGCCGCCAATATCGACCACCATCGAGCCGCTGGCCTCGCTCACCGGCAAACCGGCACCAATGGCTGCGGCCATCGGCTCTTCGATCAGGTACACATCACTGGCGCCGGCGCCCAGGGCGCTTTCGCGAATCGCGCGGCGCTCAACCTGGGTCGAGCCGCAAGGCACGCAGATGATGATGCGCGGGCTGGGTTTGAAGAAGCTGCGCGGGTGCACCATCTTGATGAACTGCTTGAGCATCTGCTCGGTCACGGTGAAGTCGGCAATCACGCCGTCTTTCATCGGCCGGATAGCCTCGATATTGCCCGGCACCTTGCCCAGCATGGCCTTGGCTTCATGGCCCACTGCCTGGATCGATTTTTTGCCTTGCGGGCCACCTTCGTGGCGAATCGCAACGACGGAGGGCTCGTCGAGCACAATGCCGCGGTCGCGGACGTAGATCAGCGTATTGGCCGTTCCCAGGTCAATCGCCAGGTCGGTAGAAAAGTACCGACGAAATGTTTCAAACATATGCAGAAGTCCGGTTGGGCATGAACAAACGTCGTTGCCATCGCCTTTTTTATAAATGG
>JANLYY010000066.1:0-2825 GCA_031365885.1 Polaromonas sp. | reverse complement strand
CAATGGTCAGGTGCGCAAAGCAGTGGCGGCCTTCCATCACCTGCACCACGCCCCGCTGCACCAGATCGGCCGGCGACAGGTTCTCGATCCGTTCACCGCGCAACTCGATGGAGCCCTTGGTGACCTCGCCGCGTTCGCCTTTGAGCAGGTTTGATACCGCGCGCAGCGTGGTGGTTTTGCCCGCGCCGTTGCCGCCCAGAATCGCGACGATTTTTCCTTCGGGGACATTCAGGGACACGCCCTTGAGCACCAGAATCACGTGGTTGTAGATGACCTCAATGCCGTTGACATTAAGGACGATCCTGGGCGCAGTTTCAGTATTTTCCATAGCTACTTTGTTTGACCAAACGGCAGCACCGGAACTCTCGGGTGCTGTCGTTTGGCGGCTCGCTGGAGCCACCAAAACGATCAATCACCTCACCACGAAAAATCATGGCGAGGTGCTGACCTCATCAAGACTGGCAGTCTTCCGGTGTCCGCGGTGTGAGCTTTTTGTCGGCAGCGTACTTGGCTGCGGTCGCCTTCACCATTGGCTTGATGATTTGCTCATCGGCCTGCAGCCAGTCGGAGGTGAACTTCCAGGCCTTGCCGTCCCAGGTGTGAATGCGTGCCCAGGCTGCGCCCATGTGGTCGCTGCATGACGTGCTGATCGGGCGCATCACACCAGCAAAACCCAGCGTGTCCAGTTTGGCCTGCGTCAGGTTCAGGTTTTCCAGGCCCCAGCGGATTTGCTCACCCGTCATGACTTTGCCTTTGCCGAAACGCTCTTGCGCAGCCCGCACGCCTTCAATGCCCAGCATCGCGCTCATGGCACCGCGCATGTACAGCACCTGGCCAAGCTCTTCTTTCGGGCCGGTTCCCTGGCCCTTGTCATGCACCAGTGTGGTCACGTCTTTGACAAGTTTCGACTGCGGTTCGGCACCATGCTGCATCGTCACGGCGTTGTATCCCTTGGCGCCGTCGGCCACGTCTTTCACATCAGGCTCGGCGCCCGCCCACCACACGCCGTACATTTTTTCGCGCGGGTAGCCGGTGGCCTGCGCTTCCTTGATGGACGTGGTGTTCATGATGCCCCAGCCCCACAGCACGACATAGTCAGGCTTGGCCTGGCGAACCTGCAGCCAGGTCGCTTTTTGCTCCACGCCAGGAGCGGTGACGGGCAGCAGCTGCAGATCGAAGCCGTGCATTTTGCTGCGCTCTTGCATCAGCGGAATCGGCTCTTTACCGAACGGCGAATCGTGATACACCAGCGCGATTTTCTTGCCTTTGAGCTTGTCCCAGCCGCCTTCTTTTTTCGAGATGGCCTGAAGGATGGTGTCGGCAGCGACCCAGTAGGTTCCAGCCAGCGGGAAGTTCCATTTGAAGATGGAGCCGTCCGCGCTTTCACTGCGGCCATAGCCCACCGTAACCACGGGCACCTTGTCAGCGGGCGCTTTTTCCGTGATGGCAAAGGTGGCGCCGGTTGACAGCGGCTGCACAAAACTGGCACCGCCGTTTTTGCCCTTCAGGCGTTCGTAACATTCGACGCTGCGCGCGGTGTCATAACCGGTTTCGCATTCTTCAAAGGAAAGTTTCACGCCATTGATACCACCACGTGCATTGACCAGTTTCAGGTAGTCCACGTAGCCGTTGGCCCACGGTACGCCGTTGGGCGCGTAGGCGCCGGTGCGGTAAGACAGCACCGGAATAAATTGCTCCTTTGCTTGAGCAAAGGCATTGGTCGCCAGCAGCGACGAGCCGGCCGACGCGACTGCCGCGACGGTTAAAACCAGATTGCGAAATTTCATCGTTATCTCCTGAAAATTAAAAAGCAAAACACCAAATCAACCTCAAATAGAAACTTGAAAATCAACATCAAAAAACTTCAATGCGGGAACGGCCACAACCTCAGCTTCTGCTTCCCGATGGCCCAGAGCCGAGCCAGGCCATGCGGCTCGACGATCAGAAACCACACAATCAGCCCGCCAAAAATCATCAGCTCGGCGTGAGCGACTCCGGCGGTCGATATGACTATCCCGAAAACGCCGGCAAAAGCTGGCAGAAACTGGTTTAGCGCAATTGGCAGTACCGTGATGAAGGCAGCGCCCAGAAAGCCGCCCAGAATCGAGCCGAGGCCGCCGATGATGACCATGAACAGCAGGCGAAACGACATGTCCACCGAAAACGCTGCTGGCTCCCAGGCGCCCAGATAAACAAAGGCCCACAGCGCGCCCGACATGCCGATGATGAAAGAGCTGACGGCAAAGGCACTCAGCTTCGCGAACATCGGCCGGATGCCGATAACAGCCGCTGCCACGTCCATGTCGCGGATGGCCATCCATTCACGGCCAATCGCGCCGCGCACCAGGTTTTTTGCGAGCACAGACACCACCACTAAAATGGAAAGGCAGAGCCAGTACTTGCTGTGCGTGCTTTCAATCGGCAGCCCGAACACCTGCAGGTTGTTGACAGATACCGAACCCGACGGCGAATCGTTGGTGAACCACTTGATGCGCAAGAACATCCAGTCGGCAAAGAACTGTGCAGCCAGTGTGGCGACCGCCAGATAAAGACCTTTGACCCGCAGGCTGGGCAGGCCGAAAAAGATACCGAACACCGTGGCACACAGCCCACCCAGAATCAGCGCCGGAATCAGCGGCATGCCCGGAACGCGCACAAAAAAGTTGTAGGCGCCATAAGCGCCGACCGCCATGAAGGCACCGGAGCCGAGCGAGATCTGCCCGCAATAGCCGACCAGAATATTCACGCCCAGCGCGGCCAGCGAAATGATCAGGAAGGGCGTCAGAATGGCACGGAAAAGGTAGTCGCTGGCCAGCATGGGAACC
>JANLYY010000036.1:0-8853 GCA_031365885.1 Polaromonas sp. | reverse complement strand
TGTCGGGCGGCGTGCTGCCGAACCATTTTTTATGCGTGGCCGAAACAAAGCCATCCTTTTTCATCGCGGTCAAAATTTCGTTGATCTTGCCGGCATCAGCAAAGGTTTTGGCGAACATGAACGAGTAGCGTTCTGCAGTCGGAATGCGTGCAGCGATGCGGTACTGCGGCTTGTCCTTGATGTAGTACTCGACCGCAGGAATGTCGCTGATGTAGCCGTCGATGCGGCCCGACGCCAGATCGAGCATGGCGGGCGCCAAGCCTTCATAGCGGGAGATTTTCACGATCTTCAGTTTGGCAGTGTTTTCAGTCGCGTAGATGTCGCCGGTTGAAGCGGTATCAACGCCGACCGTTTTGCCCGACAGGTCTTCAAGCTTGTCGATCTTTGCGGTTTTCAGCACCGCCAGGGACTGGTCGCTGTCGTAGTAGGGCTGAGCGAAAGCCAGCGATTCAAGCCGCTTCGGCGTGATGGTGATGGAAGAAATGGCGATCTGGATGCGGCCGGACTGAACGGCGGGGAACAGGCCGTTGAACGGAATGTTCTCGATCTGCACGGTTTTGCCGGCGCGCCTGGCAGCCTCATTGACCAGGTCGATTTCAAAGCCGACGAACTTGCCCGAGGCGTCCTGGAACTCCCAGGGCACATTACCGATGTTGGCGCCGACTGTCCAGTCGGCGGCCAAGGCGGGAACTGCGGCGGCTACCGTGAAGGCGAGAGAGGCGGCAAATTGTTTGAAATTCAGGTTGTCTTACTCCTGGGGCGATGAAGTTGAGGGATGCAGCGAACGCGAGATAGGGGAAAAGCGGAACTGATAGAACCCCGCAATCAGGATAGCAAAATGAACCAAATAAATCAATAAAAATAAAAATGAATTATTTGCGCCAATAAGGTGCAGAGTTTTTTCCTGCGCACCCGATTGACGCGCCGGCATGCACCAGACCGGGCTGACTGCAGTGTGTCTGCGTCTGGAACCCGCCATTGCAAGGGGAAGGGGCGTTCGGCGATGAAACCTCCTGCTGTGGGCCCGCACATCCTGCATGTGGTCCGGCGTGTGCGAAAATCCGTCCTGTCGAAAATCTCAGCGTTGCGGCTGTAGCTCAGTGGATAGAGTATTGGCCTCCGAAGCCAAGGGTCGTGGGTTCGATCCCCGCCAGCCGCACCACCAATTCATCCGTTGAAGGATCCAGGCAGCCGCAGCGGCATTCAAACTGCTGGCGCGACTGCCCTTCATAACCGGCATCGACAAGCCGGGCCCGCAGTTCAGCGTGAACCCTGGGCTGATGATCTTGTTCAAAGAATGAACAAAAAGTGCCTTTGGCTCAGCCAGAACGTGCGCAAGTAGCTATAAAAATAATAGTAGCGTAGTGTCTTGCGTCGCACCAGTCAGACGCATCAAAAAATCGACCCGACGGGATTTTTGCCGCCTTTGGCAGGGATAGCTGGCCTACGCCTGTCTTCTGCTGCGACTGACAGGCGCACTGTTGCCTTTTCTCTATCTTAAGCTGGTCATAAATAGCTTGCGTTTGCTTTCGCGGACGCGCACCTCTTCAGGAGATGATTTTGATCGGCGTCGTCGTACCAGCTCATAACGAAGAAGACTGCATCAAGGCCTGTCTCGCCTCGATTCTGGAGGCCTCCTGCGACCCGTTGCTGGCGCAAGAATCAGTCACGGTGTTCGTGGTGCTTGACTGCTGCAGCGACGACACGCAGGCCATTGCCGAAGGCATGGGCGCACAGACGGTACCGGTGTCGGCCCGCAGTGTGGGGTTCGCGCGCGCTGCCGGTGCGCAGGCAGCGCTGGAGGCAGGCGCGCGCTGGCTGGCGTTCACCGACGGCGATAGCCAGGTTGCACCCAACTGGTTGTCGGCGCAACTGGCGCATCACGCACAGGGCGCTGATGCGGTCTGCGGAACCATCGCCGTCGCGGACTGGGCCGACTACGGCGAAAAAATGAGCGTTCATTTCGGCGCCACCTATGTCGACCGGGACGGGCACCGCCACATTCATGGCGCCAACCTGGGTGTCAGTGCCACGGCCTACCAGCGGGCGGGCGGCTTTGAGGCGATCGACAGCCAGGAAGATGTCGCGTTGGTGGCGTCGCTTGAAAAGCTTGGGGCCCGGATTGCCTGGTCGGCAACCACCCGGGTGTTCACCAGCGCGCGTCCCGACTTTCGCGCACCGGGCGGCTTTGGCGCCACGCTGCAACGCATTCATCAGGAGGGTCTATGGGTGCTGCCGATGGCCTCCTGACTGCGGCGGGTTCACCTGCCATCGCGCACCGGCTGCGTACGGCCCTCGGTCTTCTTAATGCGTCTGACGACGCTGCGGCCTGCCTGCGTGATCTTGTTCGCCAGGGGCTGGACCAGTTGCCCCTGCCGGGCAGCGGTCTTACGCTGGAGCGATGGCGCGCGCTGGCTGGCGTCGCCGAGCATGATTTGTCATTGGCCAAACTCTACGAAGGGCACACCGACGCGCTGGCGATTCTGGCCGAGTTGAGTGGCGCATCGCAGCGCCTGTCGCCGGGCGACGAAAGGGTCTGGGGTGTGTGGGCATCGGAAGCGCCGGGCGGTCGTGTCAGCTTTGAGCCGACCACGCCGGCCACCGATGGCGCGGTGCTGCTCACCGGCGTCAAGCAGTGGTGTTCGGGCGCTAGGACCGCAAGTCACGCGCTGCTGACGGTGTGGCCGGGCGAAGGGCAACAGCGCGACGACGCGCCGCAGCTGGTCTGGCTGCCTATTGACCAGCCCGGCGTACACGTCATTGCCGATGCCTGGAAGGCGGTGGGTATGAACGCCAGCGCGAGCTTGCAGGTCCAGCTGAATGGCGCGCGTGCCTGGCGGGTCGGCAGTCCCGGTCAGTACCTGTCGCGGCCGGGATTTTGGCAAGGCGGCGCGGGTGTCGCGGCCTGCTGGTACGGCGGCACCACGACGCTGGCTAAAACGCTTTATCGGGCAGTCGCTGACAGACCCGAGCATTCGCGAAGCCCATTTCTTTTGGCAGCCGCCGGCAAGGTGGCCGTGCAGATGCGCGCCATGGCTTTGATGCTGCAGAACGCAGCGCGCTGGGTTGACGCGCATCCGCACGCTGACGCCAGCGAGATGGCGCTCGGTGTCAGGCTGGCGGCGGCCGCCTGCGCTACCGAGGTGCTCGAAGAAGTTGCGGCAGGGCTGGGCGCGACACCGTTTTGCACGGATGCGGCGTTTGCCAGAGCCGCTGCCGATCTGCCGGTTTTTATTCGGCAAAGCCACGCTGATCGTGACTTCGCCGCACTTGGTCAACAACTGGTTTCCAAAGGAGAAGATCTATGGGCGCTCTAGATGCGGAATTGATGAGAAAGATTGGCGCTGGCGAAAGCGCCGCCGCGGGTGTGATTACGCAAGACGGCACGCCAGAGGCGGTGTGGGATGCGTGGCCGGGCATGGATGCGGTGGATCTGATTCCGATTGAAAAATGGATGCATCCGATGGCGCGGCTGGTGGTGGTTGCGCCGCACCCGGATGACGAAATCCTTGCTTGTGGCGGGCTGATGGCCTTGCATGCGCGGCGCGGCGGCAAATGCCTGGTGGTGGCCGTAACCGATGGTGAGGCCAGCCATGGCGAGGGCTCTGGCTGGCACGCGGGGCAGCTTGGTGAAACGCGGCGTACCGAACGGATCCACGGCCTGGCGCGGCTGGGCTGCGCCCAGGCCGAAGTGCATCGCCTCGGCCTGCCTGATAGCAAGGTGGCAGGCCATGTCGAAACGCTGCAATCTGAACTTGCGCAGCGCATGCGGTGGGGCGACATCGTCGTGACGACCTGGCGCAATGACGGGCATCCTGACCACGAGGCCTGCGGTGCGGCTGCAGCCCGCGCCTGCGCTGACGCGCGCTGCCGCCTGCTGGAAGCACCGGTATGGATGTGGCACTGGGGCCGGCCCGCTGATCAGCGGGTGCCTTGGCACCGCATGGTGGGGCTGCAGTTGCCGGGTGAAGCGGTTTCACGCAAGCAGCGCGCGGTGCAATCGCATGCAAGCCAGCTGTTGCCGCGTGGCGATGCGCAGGCGCCTGTGTTGGGCCAGACCATGCTCGACCGGCTGGCCAGACGCACTGAATATTTTTTCGCCTGAGGGCCCTTGATCAATGGCGATTTCTACTTCCGGTTCAGCATCTGGTTCGGTTCCTCCGGCATATTTCGAGGCCATGTTTGCCAGCAACGACGACCCGTGGAGCTTTCGCACCCGCTGGTACGAAACACGAAAACGCGCCATGACGCTGGCCAGCCTGCCGCGCGCCCGCTACCACAATGCCTTTGAGCCGGGCTGCGCCAACGGCGAGTTGTCGGCAGAGCTGGCCGTGCGCTGTGACCGATTGCTGATCGCCGACGGAACGCAGCGCGCTGTTGACATTGCACGGCGCCGGGTCAGCAGCCTGTCGCAGGTCGAGGTCATGCAAGCCTGGGTGCCCGACGACTGGCCGCAGCAGGCGTTTGACTTGATGGTGATCAGCGAGCTGGGGTATTTTTTAAGCCCGGACGCGCTGGAAAAATTGATTCGGAAAATACGCAGATCGCTACAGCCGGGCGCAACCGTGCTGGCCTGTCACTGGCGCCAGCAGATTGATGGTTGTGCGCTGGATGGTGATGAAGTGCAGCGCCGCATCGGCACTGGTCTGGGCCTGCCCAGCCTGACGCGTGTGGCGGACGCCGACTTCTTGCTGGAGGTCTGGTGCGATGACGCGCAATCAGTGGCGCAGTGGGAACAGATTCCCTGATAGCGCGGCTTGGGACGTTCTGTGTGAGTCTCGGTGGCTTTCGCTCACGGGCGCGAAGGCGCTCAAGTCTTTTTCTGAACTGCAGGCGCAATCCGATTTGCTATTAATTTAGTAGCTGCTTGCGCACGTATTACTTGGGCTCTATCAAGTTTTAGTACAGCGCAGGGCGAGTTTATTGGATAGCGTCTGGTTGAACGTTCAGACGCGCCAGCCAGCCGCTGTAGACCTCCAACGACGCAGCCCAATCGAAAGTTTTTTGCGGCCTGCCGTCCATCTCGTCAGCAATCGGATGGAGCTCGTATCGACTGTAGCCCGACAGGTCTGTGTCCTTGAGCGTTTCTAATTGCATAGTCATCGACACCCCGAACACCGGGTGTTCGCCACCACCCAAAACCCGATTACGGAAATTTACAAACAGGAGCTTCGCGAGGTTCGGTACCGCACAGAGATCGCATCTCCGAACTAACATATTTATTCCAACGTCTGCTCCACCATGAAAAGGTTTAAATGATGCGATCTTCACCAATATTTTCAGGCCGTGTGCAGCGTTGCTTCATGGCGATTGCCTGTACGACCGCCGTAGCGCTGACCGCGGGTTGCTCGGGGAGTTCATCGAACGATGATGCCCCGTTAGTCTCAGCTGCTCCAACTTCTCCAGGTTCTCCAGCCCCTCAAGCGCAGCCTGCGCCCGAAGTAGCAGCGGCTGAAAAGCGGGCCCAATCCATGCTGGCGCGCATGACCCTTGAAGAAAAAGTCGACATGCTGCACGGCGAGATAAACAACTCGTTCGGCTTCTACAACGCGCCCATCGCGCGTTTGGGAATCCCGGCGCAGACGATGGCCGACGGCCCCTCGGGTGTGCGCGTCGGCAATCCAAACGCCAATGGTCGGCGCGCAACTCAACTGCCTGCTGCACTGGCACTCGCGGCGACTTGGGACACCACTGTTGCTGAGGAATACGGGCGTCTGGTCGGAGACGAGGCGCACAAGACAGGTCACAACATGCAGTTGGGTCCGTCGGTGGACATCGCACGCGTGCCGCAATGGGGTCGGATGGTCGAGACCTACGGCGAAGACCCGCTGCTTGCCGGTTCCATGGGCGCAGGTTTCATCCGTGGTGTCCAGAAGTCCCCGGTGATAGCGACGGCCAAGCACGTCATGGCCTACACCCAGGAGAGGAACCGTCTGTTTGGCAACAACACGGTGATGGATGAGCGCACGCTGCGCGAGATCTACGGCCGCCCCTTCGAGATTGCCCTGCGCGACGGCAACCCCGGAGCGGCCATGTGCTCGTTCAACAAGATCAACGGGATCTACGCGTGCGAAAACGAGCCGCTGCTCAATCAGCTACTCAAAAAAGAATTGGGATTCACAGGCTGGGTCATGGCGGACTACAACGCCCAATTTGAAACTGTGCCGGCAATTCTCGCAGGCATGGACCAGGACATGCCCGGCAATTTCGCGCCGGACGTGCAGCCGGGTGACTGCCGGTTCTGCGGCCCGCTGCTGGCCGCCGTTAAAGACGGCCGGGTGCCGTTGTCGCGTATCGATGACGCCGTGATGCGCATGCTGCGAAAGATGTACCTCTACGGACTCTTTGACTCGCCGGCCTTACTTCAGCCATTGGCCGAGGCCGAGCATGGCGCTCAGGCGCGCGTGATTGCGACGAAAGCGATGGTTCTGCTCAAGAACGATCGCGCGGCTTTGCCCTTGCCATCACTGGACTCCATCGTGGTGATTGGCGCCGATGCGGACACGGTGGTGGTGACGGGCGGCAGTGCCAAGGTCACCCCCACGTATACGGTGAGCATTCTGGAAGGCATCCGCAAGCGCGCAGGTGCTGGCGCGCAAGTCCAGTACATCGCCGGAGCCGACCCGGTCACGTCCGTCGCCATCATGCCGGGGCCCGATCCGATACCCTCGGACTTTCTGACCCCTTCGCAGGGAACGGGCCGCGGGCTGCGCGCCGAGTACTTTCTAAACCCGACCTTCTCCGGCACACCGGAGCGTGATCGGACCGACCCCTATGCGGGCATCAACGGCGGCTTTTTCCTTCTTCCGGGACTCGATGCCAATTCGCCGAAATTCCCGCTACAGCCGGTATCTCTCAATACCGCAAGCTCGTTTCGCTGGACCGGTCAGCTCACAGCGCCGGTAGCGGGCGCGTACGAACTCACGGTAACGACCACGGGCACGAGTCGCCTGTTCATCGACGGACAGCTGGCGGTCTCAACGACGCCTGTGGCCAAAGCCGGTGACGTGACGACCGCCGCCAAATCGTTCACCTTCGCGGCGGGCTCGCAACACGATGTGCGAATCGAGTACGTGAACGATGCACCGCGGGCCACCGACGCCGGGCCGCAGTTCAAGTTCGGCTGGAATCCGCCGGCGGGTGTGATCGCACCGCAGGCCGCTGCTGCGGCGGCACTGGCGCGAAACGCGAAAGTGGCCATCGTCGTGGTGCGCGATTACGCCGGCGAAGGGGAAGACAAGCAGACGCTGCGACTGCCGAACGGCCAGGCGGAACTCATTCGGCAGGTCGCTGCGGCGAACCCGCGCACCATCGTCGTGATGACAACCGGAAGCCCCATGCAGACCTCCGACTGGGACAGCACCGTCCCCGCCGTGCTCCAGGCCTGGTATAGCGGCCAGGAGGAGGGCAATGCAGTTGCGGACATTTTGTTTGGCGACGTCAATCCGTCTGGAAAGTTACCGGTCACGCTCCCCGTCAACGACGCCCAGACCCCAGTGAGTAAGCCCGAGCAGTTCCCGCTCGATAGTTTGGACTCGAAGTTCACAGAAGGCATATTCGTCGGGTATCGCGGCTATGAGCAGCTCAGCCTCAAGCCGCAATATGCGTTTGGCCACGGCTTGTCCTACACCACCTTCGTCTACAGCAATCTACGCGTGACGCCCAAGTCGGTCGTTGTGACGGTGCGGAACTCGGGACCAGTCGCCGGTAGCGAAGTTGTGCAGGTGTACGCAGGCGTGCTGCCCACGGCTGTGCCGACAGCAGCCAAGGCGCTGGCCGGGTTTGCCAGAGTTCCGCTGCAGCCGGGTGAATCGAAAGATGTCACGATCGCGCTTGATCCACAGTCGTTGTCGTACTGGGATGTCACTTCGCGTGCCTGGGTGGCGCCGGCGGGCAGTGTGCCGATCCTGGTCGGCGCGTCGTCAGCCGATATCCGGCTCAGGGGCACGGTGCAGCAGGTTGCAAGCCTGCCGCGCCCGTAGGGTCAGAAACGAAACCGCCCCGGATTTCAAGGTTGCGGCAGCAGCCGTTGTGTGGTTTCCCCGGGCAGTTTCAGGAGTGTTGCCCTTGGAGTTTGAGAGTGCTGGAGGATAAAGGCACTTTTTACTATTAATAGAAGCTGTTCCCAATGAAATTCCTGTCAATTGTTTGTCATGCTACTGTGGCGGGGTTGCTGCTGGCGGGCTGCTCTGTAACTGCCGTGAAGCCTGGCATGACGCAGGGCGAAGTCATTACGGGCTATGGCAAACCGACTGCAATCGTGTCCATCAACACGGGCACGCGGCTGCAGTATTCCTGGCAACCGTTCGGGCGGTCCGTGGTGATGGTGGACCTGGACGCCAGCGGGCGCGTCGTCAGCGCGACAGAAGTCATGACGTCGGCAGCGTTTTCGAGGATCGAGGTCGGCAAGTGGACGCGCAGCGACATTGAGCGTGAGTTTGGTCCGCCCGCCATCGTTGACGGCGTGGCATCGTGGCGCGGCGACATCATGACCTACCGCTGGCGCGACGCGGTCACCGACATGTTTTTCTACGTCTACCTGGATGCGGCGAACGTCGTTCAGCGCACTGGCCAGGGAATGGAAATCCCGATGCGCTGGGAAGTCGATTGAAAATTTAATCCTCAGAGATGGCGCGGCCAATCTCAGGCCAGCGGCGGTGCAGGTAGATCCACGCCACCAGACCAATAGACAGCATGCCTAAAGAGGCCGCAGCCAGCGCGATGGTGGAATGCATCACCAGCGGCGCAATCACACCGGCGACCAGGCCGTTGGCGCTCGAGCCGATAAACGCCTGCAGCGACGACGCCATGCCGCGCCGTTCCGGGTGCAGGTCCAGCACCAGCAGCGTGACC
>JANLYY010000004.1:0-2906 GCA_031365885.1 Polaromonas sp. | reverse complement strand
CTCGCTCGAAGTGTTCCGGCATCTGCATGCGCTCAGCCTGCGCTTTCATCTGGAGCGGCAAACCGGCGGCATGACGCGCGACATCGAGCGCGGCACGCGCGGCGTGCATTCGCTGATCTCGTATTCGCTCTACAGCATCATTCCGACGCTGATCGAGGTCACGCTGGTGCTGACCCTGCTCGCGGTGAAGTTCGACGTCTGGTTTGCCGGCATCACCGGTGTGGCGCTGGTGGTCTACATCATCTTTACGGTCACGGTGACCAACTGGCGCACGCAGTTTCGGAAAACCATGAACGAGCTGGATTCGTCGGCGCACAGCCGCGCGATCGATTCGCTGCTCAACTACGAAACCGTCAAATACTTCAACAACGAAGAGTTCGAGGCCAAACGTTACGACGAAAACCTGGTGCGCTACCGCAAGGCCGCCATCAAGAGCCAGAACACGCTCAGCCTGCTCAACACCGGCCAGCAGGTCATCATCGCCATCGGGCTGGTCGCCATGCTGTGGCGCGCCACGCAGGGTGTGGTTGATGGCCGCATGACGCTGGGCGATCTGGTCATGGTCAACGCCTTCATGATCCAGCTCTATATTCCGCTCGGTTTTCTGGGTGTGATTTACCGTGAGATCAAGCAAAGCCTGACAGACCTCGACAAGATGTTCACGCTGATGGAAAGGGAGCGCGAGATTGCCGATGAGCCCGGGGCGAAAGATTTGATCTTTTCTTCACTTCTTCTCCCTCTCCCTCTGGAAGAGGGCGGGGGTGACGGCTCCCCGACTCCTCCGCCCCTTCCCGTCGACTCCACCGTCCGCTTCGAAAACGTCAGCTTCGCCTACGAGCCCGCACGGCCCATCCTGCACCACCTCAGCTTCGAAATCCCCTCCGGGAAGACGGTGGCCGTCGTCGGCTCGTCCGGCGCCGGCAAGTCCACACTGGCGCGCCTGCTGTACCGTTTTTATGACGTGCAGCAGGGCCGCATCACCATTGCCGGGCAAGACATCAAAAAAGTCACCCAGGCCAGCGTGCGCCAGGCAATTGGTATCGTGCCGCAAGACACGGTGCTGTTCAACGACACCATCGAATACACCATCGCCTACGGCAAACCCGGCGCCAGTCATGCCGAAGTCGAAGAAGCGGCGCGCGCGGCCCGCATCCACGGCTTTATTGCCTCGACGCCGCTGGGCTACAACACCATGGTCGGCGAGCGCGGACTCAAATTGTCGGGCGGCGAAAAGCAACGCGTGGCGATTGCCCGTACGCTGCTGAAAAACCCGCCGGTGGTGATTTTTGACGAGGCTACGTCGGCGCTCGATTCTGCCAACGAACGCGCGATTCAGGCCGAGCTGAAAGAAGCCGCCCAAAACAAGACCACGCTGGTGATAGCGCACCGCCTGTCAACGGTGGTCGATGCCCACGAGATTCTGGTGATGGACCACGGCCGCATCATTGAGCGCGGAACCCACCAGGGCTTGCTGGCGCAGGACGGCAAATACGCCGAGATGTGGGCGCTGCAGCAGCAGGCCAAGGTTATAGAGGAAGTAGGCCTCTAGGGACCCTCTGTATAACTCCCTGCGGTCTGTGGTAGCGCGGGCTCGGGCGGTCCGCTGCGTTGTTTTTCTTGTCAATAGCGGGGCTATTGGCTGCAAAAAGACGCCTTGCGGCCCATCCCGATCCGCGTACCAAAGTCCCGCCAGAGTTATGCAGAGGGTCCCTAGCCCCCGTAATACGTGCGTAAGTAGCTACTTAAACAATAGCAACAGAATCTGCAAACGGCGCTACCCGACGCGCGCTTGCTTGCCCGTTCAAGGGCTTGCCCACTCATACGAACGCCGGGCGCCGCCCGCATAATCCGGCCATGGAAACCAAATGGCTTGAAGACTTTGTCAGTCTGGCTGAAACCCGCAGTTTCAGCCGGTCGGCGACCCTGCGGCATGTCACGCAGCCGGCTTTTTCGCGCCGCATTCAGGCGCTTGAAGCGTGGGCCGGTACCGATCTGGTTGATCGCAGTTCCTACCCGACGCGGCTCACGCCCGCCGGTGAAACGCTCTACGCCCAGTCGCTGGAAATGCTGCAGGGGCTGCAATCGACCCGCGCCATGCTGCGCGGCCACAACTCGGCCGGGCAGGACGTGATCGAGTTTGCGGTGCCGCATGCGCTGGCCTTCACGTTTTTTCCGGCCTGGGTCAGCAGCCTGCGGACCAAATTCGGCCCGATCAAAAGCCGGCTGATTGCGCTCAATGTGCATGACGCAGTGCTGCGTCTGGTCGAGGGCAGCTGTGACTTGCTGATTGCCTACCACCATGACTCCCAGCCGTTTCAGCTCGATGCGAAGCGTTATGAAATGGTGTCGCTGGGGCGCGAGGTGCTGGCGCCGTTTTGCCGCGCCAATGCGGCCGGCGAGCCTGAATTTGCACTGCCGGGCCGTGCCGGGCAGCCACTGCCTTATCTGGGCTATGCACCTGGCGCGTACCTGGGCCGCATGGTGGATCTGATTTTGAAGCAGTCGCCCACCGCGATTCACCTCGACCGCGTGTATGAGACCGACATGGCCGAGGGCCTGAAGGTGATGGCGCTCGAAGGCCACGGCGTCGCGTTCCTGCCCGGCAGCGCGGTGAAGAAGGAAGTGAAGTCGCGCCGCCTGGTGAATGCGGCGCCTGGCCTGGAAGGCCTGGAGATGACGATGGAGGTGCGCGCTTATCGGGAGAAACCCGTAGGCAAACACGCGCCCAAGGGAACGGCGCAGGCGCTGTGGACCTACCTCGCCTCGCACAACGCCCCTGTGAAATAGCGCTTGCATCAGGCGCGCAGCGCGGTTATAAATTTTTTGCATGACGCGCCGCGCAAACAGCATTGGCGCGCGCCAGCGCCTTTCCCTACAGTTCGCGCCATCTTGACCCAAGCAGCCAC
>JANLYY010000002.1:0-1681 GCA_031365885.1 Polaromonas sp. | reverse complement strand
GGTACTGGGGTGTGCGCTTTTGCAAAAAGGCTTCGATGCCTTCTGCGCCATTGGCATGATGCAGATTGCGGACGAAATGGTCCCGTTCGCTGCTCAACTGATTACTTTGCGAATTTGTCACCGCGTCATTGACCAGTTCCTTGATGCTGGCCAGTGCGTTGGGTGCCCGGGTATTAAGCTGGGCTGCCAGATGCAGGCTTGTCGCCAGGGCCTCTCCAGGGGCGCAAACCCGGTTGACCAGGCCCAAATCGCGTAGCCGCTCGGCGCCAATGCGCTCGCCCAGCATAAGCAACTCATTGGCTAGCGCCCTAGGCAAGCTTCGCACCAAGGCCCAGCTTGCGCCACCGTCTGGCGACAGCGCCACATTGACATACGACATGACGAACACCGCGTTACTTGCCGCCACCACGAAATCGCAGGCCAGCGCCAGCGAAAAACCGGCCCCCGCGGCCGCCCCCTCGACAGCGGCAATCACTGGCTTGGGATAGGTGCGGATCGAATCGATCCAGTTGTGCAAGCCTTCAATACTTTGGGCCTGAACCTCAGGCGCCTCGCGGCGATTGGCCTGCAGGCGCTGCAGGTTGCCGCCCGCGCAAAACACAGCGCCTTCGCCGGTGACGACGACGCTGCGTATTTCCGGGTTGTTTTCAGCCGCGTTCAGAGCTTCAACGCCCGCTGCATAAATTTCCGGGCTAAGCGTGTTTTTAGCCTCGGGGTTGCTGAGCGTCAGCACAAGGGTGCTGCCCTCGCTGGTACTTTTCAATGAGCCGGGCATCAAAGTGTTCCTTCCTGGGGAATGGCAATTTTTGCGGCTATGCGCTTGGGTTGACGGCGCGTCATGCTAGCTTTCCTCGTGGGTCAAACTCAATCCAATGGCACCGCGCCGTCGCAGCCAGGGGGAGGGGCGATAGCGCGGGTCGCCATACACGGTTTGCATGTTGAACAGTACTTCCAGCACATTGGTGGGGCCGTAGCGGTCACCCATCGTCAGCGGACCCATCGGATAGCCCAGGCCCAGCGTGACAGCCAGGTCCAGGTCTTTCGGGCTGCAAATGCCTTGCTGGCAGATGTCGCTGGCGATGTTGATGATGGTGGCGACCACGCGCTGGGTGACAAAGCCGCCGCTGTCGCGGATCACGCTGACCGCCTTGCCGTCACGCGCGAACAAGGCGTGCGCAGCATTGCCCATGTCGGTACGGGTAGCCGGATTGGTGGCCAGCACACGGCGTCTGGTCGCCGCATCGTCGATCAGCATATCGATGCCCACGGTTCTTGCGGGGTCCAGCCGTTCCACCACGGCGACTGTCGTGATGTCAAAGCCCAGCGGCGCCACCAGTGTCAGCGCCAGCGGCGATGCTGACACACCGGTTTCAATTTTTGCACCCAGGTTCTTTAGCAGCAAAAGCAGTTCCGACCGGCGGGACGCGCGTGGCGACACCCAGAAGGGCGGCATTTCCTCGACTTGGGGTACTGCTGCTTCGGGCGGTTGCTGAATCACACCATCGTTATAGCGGTAAAAGCCTTCGCCAGTTTTCCGGCCGAGCATGCCGCCTGCCAGTCGCTGGGCGGTGATGACACTGGGGCGGTAGCGTGCCTCCTCGAAATACTGGTGGTAAATGGATTCCATCACAGGATGCGACACGTCCAGCGCTGTCAGGTCCATCAACTCGAAGGGGCCCAG
>JANLYY010000162.1:0-13454 GCA_031365885.1 Polaromonas sp. | reverse complement strand
GAAGGCGAAGAACCCATGCCTACCGACAAACTGATCGACGTATCACCTCTTGCCTTGCGCATGAGCAGTCCGTTCAACGCCAGCTACTGGCTAGCCGCTGCCTGAAGCGCGCGTTCAAGACGCGCCTTTCAGCCAGCCCATAAAAAAGCCCGCGTCAAGCGGGCTTTTTTTCGTCTGTGGACCCGTTCTGAACCCTCGTTCTGTGAGCGTTTCGGGTCGCAAGCCCCCGAAACACGTGCTTAAACAGCTATTATTTTTATATCAATCAGAGTTCCGGCATCAGACGTCGATCTGCGCCACCTGCTGCGCCAGCGCAAGGTACTCCGCCACCGGCACCTCTTCGGCACGCCGCTGCAGGTCAAATGCGCCCGGGAATTCTCGCGCCGTCAGCCAGTGGCCCAGCGAATGACGCAGCAGCTTGCGGCGCTGGCTGAACGCCACCCGCACCAGCTCGCTGAGCAAATTGACATCAATGGCAGCCGGCACGGTATGCGGCACCATGCGGACAATGGCGCTGTCGACCCGCGGGGGCGGATCAAAGCTTTGCGGTGGCACCTGCAGCACGTTTTCCATGGCGTAGCGCCATTGCAGCATCACGCTCAGGCGGCCGTAGGCGCTGGTAGACGGGCTGGCCACCATGCGGTCAATGACCTCTTTTTGCAGCATGAAGTGCTGGTCTTCGATGACGTCCACCGCATCGAGCAGGTGAAAAAGAATCGGCGTCGAAATGTTGTACGGCAGGTTACCAACGACCCTGATCTTTTTACTGACTGACGCTGCAGTCATTGAAGCAGCCAGGGCTGAAAAGTCCACCCTCAGTACGTCCGACTCAATCACCGTGAGCAGGGGATGCGCGCGCAGTTGCCTGGCCAGATCGCGGTCCAGCTCAATCACGGTCAAATGACCCAGCCGTTCGACCAGCGGCCGTGTCATCGCCGCCAGCCCGGGCCCGATCTCGACCATGGCCTGACCGGCTTGCGGCGCAATCGCCTGAATGATCTCTTCAATGATGTTTCGGTCCGTCAGGAAGTGCTGGCCGAAGCGTTTGCGCGAAATGTGTTTCATGGGCTTGGGGGGCTGCCTTTGATCAAAAATCCAGCCTTGCGATGCTATGTATTTTATAGCTAGTTACGCACGAATTACTTGGGCTGCAGAGTGATTTGGTGTTGTAACGCGGTGCGCTAACGCGGTTTGGAAGCAACGGGTATTCAAGCCCGGCTGGCCCTCACCCCAACCCTCTCCCAGAGAGAGAGGGGGAGAGACACGAAACGCAGCAAGAGCCCTTGTATCCGGATCCCTACAAACAGGGGCCGCGGGACTGGCTCCGCCAGGCCGCAGGCGCCGGGCTGCGAGACGCAGCCCTTCTGTGTGCCGTCCGAGCCTGCACTGCAGGCTCGGAGCCGCGGCACACAGCCCCCTCGGGGGGCAGAGAGCGCCACGAAGTGCGCGAACGTGGGGGCAACATCATCACTGGGGTGCTTCGCGGTATTCCACGTACGCCCGGCCCCGCACATCCTGCATCCAAGCCAGGTAAGCCTCTTCCGTCTTCTTTTCGCGCAGCACGTTGCGCGCGGCGTCGCGCTGTTCGCGGGGCGTCATTCGCGCCTCGCGCCGCTCGTTCACCTGTATCAGATGTACGCCGAAGCGGGAAACCAGCGGCTCCGAAACCTCGTTGATGGCCAGGCCGTTCATGATTTTCTCGAACTCGGGCACGAACATGCCCGGATTCGTCCAGCCGAGGTCGCCGCCTTGCCTGGCCGAACCGTCGATGCTGTTTTCACGCGCCAGCGCGGCAAAATCAGCCTGGCCCGCCTGCAGACGACGCTTGAAGGCCGCCAGTTTTTCGACTGCAGCCGCTTCGCTTTGCTGCGGCGTGACCTGCAGCAAAATGTGGCGCGCACGCGTCTGGGGAATGGCCGCAGTCGTCAGGCCGGCCTGCTTTTTGTCGATCACCTTGAGCACATGAAAACCAGCGCCGCTGCGCAGCGGCCCGGCGATGCCGCCGGTGCGCAGGTTACGGACAGCCTCGACGAAAAGCGGCGGATAACGCTCGGCGCTGCGCAAGCCCATCTGGCCACCATCGGCGCGGGCTGAGGGCGCCGAAAATTCATTGACCAGCGCGGTGAAGTCCGTACCCGCGCGGGCACTTTCGGCAACCTGCTGCGCCCGTGCCTGCAGCGCGGCGACCTGGTCGGCACTGGCGTTTTCAGCCACGGCCACCAAAACCTGGGCGAGGTTGATCTCCAGCGACGCAGCATTTGCGCCGCCGTCCTGCTCGCGCAGGAACTGGTCGATTTCCTGCTCGGTGACATTGACTTTGGGCTCCACCTCGCGCTGGCGCAGGCGGCTTACCAGCAGCTCGTCGCGCAGGTCAGACTGGAACTGGCTGTAAGAAATGCCATCGGCGCGCAGCCGCCGGCGCAGCTCTTCAACCGTGATCTGGTTCTGGCGTGCCACTGTCTGCACCGCACCTTCAACCGCGTTGTCGTCGGCGCGAACGCCGGACTCTTTGGCAAGCTGCAGCTGCGCTCGATCGGTAATCAGGCGTTCGAGGACCTGCCGCGTCAGTTCGGGGCGCGGCGGCATCGGCGCGCCCTGCTGGCTCAGCTGCTGCTCGGCCCGCAGCAGACGGCTGCGTACTTCGCTATTGGTGATTGGCTCGGAGTTGACCACCGCCACGATGAAGTCGGCCTGGCGTTGCGTGGCAGTGGGCGACGCAATAGCCGGCCCACTGGCGCGGGCCGCCGGTACCGGCATGCGCAGCTGGTTGGTGGACTTCAGGCCCTGCGCCTGAACCGATGCCACCAGGCCCGCCAGCATCCACACGTAAGCCACGGCAGTCAGCGGCGCAAAAACAAACAAGCGGGAAAAAACGCGGTCAGAAAAACGGGTATTAGTCATAAGTGGTGAAACGGCTCGGAGGCGTGATTTTCTCACGCAGCAGCTGGTAGCGGGGAACATTGGTTTTGAGGGTTTCCAGCGGGCTGGAGCCGACTCGGGTGAAGCCAGTCAGCTCCAGCTGGAACAAAATTTTGGTGCCTGAATTGGTGATGCCATTTTTTGACCGCTGCAACACCACACGGCCAATCCAGCAACAGCCTTCGTATTCCACACCGACGATCGAATCTGTCAGGCGTTTTTCGAGCGTGCTGTAGTTCATCCGCCCGACTGCATAGTAGCGCCCCGCGCCTTGGCCCTGGCCAGCGCCCAGGTCACGCCCCTTGTCGCCCCACAGGTCATTGATCGGCCACTGCCAGCCGACATCGATTTGCTCGCTGATGCCGCGCTGGCGCCTGACCGCCGCGCTGACGGTCCGGTAGTCGCTGGGGTTGTAGCGCACGCCGAATGAGCTGCGGTCAGACTGGTTGGTCTTGGGGTTGTACTGCACGGTGCCGTCAAACGACCATTGCGGCACCCAATTCACGGTCGCACCGGCCAGCAAGTCACTGAGGCGTTCGCTCGCCGGCAGGCCGCCCGGCAGGGTCACATTCTGGTCTTCGAAACGGGTGCGCTGCGCGACGCCAAAACGCACCGCCTCGGCGCCCGTGGCCGGGTCCAGCAGGCGCGACGTGACGCCCAGCGTCAGCAGATTCGCGTCGGAAATGCGGTCGTTGCCGACGAAGGCGTTCTCGGTGAACACCGTCGCGAAATTAAAACTGTTCGCTGCCGAGTCGTAGTTGGGCAGCCCGCTCTGGTCACGAAACGGCGTGCGAACGTAGAACGCGCGCGGCTCCAGCGTTTGCGTGAAGCTGCGGCCGAGCAGCGCGGCATCGCGTTCAAACTGCAAGCCCGCGTCCAGGCTGAAAGTAGGCACCACGCGGGAAGCCGAGCGAAGGCCGGTAACCGTTGGCGCGTCAAATTCATATTTCGTAGCGTGCAATTGCACTTTTGGCGTGATGAAACCAGCCGGAAACAGCCACGGCCGGGCCAGTTGCATGCGTGTGAATGCACGGTTGCTGTTCGGCTGCCGGGTGAGCGTGCGGTCGGCTTCAAAACGCGTGTAGTCACCCTCGACGGACCAGTCAAAACCATTGCCGAAATCGCCCAGACTGTTCAGCCCGGCCAGCGGCGCATCGACCCGCGTGTAGTTGGCGGTGAGTTGCGGCAAGCGGTCATAGGGCGGCGTGATCGGCGAGTTGATGTCCTGCAGCGTTTGCCACTTCAGCGTTCGCGCGACGGTTGAAAAATAACCACGACTCCATGACAGGCTGGCGTCCTGTGAAAACAGGCGCTGCGTCAGCGACGTGCCACTGGCCGTCAAATCACGCCAGTAATCGTTGTCACTGACGCGGTTCAGGTTCAGGCTCAGACCGAGATCGCCAATGCCAGAGACGCCGCTGTAAATCGTGCCTGTGTGCTGCAGGCCATACGACCAGCGGTCGCGGTTGCGCAGCTGGTCATTGGGCAGGATGTTGGCGCGCAGCTCGCCGCGGTAGCGCGGCTCCAGGTAGCGGAATTCGCCGGCGTAATCAATGCCGCGCTTGCTCATGATGGCCGGTGAAAACGTCGCGTCGCGGTTCGGCGCGATGTCAAAGTAATACGGCTGCCTGATCTCTGCGCCGTTGACCGAGCCCAGCCCCAGCGTGGGCGGCAGCAAGCCCGACTTGCGCTTGTCGCTGAGCGGAAAACTGAACTTCGGAAAGCCCAGAATCGGCACATTTTTAAACCGAAGTACCGCCCCGGTCGCAACGCCGACATCGCGCTCGAAATCAAAGTCAACCCGGCTGGCGTTGAGCACCCAGTCGGGCTGCCAGCTGGCTTCATCGCCGCGTTCGCAGGTGGTGTAGCTGGCGCGGCGCGCCGTCAGGTGATTGCTGTCGATGAAATCAACCCGCTCCGCCTGGCCATTGCCGCCATTGGCTAAAAACCGGTAGCTGGGCTGGGTAAAAAAGCCCTCGAAGCGGTCGATCTGCAATTCGATTTCGGGGCCTTCGAAGCGATTGCCGGCATTGTTGATGCGCACATTGCCACGGCCCTTCATCAGGTCGTCGGGCTGGAAATACTCCAGCCGGTCGGCTCGAATCGAAGTCGCGCCCCGGCGCACTTCGGCGTTGCCGTCGATCACGGTTTCCAGATCGGGACGGCCTGTCAGCCGGTCACCGAAAAGAAAGGTCGGCCCTTCGTTGCCGGGCGTGTTGGGCGCGCGTTCGCTCAGTTGGGGACTGCCTTTGAGGCGGGCCGGGGCGTCTGCTTCACCCGTGCCAACGGGGGCCGGGGCAGGCACCCGCAAAGGTGGAATGGCAGGGGCCTGCGCACGCGCAGGAACGGCAGACGCCAGACCCAGCGTGGCGCACAAAACCAGTCTGCGGGCAGCCCGGGCCGCTTGCGTCGCGGATGAAAGAATTAAAGGCGGGGGCGGCGCCGGGCGCATCATTTGTATGAGATAAACCGATTTGTAAAAAAATCAAAATTGATTATCCATGACGCCCCCTATTTTTCCTTTTTGCCCCTTTGGTCCGTCCTGCATTTTTCCTTGCTGCCTGCGCACGCCGCGTTGCAAGGTCACCGCAGCCACCCACGGGCCCGAAGCATGACGTCAGCATCGATTGACTGGTCAGACTCCGCGCGCCAGCGTGCCTTTACGCTCTGGCTCGCCGCCATCGCCGGGCTCCACCGCTTGCAGGCGGGCAGTGTGCGGCTGGCGTCGGCCGATGCCAGTTTTCGCCGCTACTTCCGCGTGAATGGCCTTGATGGCATTGGCGCCGCGACCAGCTTCATCATCATGGATGCGCCACCGGCACAGGAAAACTGCGCGCCCTTTGTTCATGTCGCCGAACTGATGCGTGGCGCAGGGCTGCATTCACCGCGCGTACTGGCCTGGGACGAGGCGCTGGGCTTCATGCTGCTAAGCGATCTGGGCGCGCAAACCATGATGGACGCGATCAACCCGCCCGCTGCCGTGGAAGCTATTGCGCAACCAACCGCCGCCGATCACGCCCTCTATCTGCAGGCCGTCGATGTGCTGGTGCAGTGGCAGCTTGCGTCCAGGCCGGGCGTGTTGCCGCCTTATGACGACGCGTTGCTGTCGCGCGAACTGGCGCTTTTTCCGGATTGGTATGTGGCAAAGCACCGCAGCATCGCGCTGACCGCGGGCCAGCAAGCCACGCTGGACCACGCGTTTCAGCAGATCAAGGCCAGCAGCTTGAATTCACTCGGTGGCGCGCAGGTGTTTGTGCATCGCGACTTCATGCCCCGGAACCTGATGATTTCCCCCGTGGCAGATGGTGAGAACCGGATTGGCGTTCTGGATTTTCAGGATGCGGTGTATGGCCCAGTTACCTACGACATCGCCAGCCTGATGCGCGACGC
Source organism: Polaromonas sp. (assembly GCA_031365885.1). Taxonomy (GTDB): domain Bacteria; phylum Pseudomonadota; class Gammaproteobacteria; order Burkholderiales; family Burkholderiaceae_C; genus Polaromonas. Next base: position 7,145 of record JANLYY010000162.1, on the reverse strand, counting down.
GTTCTTGAGCTGGGAAGAAGATTTCGTGCTCGACGTGACGGTCCGCTACTGGCAGCAGGCGCGCAAGGCGGGCCTGCCGGTCGGTGATGACTTCGGCGAGTTTTATCGTGCGGTCGAATGGATGGGTTTGCAGCGGTACCTGAAAATTCTCGGCATATTTGCGCGCCTGACATTGCGCGACGGCAAGCCCAAATACCTGCTTGATACGCCGCGCTTCATGCGCTATGCCCGCGCCACCTGTTCGCGTTATCGGCCGCTCGGCCCGTTAATGGTTTTGCTCGACGAGATCGAGGGCAACGAAACCCGCGTGGGCTACACGTTTTGATATCAAATACGGCTGTAGCCCATGTAATACGTGCGCAAGGTGCTATTATTTTCATAGCACTATCAAAGTGCATACGACTTGAGGCGCCATGACGGCGCGTTCTACAGCACGATTTTTTGCCGATCTGTCGCTGCTGCCTGGCACGTCGATCAGCCTGCCCGATTCGACGGCGCGCCATGTGCAGGTGCTGCGGCTGCAACCGGGCGACCACATCACCCTGTTCAACGGCCAGGGCTATAGCACCGACGGTAATCCATCGGGCTCTGAAGGCGAGTTTGACGCCACCGTCACGCGCATGGGCCGCAGCGATGTCGACGTGTCCGTGGGTGCCTTCACCGCCACGCAGCGCGAGTCCGCGCGCGAGATTCATCTGGCCGTCGGCATGCCGGCCAACGAGCGCATGGACTGGCTGGTTGAAAAGGCCTGCGAGCTGGGCGCGGCCAGCATTCAGCCGCTGATGAGCGAGCGCAGTGTGCTGCGCCTGAAAAGCGAGCGTGCTGAGAAAAAATTGATGCACTGGCGCGGCATAGTCATCGCCGCCTGCGAACAATGCGGCCGCAACCGGCTGCCGGTGATGCATGAGGTACGCACGCTGGCGGACTGGTTGAAATCACTGGGCGTTTCTGAATTGGCTGGAGTCAGGCAAGCGCGGCTGCTGTTGTCGCTTCAAACCGGCGCGCGACCGCTGTCTGCCGCGTTGGCCCTTGAACAGTCACTGACCTTCCTCAGCGGACCCGAAGGCGGCTTGAGCCCGGCCGAAGAAGCCGCTGCCATGGCCTGCGGCTTTGCACCCGTTACCCTCGGCCCACGCGTGCTGCGCGCCGAAACCGCGCCGCTGGTGTGTCTGTCATTGCTGGGGCTTTCATGAAACGCAACCTCTGGCTACTGGCGATCTGCCAGGGGCTTTTTCTGACCAACAACGTCACCTTCATCGCCATCAACGGCCTGGTCGGGCTGGCGCTGGCGCCGCTGGGCTGGATGGCGACGCTGCCGGTGATGGGCTACGTGGTGGGCGGCGCGCTGTCAACCGGGCTGGTAGCGCGCACGCAGCGGCTTTTCGGCCGCAAAACGTCGTTCCAGTTGGGGCTGTTGGTGGCCGTGGCGTCGGCGCTGCTGTGCTGCTATGCCGCTTACAGCAAAAACTTCTGGTTGCTGGTAGCGGCTACCGTAGTGGCGGGTTTTTACAACGCCAATGCGCAGTTGTACCGCTTTGCCGCTGCCGAATTCGCGTTGCCAGAATTTCGCGAAAAAGCCGTGTCGCTGGTGATGGCCGGCGGCCTGCTGGGCGCGGTGGCCGGACCGAATCTGGCGGTAGCCACCCGCAACCTGACGGAAGTGCCGTTTGCTGGCGCCTACCTGGCGCTTGCCGGTGTGGCACTGCTGGCGATGGTGCTGCTGGCCTTCATTGAATTTCCACCGCCGCCTGCGGTCAAAGCGGCCGATGGAGGTCGGCCTTTGGCTGTGATCATGCGCCAACCCGTCTTCATCGTGGCCGCTGCCGCCGGCGCGCTGGGCTACGGCGTGATGAACCTGCTGATGGCCGCCACGCCAATTGCGATGCAGATCTGCGGCCTGCCTTTCTCAAGCGTGGCGCTGGTGCTGGAATGGCATGTCATCGGCATGTTCGCGCCGGGCTTTTTCACCGGCCATCTGATCAAGCGCTTTGGCACGCTGACTATCATGGCGGTGGGGTTGCTGCTCAATCTTCTGTGCGTGGCGATTGCGCTGTCGGGCGTTGATTTCAAGCAGTTTCTGGTCGCACTGTTTTTGCTGGGTTTGGGCTGGAACTTCATCTTCACCGCCAGCACCACACTGGCTTTGAGCGCCTACCGACCGGAAGAAAAAGACAAGGCGCAGGGCGCGCTGAATTTCTGCGTGTTCGCGGTGCTGGCACTGTCGTCGCTGGCCTCAGGCGTGCTGGTGACGACGCGCGGCTGGGCTTTGCTGAATATCGGCTCGCTGTTGCCACTGGGCGCTACAGCACTTGCCATCGGCTGGCTTGCACTGTCACGTCGCAAGGCTCAAAATCCTTGAGCGCCGCCGCTGGAGTCTGGGCGGCCAAGCCTTGCAAATACTTTTCAACCAAAGGAGTCACACCATGGGATTACTCGATTCAGTTTTAGGCGCCATCAAAAACGGCCAGCAGCAACCCGACACGCAAGCCGCGCCCGGTGGCGGCGGCGTCGGTGGTTTGGGCGGGCTCGGTGCCCTGGGCGGTTTGGGTGGCCTGATCAGCATGGTCGCCAGCAACCCGCAAATTCTGCAAGCCATCACCGGCATGCTGGGCAATGACGGCGCGCAGGGCGGCCTGGGCGGCTTGATGGCGAAATTTCAAAACGCCGGCTTGGGTGACGTGGCGAAATCGTGGGTCGGCAACGGCCAGAACGAGCCGATATCGGGCGACCAGCTGACCAATGTGCTGGGTGAAGACGCAATGGCCGGGTTCGCAGAAAAAGCCGGCATGAGCCAGGGCGACGCGGCCGGTCAGCTGTCAAATATTCTGCCCGGCCTGATCGACAAGCTGACGCCGAACGGCAATGCACCGGCGGGCGGCCTGGGCAATTCGGGCGACCTGATGGGCATGCTGGGCGGGCTGCTCAAGCGCTGATCGAAATTCAATGCCGCACTCCGGAGTAGCTGTTAAATAGCCAGCGCGCCTGCGCCGCTGGCCGAGAATCGACAGCCTGTTCATGCCGTTACCTCCACCGGGCGCGCGGGACGCTGTATTCACACGCGTCACCCTCGGATTCACTTTCCCAACGCATACTTCACAAAATCCGGCATGTCAAAACCGGCCTTTTTTCCGATCGCGGGGCTCCAGCCCGGCGCCTGACGCAAAACCGAGTGCCCGTCGCCGAGCAGCAAGCCGACAAAGGTTTCGACCACAATGCGGCTGCCGACTTCACCAAGCTGAAGGCCGGCTTCCTGTTTGCCGCCTTTTACAAACCACTCGTGCGCGCCCTCGGCCAGCAGGTAAAACCACAGCGGCGCCTTGCCTGCAAACGCACCGCCGGCCACGTCAGAGATGCTGGGTACTTTGGCAAATTCATCGGCGTTGGTCGCCTTGCCGACGCGCAACTGATCGTCGCTCAGCGGTATGAGTCCCATTGCGAGCGCCACGTCCTGCCCGGAAGGCAGGCCCATGGCGACGCCGCGCATCAGGTTGCGCAGCGCAAGGTTGGCCACCGCACCTTCCTTCGGTTTCGCCTGAAGCTTGGCAACGTCGTCCAGCGGCGGCTTGTGGTTGACCATAGAAAATTCCGGCAGAAATGCCAGCGGGTTGACCAGCGACGGATCGAGCTTGTATGACGGCTGGGTGCGGTTGGTTCCTAATCGTGTGGCCTTGTCGTTCGTCAAGTCGAAAAACAAATTCCAGTCGATGCCCCACTCACGCGGAAATTTGTCGAAACCATTGAGTCCGCGACCTTTGAGGCCAGCAAAAATGAACTGGCGCCCGCTGATGCCGCGAAATTCTTCGTTGGGGTTGGTCGTGTCTTGCACATTGCCGCCGGTAAGGTTCATGTTGAGCCGGTAAATCGGCCGCACCATGGCATGGCCGAAGCGGTAGGCAGCGGTCGAAAATTCAATCGGCATGAAGGGGTCGTTGCGTGGCTTGTAAAAGCGCAGGCGTGGTGCATCTTCGTGGATAGACTTGCCGCTTTTAAGGTGAGGCAAGATGCTTTCGATCACGTCGCGCCGTGCAATTTTGTACAGAAAGTCATGCAGCACGACGTACTGGTAATGCCAGCGGACCTGCCGCTGGATTTCCGCAAATTCCCAGTTCTGATGTTCGTCCGCAAAGCGGTTGTGAAAGCGCAGAAAAAGCCCGTGCAACTGCGAGACGATCACGTTCTCGTCGTTGCGTTTGTCGCCAATCAGCGCGCGGTGGTGCGTGCCGTGCTCGTCGGTCCAGGTGTGTCGCGGCAGGTCGTTTGCGATGACCTTGCCGTGAATGCCCTCCGTCAACGCATCGCCGAGCTGAAATTTGCGACCGTTTGCGGTGTACAGGTAGGGCTGGTCGTCCGGCCCACTGCCGTACACGCTGTCCAGGTCCAGCCGCGGAGTGCGGAAATCCACCAGCGCATCGACATCGTTTCGCTGTTGCAGGCTGCTGGCCGGGTCAAACGAAATATCGTGGTCGATGAACTGGCCCAGGTAGGTGTAGCCGGCGTCGATGGAGCCATCTTCCTCGGGGTCGTGCAGACGAGAGGTCTGGCCGGTTTCAGGCGGCGCAATCGGCAGCCGGGGCGTGGAGTCGTCAGCCTCCGGCAGGGCTGACATGCCGTCGCGCTGTTGACCGTCACCCGCCAGCTGGCGCAAGTCCTCTTCGCGCCATGTGGCGGCAGGCAGGCTGCGAAAAATGCGGCCAAACCGGCCTTCCGACTGCGACGACCGACGGTCAAAGGTAGCTCCACGAATGCCGCCATGCGATGAGCCCGACTTGCCCGGCAGGTTTGTTTTGGCCATGCTGATACTCCGTTTTGCACCAGATTAGGGCGCCACTGAGGTGTCGGTGCGCAGGCGTGAATGCGTCGCAGCGATTTCGACCTGTATCCGCGCGAGCCGCCTGCACTGGTTTACAGACCACCCGTTCGCGTACATCCTCCCGAGGAACCGAACTTTTGGAGATTGTGTGACGTGTCGACACCCGCGTGCGGGAAATAAGGCACAAAGGACCTGTGTAATCTTGCCGAGACGTTCCAGATACAGGGCGCCGACGCGGCCTGGTCCCGAGCAGCTGGCGTGGAACACAGCGACCGAAAAAGCAGGCCAATGCCGGCGGGCGAAACAATCGGTTAGTTGGCAGCGCTAGGTAAGCGGGCAAACGCAAACCTGGATCCGAAAAGAAGAAACCAAAAAGGCCGTTGATGAAAACCAACCAGGCCGGCACCATAACCCACACCTGCGTAAGCAGCTATTATTTTAATAGCTGCTTACGCAGGTATTACGCGGGCTAGCGGCTATTTTTACTTGAATCTGGTATCCAGCCAGCTCTTCAGCGTGGCAAACACCGGCACCGTTTCGGCTTCATTGAAAATCTCGTGGTACAGCCGCTCAAAGCAGGCGGCGCTGACGGTGCCGGGCTTGACGGACGGTGAAGCCGCCGCTCGCAGCGCAAAGGCGCGGCTACCCGCCGGGTTGACCAGCCGGTCGGCGCCTGCGTACATCAGCAGCGTGGGCGTGTGCCAGCGCGCGGCAGCCTCCACGGTGGCCGGGCCGGCGCTGGCGATGAAGCTGCCGAGGCGCGGCGAAATGCGGTCGTGTACCAGCCGGTCGGCGCGGTATTTGTTCACCACGTCCTCGTCGTGCGAGATGTAGCGCGGATTCAACCCGTTGCCGATGCGCAGGTTGGGCGCCAGCCGGGGCATGACGGCCAGCAGCATTTTTTGCCAGCGGCTCAGCCCGGCATCCAGCGCCGGCGACGACATCACCAGCCCGTCAACGGGCCGGGTGTTGAGCGAGACAAACCGGCTCACCACCAGACCGCCCAGGCTGTGGCCAAGCAAGATCAGCGGCAGCGGTTTGGGCGGCAACCCCTGGGCGCGGCGCGGTTGCGGCAGCTCCAAGCAGCGCTGGCGCGTGTCGTCGATGATTTCTTCAAGGTCATCGAGCAACGCCGTGTCGTTCGGTAGCACGCCGCGCAACCCGCCCGATTCGCCATGGCCGCGCTGGTCGTAGGCGCGCACGGCAAAGCCCCAGTCCATCAATTTTTCAGCCACATGGTCGTAGCGGCAGGCGTGTTCGCCCAGGCCATGCACCATCAGCACGACACCGCGCGGTGGTGGCGGCGTCGTCCCCGGGCTATCACCCCGGTTGTCGTCCAGACGGCTGTTCCAGTCGGCCATCGGCCATTCATACAGGGCCAGATTTTCCCCGTCACGCGCAGTAAAGGGAGCCAGTACCGTCGATGCCATGCGTGATTGAGCCATCAGGCGCCGGTCGCGTCTGTGGCCCACTTGCAGCGGCGCGGCGCCAGACTCATCCGGGCACACGCGCCATCACGTGGGCGACGGCGGCCGTCAGTTTTTTGGCATAGGGCACATGCAGAAATTCGTTCGGACCGTGCGCGTTGCTTTTCGGGCCGAGCACGCCGCAAACCATCATCTGCGCCTTCGGAAAACCTTTGCTGAGCATGTTCATCAGTGGAATTGTGCCGCCCTGGCCGATGGTTCCGCAAGGGGCGCCGAAAAATTCATTCGACGCCGCATTCAACGCATCTTCAAACCACGGCACCGTACCGGGCGCATTCCAGCCGGTCGCACCGCCGCCGCCTTCAAACGTGACTTTGGCCTGGTAGGGCGCGTTGTCTTCGAGCAAGGTTTTCAGCTCGGCCACTGCCACGCCCGCATCGATCAACGGCGGGAAGCGCAACGACAGCTTGAACGCCGTGTAAGGCCGCAGCACATTGCCCGCATCCTGCAGCGCCGGGAAACCTTCGGCACCGGTCACGCTCAAGGTGGGCCGCCAGGTACGATTCAGCAGCGCCTCGACCGGATCCGTCGTGGTCGGCAGCGCGAAGGTGCTGGAGCCCTCGCAGTCGTAATGCGCCCACGGAAAGCGCTTGTAGATTTCATCGCCCAGAATTTTCGCGGTAGCCTCGGCCTGCGCCAGCCGATCGGCCGGAATTTCGCAGTGAAAGCTGGCCGGCAACAGGCGCCCGGTTTTGCTGTCTTCGAGCCGGTCGAGCACCTGCCGCATGATGCGAAAGCTCGACGGCACCAGGCCGCTGGCGTCACCCGAGTGCACGCCTTCGGTGAGGATTTCCACCTTCAGCACGCCGGCCGCGTTGCCACGCAGGCTGGTGGTGAGCCAGAGCTGG
>JANLYY010000200.1:0-5108 GCA_031365885.1 Polaromonas sp. | reverse complement strand
AGCCGGTCAGCAGCAGCGCCATCCCCAGCGTGACCAGCAATTGCATCAACCCGACAAGACTCGAAAAACGGTTTCTCATGGCGAGGCCTCCAGTGAACAGATGGCAACGCTAACACAGTCGTGTGTTGATCGCACCTCCGCCAGCGCACACAGCGACACGTGTTTTGCAGTGCGCAACGGCGGTCATGCCGCTTTTGCAGCACGCGTCGCAACGTCATAGTTTCGCTGGCGCCACCGAATTGCCGGGTAATGCAATGGCGCGCCGACTTGTGGGCGGCGGGCGCCAGACGAGCGGCTGATGCAAGGCGGGGCACAATCGCAGTCTGGGATCACACAGGTCCCCGGAATAGAAAAACCATAACCGGTCAAACCTATGCGCAAACCCAAAATTCCACCGGCCAGTCTGGCCGGCAATGCCGACGACATCGAGGCCGCGTTTTACGACGCGCTTCAAAACGGCGATATTGAAAAACTGATGGCCTGCTGGGGTGACGACGACGACATCATCTGCATCCATCCGGGTGGCGCACGCCTGATTGGCGCGGCGACGATACGCGCAGCCTTCGAGGCGATGTTTTCGAACGGCGCGATTCACGCCTTCCCGGAAAAAGTTCGAAAGGTTGAATCGCTCAGCGCCAGCGTACACAGCGTGCTCGAACGCATCGAAGTGTTCGCCGAAGGACCACGCGTTGCCTATGTGGTCGCCACCAATGTCTATCACAAGGCAGCGCAAGGCTGGCGCCTGGTGGCGCACCATGCCAGCCCCGGCACGCCGCGTGAGATGCAGGAAGTCTCGGAAACCCCGACCCTGCTGCATTGAGGCGGTTTGAAAACGAAGCCTCGATGAACTACGCCGCGCCCTGGTGGCTGCCCGGCGGCAATCTGCAGACGATTTGGGCGGCACTTCGGTCGCAGCGTTTTCTGGGCCAGCAGCCCGTGTTTCGCCGCGAGCGCTGGACCACGCCGGACAGCGATTTTGTCGATGTGGACTGGAGTAATGAAGCCCCCACGCTGGTCGCTCCGCGTACTGCGCTGCCCCCCGAGGGGGCGCTGCGCCTGCGGCCCGGCAAAGCCTCATCCGCGGCCCCTGCTGGTGAAGATGTGACCACCACGCTTGTCTCTTCGCTGCGGCCTGATTCCCTCGCCCTTGTAACTGCAGGTGTCGCCACTGGCAAACAGCCACTTCTAGTGCTCTTCCACGGTCTCGAAGGCTCGTCCGGCAGTCACTACGCCGAAGCCTTTGCCGATGTCGCGCGTTTGCGCGGCTGGGCCTGTGCGGTACCGCATTTTCGGGGCTGCTCGGGTGAGTTGAATCGGGCGCCGCGTGCCTACCACTCGGGTGATTTTGCAGAGATCGACTGGATTCTGAAACGCTTCTCCCGCCAGCACGCCGGCCCGGTGATGGCTGTCGGCATTTCGCTGGGCGGTAACGCGCTGATGCGCTGGGCCGCCGAAGAGGGCGCCCAGGCGCGGCAGGTTGTGGCTGCGGTGGCCTCGGTCTGTTCGCCGCTCGATCTTGCCGCCAGCGGCTGGGCTATTGGGCGCGGTTTTAACCGGCAGGTCTACACCCGCATGTTTTTGCGTTCCATGGTACCCAAGGCTTTGAAAAAACTTGATCAGCACCCCGGGCTATTTGACCGCGAAAAACTGCTGGCTGCGCGCGATCTCTATGCGTTCGACAACATCTTCACCGCACCGCTGCATGGCTTCAAGAATGCAGACGACTACTGGGAGCGCGCCTCGGCCAAACCGCATTTGCACCGTATCGCCGTTCCTGCGCTGGCGCTCAATGCGCTGAACGACCCGTTCATTCCGCGCAGCAGCCTGCCGCAGTCGGCCGCCGTCGGCCAGCACGTCACGCTGTGGCAACCCGCCACCGGCGGGCATGTCGGTTTTCCGTCGGCGCCGTTTCCTGGCCATGTGCGTGCCATGCCTGAAGCGGTGGCGAATTTTCTGGCGTCGCAGCTGTGATCCCATTGCTAAATCATCCGTGCACTTTGTCGGCTTCGCTAGCCCTACGTTTGTACTGTCGTCGCGTTGCCTTCGCGTTCACGATTGATTTAGCAATGGAATAGTGATCGGTCTTGACCCCACGGCGACGCAGCCATCGCGCTGCGGCGCAAAATATCCGCATGGATGACATCGTCAGGCAAGCCATCGCCAAATGGCCCAATGTACCCAACTGCTTTGGCTGGCTGGGGCTGGATGCCCGCGGCAACTGGTATATGCGGGACGATCAGGCGCAGGCGGCGGGGCCTTTTACCGGGGCGGCAGCGGGTGCAGCATCGAAAGGCTCGCTGCTGAAACACGACAAGCTGCTCGATTTCATCCAGCGCAACTACGAAAGCGATGCCGCCGGCCAGTGGTTTTTTCAGAATGGCCCGCAGCGTGTGTATGTCGAACTCGAAGCCACGCCGCTGATCTGGCGTGTTGACGCTGCGCCCGGCTTTGCCGTCACCGCACACACCGGCCAGGCTGCCCGTGTGCAGCGCTGCATGGTCGATGAACACGGGCGTGTTTATCTGGAAACCGATGCCGGATTTGGCCTGGTTCACACGCTGGACATGACGCATGCGGCCGATGCCATCGAGCAGGGCCTGTGGGTGCCCGGCGAGGTGCTGGCGCATGATTTGCCGGCGCGCTTCGGCTATGTGCGCAGTCCACAGTCGCTACAAAAATAATAGCTGCTTACGCGCGTAATACGAGGGCTAGAGGCCTATTTGATGGTTAAATAACAAAAAAAGCCGGTCACTGACCGGCTTTTTTGCTTTGGGTGCCCGCGCTGGACGTTAAGTTGAAGTGCGCCGTTTATTTGACAGCGGCCAGCAGGTATTCCACGGCCGCCCGAATTTCGCCATCGCTGGCCGTCGAGCCACCCCTGGGCGGCATGGCGCCTTTGCCTTTAATGACCGAGGCGGCCAGCATGTCGACCCCCATCGGTATGCGCAGCGCCCAAGAGTCCTTGTTGCCGAATTTGGGCGCGCCAGCAACGCCCGACGCGTGGCAAACGACGCAGGCCTGCTTGTACAGCGCTTCGCCAGCGCCTGCGGCAACAGGTATGACAGCAGCAGCCGGTGGAGTTCTGGCGGTGGCCAACGCGGCGACTGCGTCTGGCGATGCGGATGGCGCGGCGCCTGTCGTGGCAGTGGCAGCCGGTGCCGATGCGCCCGCCGCTGGAGCTGCCGGTGCAGCGGGCTCAGCGAATTTGCCACCGGCGGCGCTGGTAAGGTAAACCACCGCACGACCAATTTCGACGTCCTGGAAATCACCGCCGCCCTGCGCACCCATGGCACCCTTGCCCTTGAGCGATGAATTCCATAGCGCCTCAAAGCCGGTTTTTAAACGTGGAGCCCAGGCCGCCTCGTCGCCAAACTTCGGTGCGCCTGCAGCACCGGCAGCATGGCAGGCCACGCACTGCGCCTTGTAGACTTCCTCGCCAGATTTCAGCGGGCGATTGGCGTCACGGATTTCGACCGCGCCGACCTTCTGAATCCGCTTTGCAAGTGCCTGGCCGCTGTCGACAGCGCCGGCAGCCGGTACGTTTTGCGTCGTGACGTAATACACCAGGCCAATGATGGCAAAAATAGGCACCACGAATGAGAAAAAAACCGCCGCCAGCAATTGCTGGGGGGTTTTGATCGGGCCTGTGTGGGCTATGTCGTGGTCGTCTTCTTGCGGGGAATTGTGATCAGTTGCGCTCATGGCTTCCTCAAAAAAACTAAAAACTCGGGTCGAAAAATAGCGCTTTTCGCGCAGACCGGGGGGAGTGGCAGTGTGTCCAGGGCGAATCTTGTGTAGGTCTCTGGCGGGATGTTTGCTAGTCAAAAGGGCTTCCGCCAGCAACCCGCGATTATAGCGGCGGGCGCCCTCAATCGCCGGGCCGGGCTGCCTGGCCAGAGAGGCCGGGAAAGCGCGGCTACCGGTCATTCGGCCGTGGTGCAGCGGCCCGGTCGGCTACCCTTGCGCCTATACACCGGACTGCAGTTTCGCTCGCACGGTGCGCTTTCAGATCAATTAGATCAACAGGAGAAAAAGTTTGGCAAAGATTGTGTTGCGGCGCAGCGGGCCGGTCGGTCACGTGGTTTTTTCAAATCCAGACAAGTTCAATGCGATGACCACGCAGATGTGGTACGACCTGCCAGCGCACATCGCCACGCTGGATGCTGACCCCGACATTCGCGCCATCGTCTTGAGCGGCGACGGTGACAAGGCCTTTGTCTCCGGTGCCGACATTTCGCAGTTTGGCGCGGAGCGCACTGATGCGCTGGCGCAGGAGCGCTATGGGCAATCGGTCAACGCGGCTTATCTGGCGCCCTCGCTCGCCAGCAAGCCGGTGATCGCGCAGATCCGCGGCATCTGCATGGGCGGTGGACTGGGGCTGGCGGCGGGTTGCGACATCCGCATTTGCGCTGACGACGCCCGCTTTCGCATGCCGGCTGGTCGGCTCGGTCTGGGCTATGACCAGGCCGGCGTGCGCCGCTTCGTGTCGCTGATCGGCGTGCAGAACACCTATGACATTTTCTTTTCGGCGCGTGTCTTCAATGCGCAGGACGCCCTGCGCATGGGCTTCGTCAGCCGCGTGGTGCCGGCCGCGCAGCTCGAAAGCGCGGTGCGGGAATTGACCGACGCCATCGCCGACAACGCTCCGCTGACGCTCAAGGCCGCCAAGCTGACCGTCAACGGGTTTCTGCAGCATCCGGAGCAGCCCCTGTCGCGTGACGCCCAGTCAGTGATCGATGCCGCCAACGCCAGCGAGGACTACGCCGAGGGCGTGCGCGCGTTTGCTGAAAAACGGCCCCCGAGATTTGTTGGTAAGTAGGATTTAGGACGTCAGGACTCTACCGACCCACGACCCAGAATGAAAAAAGTCGCGATGTCATGACGGCACAGCGACTTGTTATGGAGTAGCTCTGTGTTTAGTTGACGAAACTCAGGTCATCAAAATAGTAAACCCGGTCAGCCGGCAATGGCCCCGAGCCACCATTGCCCAGACCAAAGTCGAAAAAGATCGACGCCTTGTTGTAAACGTTAGCGAGGTTCAGCGCCGCAGTCGCGCCGCCGCCGACGGGTGGATTGGTACCCGGGTTGGCGAAGTTAAACGACAAGGT
>JANLYY010000157.1:0-16226 GCA_031365885.1 Polaromonas sp. | reverse complement strand
CTGAAACCCGCGCTAAGCCAGGCCGGTTTTGTTACACGTGACGCCCGCGAAGTCGAGCGTAAAAAGGTCGGTTTCCGTTAGGCGCGTCGTCGCAAACAGTTCAGCAAGCGTTAACTCACCTGCTATGGAGCGCAATCCACCGGTTGCGCTCAAGAAAGCCGCCTCGGGGCTCCACTGGCGGCTTTGTTTATTTTGGAAGCGCTGTTGGGTGTGGAAGTTGATCGTGAATAGGGCTTACAAAAATGACGTTTTCGTTACAGTCCGTGGCATGTCGATTGCTGATGAACGGCAATGCACGCAACATCTACTTTTGGTTTTGAGCTTGAATCGACTCTGGGTGTGCCTTTCGGCGCAAAATACCCACCTCGCTTGCGTTCCACCGACCAAATATCGACCACCAGTTTCCCCGCTCTTCTTTTGAAACTTCGTCTCTTTCGCCGTCGCCTCACCATCAGCTCGCCCCGCATGCTGGTGCGCAGTGCCATGCCGTGGCCGTTGCGATGGTTCGGTCTGGCGATCGTGTTCGGCTTTTCTGCGGCTGTTGCGCTGTGGGCGTTCGAGGTCGGCAAAGACATCGCCGGGCTGGATAAAACATCGCGCGAAGAGCTGTCTCAATTGCGCCAGGAAGCGGCCAGCCTGCGCCAGGAACGTGAGAAGGCCCAGTCGATCTCCAATACCACGGGCGGAATCCTCATCGCAGAAAAAGCCATTCAGGACAAGATGGCCAGCCAGATCAAACAGCTTCAATCGGACAACCGCAGCCTGCGTGATGATCTTGGATTTTTTGAAAAACTGTTGCCTGCCAGCGCCAACGAAACGGCATCCATTCGCGGACTTCAGGCGGAGGTCGTGTCGGAAACGCAATTGCGATGGCACGTGTTGGTGATCCAGCCTGTCAAGGACGCACCCACCTTCAGCGGCAAGCTTGAACTGACGATCACGGGCACACAGGCCGGCAAGGCGTGGGCCATGAGCTTGCCTGGCGGCGCGCAGGCGCTTCAGTTTAAGCAGTCCCGCCGCGTTGAAGGCATGCTGGACTTGCCGCCATCAACCATGGTAAAAGCCGTGACTGCCAAAGTCTTTGAAGGTAATTCCGTACGGGCAGTGCAAACCTTTAAGTTGTAATCCGGCTCCAAAACCCGTCTCGGTACTCCCCGGCAGACCGACATCGCTTTCAAGGAAATTTTTTATGTTTGGCAAAAAAAAACAACCGCCCATTAAAAGCCTGATCGCCCAGGGCACCTGCATTGAGGGCAACTTGAAATTCACCGATGGCCTGCGGATTGACGGCGCCGTGATCGGAAATATCCGGGCTGAAGAGGACTCGGACAGCATCCTGGTCATCAGTGAGTCTGCTACGGTCACCGGTTCTATTTACGCCGATCACGTGATCATCAATGGCCGCGTAATAGGTCCGGTGCATGCATCTGAGCTGCTGGAACTGCAACCCAAAGCGAAAATTGACGGAGATGTGTCCTACAAGGCACTTGAAATGCACCAGGGAGCAGCCATCTTTGGTCAACTGAGGCCAACCGCACATCAGGAACTGGAAGAAAAACCGGTCTTGAAATTGGCGACCAGCAAGTTTTAGGCTTTAAAAGCATTTGCAAGACTTTTTGCGATAGTGCGTACTTACTAAAAAATTGGCTTTGGGTCTGCTCTTAATACGCAGAAATGCACTGGTTGATTGTTCTGCTGTAATATTATCATCTGTAAGTTGAACCCCGGAGAATCTCACCATGAGCGCAGTAGCCGAAACCATCCCGACCGAAATGCCTGCCCCGTTTGTCTTCACCGACAGCGCTGCAGCCAAGGTCGCTGACCTGATTGCCGAAGAAGGTAACCCGGATTTGAAACTTCGCGTTTTTGTTCAGGGCGGTGGTTGTTCTGGCTTTTCATATGGTTTTACCTTCGACGAAATCACCAACGATGACGACACCACCATGAACAAAAATGGTGTGTCCTTGCTGATAGACGCGATGAGCTACCAGTATTTGGTGGGCGCCGAGATTGACTACAAAGACGACCTCGAAGGTGCTCAGTTCGTGATTAAAAACCCGAACGCGACTAGCACTTGCGGATGCGGCTCCAGCTTTTCAGCCTGAGACTTTTTAAGCATTGAAAGAGCCGCCTCGATGGGCGGCTTTTTTGCGCGGGTTCATTTGAATCGCCCACCGGCCGCCAGTTCCGTCAAGCCGGGTAAATGGCACCTAGCACGCGGTGCCCGGCGGCGCCGGTGACGCTGGCCAGGTTGCCGGGCTGCCGGCTGACAGCCTGGCGGGCCAGCCAGGCGAAGGCTGCTGCTTCGACCTGCAAGGCCGGCAGGCCATGCGCGTCTGAAGGCACAACCCTCATCGATGGCAGGCCGGTCTGCAGGCGTTGCATCAAATGCGCGTTGAAAGCACCGCCACCGCAAACCACCAGTTCGGCGCTATCCTTTCCATAGCCGCTTACGCAAGATATACAAGCGCTGGCGGTCAATTCGGTCAATGTGTTTTGAATATCTTGGGGGCGTTCTGCGCTGAACGGGGCCATTTTTTCCGCCAGCCACACCATGCTGAAAAGGTCGCGGCCCGTGCTTTTTGGCGGCGGGGCGGAAAAGTAAGGCTCTTCCAGCAGGCTGGCGAGCAGCGCGGGCAGCAGTTTTCCACTGGCAGCCCAGGCGCCGCGTACGTCGAACGGTTTCCCCGTGTGCTGCTGGCACCAGGCGTCCATCAGCGCATTGCCGGGGCCGCAGTCAAACCCCAAAATGTCCCCTCGGCCAGCTGCCGGTAGTACGCTGAGGTTGGCGATGCCGCCCAAATTTAGAACGGTCACAGCCTTGTCGGTGCGGCCAAAAACACTTTGGTGAAAGACTGGCACCAGCGGTGCTCCCTGTCCGCCTGCCGCTATGTCGCGGCTGCGGAAATCGGCCACCACGGCGATACCTGTCAGTTCGGCCAGCAGCGACGGGTTGTTAAGCTGAATCGTGTAACCCGCCCCGCTGGCTTCCCTGCTGGTCCGCTGCGGCAGATGCCTGACGGTCTGCCCATGTGCGCCGATGGCTTCGATTTGCGCAGCTGAAATGCCGTGGATGGCCCCCTGTTCGAGCAGCTGGTAGACAACGCGCGCATAAACCGCAGCCAGTTGGTTGCCAGCCCGCGCCGCGCGGTGCAACTCATTGTGCGTCGGGGTGTTCAGTGCAAGGAGTTCCGTCCGGAAGTTGTTATCGAACGGTTCGGTAGCAGCAGCAAGGACCCGAAGCGCGCCCCCCGAAAAATCAACCAGCACGCCGTCTGCACCATCGAGAGAGGTGCCCGACATCAGACCCATGAAATAGTTATGCATGGCTTGATTTTGCCGCAGCAGTCAGCCCCCGAGGGCGTAGCGAGTGCGAGCAGGGCTTATCCTTACAAGCGGGGGCCGCGGGACTGGCTTTGCCAGACCCCAGGCGCCGGGCTGAGGGACGCAGCCCTTCTGCGTGCCGTCCAAGCTTGCAGGCCCGGAGCCGCAGCACACAGCCCCCTCGGGCGGCAGGAAGTTACGCGAAGCGAACGACCGAGGTGTCAATCACTCCACGCGGGTCTGAACAATGGCGGCAGCTGCCTGCAGCTGATTTTTGAAGCCAGCGGCCAGTTGCCGGAAAGCAGGTAGTGAAGAGCCTGGCACCGGAACAGTGTCGCTTTGCTGGGCCATCGTCATTGGGTCTTGGTGAACGCCTGCGACGCGGAATTCCAGATGCAGGTGCGGACCCGTAGCCCAGCCGGTAGAGCCCACCAGACCAATGGTGTCGCTTTGCGACACGCTCTGGCCGACGTGCACATTAATCTTGCTCAAGTGGGCATAAACCGTTTCGTGGTTGTTGCGGTGCTTGATGAACACCACATTGCCGTAGCCGTTCTGCACGCCCGCAAAGGTGACCACGCCGTCACCGACGCTGCGAGCGGGCGTGCCGGTGGGCGCCGCAAAGTCGGTGCCAAGATGGGCGCGCCATTTTTGCAGCACCGGATGCATGCGCATCGAAAAGCCGCTGGTAACGCGAGAAAATTCAAGCGGTGAGGTCAGGTACGCGCGGCGCAGGCTCTTGCCGTCAAGGCCGTAGTAACCGCCCTTCAATGGCGTGCCCGAGGCGTCATTGCCCGGTGGCTGAAACCACATCGCCTGGTGTGTTTTGCCCCCGTTGACGAATTCGGCTGACAACACCCGGCCAGGGCGCAGCGGCTCGCCATCAGCTTCAAGCGTCTCGTAAACCAGGTTGAAGCGGTCGCCCTTGCGCAGATCGGTACGGAAGTCGATTTCGTTCGAGAAAATTTCAGCCAGCTGGGTGGCCACGCTGTCGGGAATACGGGCGTCGTCGGTGGCTGCAAAAAGCGAGCTTTGAATGGTGCCGCTAGCCAGCCGGGCCGAGCTGCTATAAGGCGCGTTTTCAATACGCGATGCAAAGCCGGCGTTGCTGCGTTCAATCACAAGACGCTTGAAAACCGCTGCGTCTTCGGTGGGCCAGCGCATGCTGAGCTTGAGCAGCTGCTGACTGTCACTGGCCTCGGCCGTCACGGATTTGCCGGGGCGGCCGGTCAGAATCAATTGCGCGCTGGCGTCGCGGCGCAAAAATGCTGCAGCCGCCGGGTCGTTGATGTTCAGGCGTTTGAGAAGGGCATCGGCCGTGTCAGTGCTGCGGGTGGTTTCGGTGCGAAAAAGATTGAATCGGAAGTCGGAAAGCGAATCAGTCTGTGCCTGAGTGGCCAGTGGCTCGACAGATTCGAGAACCTGGCGAACCGGCAGGTCGGCTGCGTCTGGCGCTAACGGAGCCACGCCGAAAGCGGTAACACCGGTGCCGAGCAACAAAATTGCCAGACCGGCAGTGATCCGCTTCGGGTGATGCTGCAGTTTGTCGGCAAGACAACGCATGAGTTGGGACGGAGCAGGCAGGCGCAAAGCAAAATTTCCGGTTGCTTGCATCAAGCGGCCTGTCTCAGGCGGGCGCGCTGGATTGCGATATAAGGACATCGACAAACGGCCTGCCAAATTGGTGTGGGAGCTTGTTCGTCGGACTTCATTTCGGTATCTCGATTTCAGCAAGTTGCGGGCCACTTAAAATGCCCGGCTGCTTCGAGAAAACGCAAATTATATCTGTGGCACTCTCACATGATTTTTGAAAAACCCTTATGAATCAAGAACTTGTAACAAAATTTGAGATGACCGATAGTGTAGGAAACGCACTTGCCGTGACGCTGCGCGGTTGCGAAGAATTGATTCCTGAAAACGAATGGGTTCAAAAACTGACCAGATCCGAAGCTACTGGCGTTCCGCTGCGGATCAAACTCGGCCTGGACCCGACCGCGCCTGACATTCATGTCGGCCACACCGTCGTGCTTAACAAAATGCGACAGTTGCAAGATTTGGGTCACACGGTGATTTTTTTGATCGGCGACTTCACTACCATGATCGGCGACCCGTCCGGCCGCAACACTACCCGCCCGCCTTTGAGCCGTGAGCAGATCGAGGCCAACGCCCAGACTTACTACAAACAGGCCAGTCTGGTGCTGGATCCGGCGAAAACCGAGATTCGCTACAACAGCGAGTGGAGCGATCCGCTGGGCGCGCGCGGCATGATCCAGTTGGCTTCGCGCTATAACGTCGCCCGCATGATGGAGCGCAATGATTTTCACGACCGCTTCAAGGCCGGCCAGTCGATCAGCGTGCATGAGTTTTTGTACCCTCTGATGCAGGGTTACGACTCGGTAGCGCTCAAAAGCGACCTGGAGCTCGGCGGCACCGACCAGAAATTCAACTTGCTGATGGGCCGCCACCTGCAGGTCGAATACAGCCAGGAGCCGCAGTGCATTCTGACCATGCCGCTGCTCGAAGGGCTCGACGGAATCGAGAAGATGTCGAAAAGCAAGAACAACTACATCGGCATTTCTGAGGACGCCAACAGCATGTTTGCCAAGGTGCTCAGTATTTCCGACGTGCTGATGTGGAAGTGGTACACGCTGCTGTCGTTCAAAAGCGGAGCAGATATTACCGCGCTGAAAGCCGAAGTCGGCGCGGGCCGCAACCCCAAGGATGCGAAGGTCGCGCTGGCCAAAGAAATCACGACGCGTTTTCACTCGGCCGGCGCGGCCGACGCGGCCGAGCAGGACTTCATCAACCGCAGCAAGGGCGGCGTGCCCGATGAAATTGCCGAGGTCAGCCTGTCGGGTGCGCCCATGGGCATCAGCGCCTTGCTCAAAGCCGCTGGCCTGGCGTCATCGGGCGGCGACGCTGCGCGCCTGATTGAAGGTGGTGGCGTGCGCGTCGATTCCAGCGTGGTCAGCGACAAGGGTTTGAAGCTGAAGGTGGGAACGTATGTCGTGCAGGTGGGCAAGCGGAAGTTTGCCCGCGTCACCCTGAGCTGAGCAGAGCGGGTGCAAAGCGGGTGCAAAGCCTTCAAATCAGCGCCAGGGCAGCGTTTTAAAGTCTGGCTGACAATGCTGTGATGCGCCTGCCCACACTGCAATCCCTGACACCGCAGCGTCTGCTGATCGCTTCGGTGGTGGTCGCTGTCATCACCATCGGTTTGAAGACCAGCGCCTGGTACATCACCGATTCGGTCGGTTTGTTGTCGGATGCGATGGAGTCGTTCGTCAATCTGGCCAGCGCCATTTTCGGGCTCGCGATGGTCACGATTGCCAGGCGGCCGGCCGATGACGACCACCCTTATGGCCATCACAAGGCCGAGTATTTTTCTTCCGGCTTTGAAGGCACGCTGATCATCGGCGCGGCAGTCGCCATCATCTGGGCGGCGTCGCATCGGCTGGTTGACCCGCAGCCGATTGCGCAAGTCGGCTGGGGCCTGACGCTTTCCGTCATCAGCTCGGCCTTCAACGGCCTGCTGGCGTGGGTGATGTTTCGCTCGGCCAAAGAGCATCGCTCCATTGCGCTGCAGGCAGATGCCAAACACCTGGTCACCGATGTCTGGACGTCGGCGGGTGTCGTCATCGGACTCGGTGCCGTCGCGCTGACGGGCTGGCTCTGGCTGGATGCGGTCGTCGCCATTGGCGTGGCGCTGAATATCATGTGGGAGGGCGGGCACCTGGTGTGGCGCTCGTCGCAGGGTCTGATGGACGAAGCCGTCGAGCCGGAAGTGCTGGCCGACATCCACACAGCGCTCAAAGCGTTCGAGCAGCCGACCATCCGCATTGATCACCTCACCACGCGCCGCTCGGGTCAGCGGCGTTTTGTTGATCTGCACATGCACATGCCGCCCGCCTGGTCGCTGGCGCGCGCGGCGGCTGTGCGGGCCAGCGTCGAGCAGGCATTGATGAACGCTGTGCCCGGCCTTCGCGCGACCATTCAGCTGCTGCCGAACGATGTCGAGGTGCATCTCGACGATGACGCCGGGCTGATCTGATGGCAGCGGCTGCAGTTTTCTGGTGTGCCGCGTTTTTATGCGCTATTAATTTAATAGCTGCTTACGCAAGTATTACGGGGGCTATCGGCACTTTTGACTGGTAAAAAGCCTGCACTGGCCGCTCGACCGGCATGCAGTCAGGCATACGGATTGGCAAATCCCAGTCCCGCCAGCACTTCAATTTCCAGCGTCTCCATTTCTTCCGCGTCTTCGTCGCCGGTCTCATGGTCATAACCCTGCGCATGCAGCGTGCCGTGGACCAGCAGGTGCGCATAGTGCGCCTGCAAAGTCTGGTTGTTCGCCTTCGCTTCCTGCGCCACCACCGGCGCGCACAGCACCAGATCGGCGGTGACCACAGGAGCAGCGCGATAGTCAAAGGTCAGCACATTGGTGGCGTAGTCTTTTTGCCGATAGTCGCGGTTCAGCGCCAGGCCTTCTTCGGCATCGACGATGCGCACCGTGATCTCCGCATCGCTTTGCAGTGCATGGCGAATCCACCGGGTCACGCTGTGGCGCGGCAGTGCGGCGCGGTGCAGGGCGGCGTCTTTGACATCACCGAACTGCAATGACAATTGCAGAGAATTAAGAGCCATTTCGGCTTCTAGCCCCTGTATTACGTGCGCGAGCAGCTATTAAACTTGTAGCGTCTTCCGCTGGTACTGCGGCGCCTGCCACCGGCTTTTGAGACTTTTGCGGCTTGTCATAGGCGTCCACAATGCGCGCCACCAGCGGATGCCGTACCACGTCGGCGCTGGTCAGCCGGGTAATCGCAATGCCCTCGACGCGCTTGAGCACGCGCTCGGCATCGACCAGCCCGCTGAGCTGCGTACGCGGCAAATCGACCTGGCTCACATCGCCGGTCACGACCGCTTTGGCGCCGAAGCCGATACGCGTCAAAAACATCTTCATCTGCTCGGGCGTGGTGTTCTGCGCTTCGTCCAGAATCACAAATGCATGGTTCAGCGTGCGGCCGCGCATGAAAGCCAGCGGCGCAATCTCGATCTGCTGGCGCTCGAAGGCTTTTTGCACCCGCTCAAAACCCATCAGCTCATACAGCGCGTCATACAGCGGCCGCAGATAGGGGTCCACCTTCTGGGTCAGGTCGCCGGGCAGAAAGCCCAGCCGCTCGCCCGCCTCTACAGCCGGGCGCGTCAGCACGATGCGCTGCACCGCGCTGCGCTCCAGCGCATCAACCGCGCAGGCCACCGCCAGATAGGTTTTGCCGGTGCCAGCCGGGCCGATACCGAAGGTGATGTCGTGCGTAGCGATGTTGTCGAGGTATTGACCCTGATTCGCCGTGCGCGCGCGCAGATCAGCACGGCGCGTTGACAGTCCCGCCACGCCGTCGGGCAGCAGGCTGAGTTCCGTATCTCCCGCCAGCATCAGCTGCACGGTTTCCTCGGCAATCGGCCGCTGGGCGATCTCGTACAGCGCCTGCAAGACTTCCAGCGCCTGCGTGGCCCGCACCTTGGTGCCGTCGATCTTGAACTGCTCGAAGCGGTGCGCAATCGTCACTTCCAGCGCGACTTCAATCGTGCGGATGTGCAATTCCATCGGCCCGCACAAATTGGCCATGCGGGTGTTATTAGGCGGCGTGAAGGTATAGCGAAGAATCAAGGTGTGGGTTTTCTGGTTGGGGATAGCAATTGTCGCCCTAATTGTTGCGGGAAGGCGGTGAATTGGCAGCGCCTGCGCTATAGCCGCCCATAACTAAATCGGCGGTGCGCTGGTCTGCTGGCGGCGTGCGCGGCTCAATGAAAAAGCGCTTGATCATCGGAAAGCTCGCCTGCACCTCGCGTCGGAGAACCGCGAGTGTTTCCGCCGCTTCGGTAGTGTCCGTGCCGTCCACAAAGTCAAGGTCGATGGTGACCAGCACATCATCCGCGCCGATGTACATCGACAGGATCTCACCGACGCCGACCACGCCCCGCAGGTCCAGGGCCATGGCGCGAATGGTGCGCGCGGTTTCGGGGCGGATGCCCTCGCCGATGAGCAGGCTGCGAGACTGACCAATCAGCAGCACCGCCACGCCCGCCAGCAGCAAACCGATGACCACCGACGCCGCACCGTCGAGTTCGGGCATGCCGAAGTGGTGACTCAGGTAAATGCCGGCTGCCGCCACGAGCAGGCCCGCCAGCGCTGCCGAGTCTTCGGCCAGCACCGTGTAGCTGCTCGGGTCTTTGCTTCGAAGCAGCGCGCGCCAGAACGGCCTGCCTGCTGTCTGGCGAATGAACTGCCGCAAGGCAATGCCCAGACTGGCACTTTCGAACACCGCCGCGGCGGCCAGCACGATGTAGTTCCACGTCGGGTCGCGCATCGGTTCGGGATGGCGGATGTGCTGCACACCTTCGTAAAAAGAAATGCCACCGCCCAGACCAAAGATCAGCACCGCCACAATCAGGCTCCAGAAATAAAGCTCCTTGCCGTGGCCGAAGGGATGTTCGGCCGTCGCCGGTCGCTGGCTGAGCTTGAGCCCGACCAGCAGCAAAACCCCATTAAAGGTGTCTACTGCGGAATGAATGCCTTCGGACAGCATGGCCGAACTGCCGGTAACGCCAGCCACCACAAATTTCGTCACAGCGATCGCCACATTGGCCGCAATGGCACCATAAATCGCAATTTTGGAATCGCTCATGACCGATTGTGGACCGCGCTGGCAAAAAACGTACTTTGCTATTGAATAAATAGCAATGAAGGCCGAAAACGACTGTGCGGAAGCCTGGTTTAATCCCTGAAACCAGATTCAGGGCTGTTGTGCGTCCGCGCGAAAGCTTTCGGGATGGCGCTCCGTACGAAGGGTGATGATCCAGACCATCCGAGCGAAAGCGCGGCGCGAAACGCGTTCGACCATTGTCGTGACCGGCTTCCTGTTTTTCTCCTGTTGCGCTCAGGCAAGGCTCTGGACAGTGGTCCCTGACTGCTAAGATTTGTCGATGATCGGAAGACTGACTGGCCTGCTGGCCGAAAAAAACCCGCCTGAAATTTTGCTGGACTGCAACGGCGTCGGCTACGAAGTGCTGGTGCCCATGAGCACCTTTTACAACCTGCCCGTGCTGGGCGAAAAAGTCAGTCTGCTGACGCATTTGGTGGTGCGTGAAGATGCGCAAATCCTCTACGGCTTCGGCCAGGCCAGCGAACGCGCAGCCTTCCGTCAGTTGATCAAGATTTCCGGCGTCGGCCCGCGCACCGCGCTCAGCGTGCTCAGTGGCTTGAGCGTTGCAGAACTGGCCCAGGCCATCACGCAGCAGGAAGCCGGCCGCATCATCAAGGTGCCCGGCATCGGCAAAAAAACCGCCGAACGTTTGTTGCTGGAGCTCAAAGGCAAGCTTGGCGCTGATATAGGCGTGCATGTGAACATCGCCGACGACGCGCAGTCCGACATCCTGCAGGCGCTGGTCGCACTCGGCTACAGCGACCGCGATGCGGCGCTGGCGCTCAAAGCGTTGCCCAAGGATGTGGGCGTGAGTGACGGTATCAAGCTGGCTTTGAAGGCGTTGGGGAAATGAAATTCTTTCTTGATTTGAAGGCTGTTGCGGGTGTAACGCTGATAGTCTGCTCGTTGGGGTTGGGGTTGGTGTTGTTTCTGTCCGCGCGTCTGAGACGAGAGAGGGCAAAGCTGGATCGCTTTGATCCCGATTTACATTCGGGAAAGATATTGGCGACGGAGTCTATTGGACGAGAATTTGGTGGGCAAGTTAAATGACCATCCAGACCGACAACTTCGACCTCTCCGACCTGCCGCCGTCGAAGCGAGTCATCTCGGCCGCGCCCGCATCACCGCAGGAAGAAGCCATTGAACGCGCCTTGCGGCCCAAGCTGTTTGACGAATATGTCGGCCAGACCAAGGTGCGCGAACAGCTCGAAATTTTCATTGGCGCGGCCAAAATGCGCAGCGAGGCGCTGGACCATGTACTGCTCTTTGGCCCGCCGGGTTTGGGCAAGACTACGCTCTCGCACATCATTGCGCATGAGCTGGGGGTCAACATGCGGCAGACCTCTGGCCCGGTGCTGGAAAAGCCGAAAGACCTGGCGGCGCTGCTGACGAATCTGGAAAAAAACGATGTGCTTTTCATCGACGAGATTCATCGCCTGAGTCCGGTGGTCGAAGAGATTTTGTACCCCGCACTTGAGGACTACCAGATCGACATCATGATCGGCGAAGGCCCGGCGGCGCGCAGCATCAAGCTTGATCTGCAACCCTTCACGCTGGTCGGCGCGACCACACGCGCCGGCATGTTGACCAACCCGCTTCGCGACCGTTTCGGCATCGTCGCGCGGCTGGATTTTTATACGCCTGAGGAGCTGGCGCGCATCGTCACGCGCAGCGCCAAACTGCTCCATGTGCGGACCGATGTTGAGGGCGGCTTCGAGATTGCCCGCCGTTCGCGCGGCACACCGCGCATCGCCAACCGGCTGCTGCGCCGCGTGCGCGATTTTGCCGATGTCAAGGGGAAGGGCGAGATCACGCTGGACATTGCCAACCAGGCCCTCGCCATGCTAGATGTCGATCCGCAGGGCTTCGACGTGATGGACCGCAAGCTGCTCGAAGCCGTGATTCACCGTTTCGACGGCGGGCCGGTCGGGCTCGACAACATTGCCGCCAGCATCGGCGAAGAGCGCGACACGATTGAAGATGTGATCGAGCCCTACCTGATTCAGCAGGGATTTTTGCAGCGCACGCCGCGCGGGCGCATCGCCACGCTGGCGGCTTATCGGCATCTCGGTGTCACACCGCCCAAAACCGACGGCGGCTTGTTTGACCCGGGTGTCTGAAAACCATCAACCAACGCGTATCACGCCGCCGCGTCAACGTCGCTGGCCGTGGTTTTTCGTGGCAGTTGCGATAGCAGCCGCAGCAGTAATCGCCTGGCTGGCTTTGCGCGGTCCGCAGCTCGATGCCGTGAAATTGAGCTACGCGCCGCTGGTTCGTACGCTGCAGTTTTCGGCCCGTGTGGCTACCTTGTCGCGCGTGGATGTGGGCAGCACGGTGACGGGGCGCGTGGCGCAGGTGCTGGTGAAAGAGGGCGCGCAGCTTCGCCAGGGTGACGTGCTGGTACAGCTTGAATCAGACGAGTTGCGCGCTGCGCTGACGCAGGCTTTTGCCAGCGAACGCCAGGCGCAGGCGCGCCTCAATGGCCTGCGCAGCACGGGCCGCAGCGGCGCTCGCGCGGCGCTGGCGCAGTCCGATGCGACGTTGCTGGCGGCCAGCGCTGAATTGGCGCGCATCAGGCAACTGGTGGCGCAGGGCTTCTTCAGTGCGTCGCGGCTTGATGAAGCGCAGCGTGCGGTGGACGTCGCCCAGGCGCAGCAGAGCGGCTCAACCGCCCAGAGCCAGGCCGTCGGCGATGCGGGGACCGAGGTAAGGCAGGCCGAGGCGCAACTGGCTGCCTCGCAGGCAGCCACTGCTGCGGCCCAGGCGAGGCTCAAACAAACGGCCGTGCTGGCACCCGCCGATGCTCAGGTTCTGACGCGCCAGGTCGAACCCGGTCAGATCGTGCAGCCCGGCAAGGCGCTGATGGCGCTGGCGCTCGCCGGGCCGACCCAGTTGGTCGCGCAGGTCGATGAACGCTTTTTGGACCAGTTGCAGGGCGGGCAGGGCGCGATGGTGGTAGCCGATGCGTTTGCCAGCCAGCGTTTTGCTGCGCGGGTATTGTCGCTTGCGCCCTCGGTGGACGCACAGCGCGGCGCGATTGAAGTCAAGTTCGCACTGGAGCAGCAAGCGCCCGCCTTTTTACGGGAAGACATGACGCTGTCAGTCGAGGTCGAAACCGGCCGGCGTGCGCGCGCACTGGTGCTGCCGCTGCGCGCACTGCGCACGCAGGCGTCTGGCGAATCGGCCACTGTGCTGGTGGCAGATGCAGGGCGCGCGCAGGCACGCACGGTGCGGCTGGGGCTGCGTTCGCTGAGCGCGGTCGAGGTGCTTGAAGGCCTGGCCGAGGGCGATGAGGTTTTACTGGGCGGTAGCCTCAAGGCGGGCGACCGGGTCCGGACGCAAACCGTAGTTCTGGAGCCGGGCAATGCGTCCCCGAAAAACGCTGGATCGCAAGACGGCGCGGCTGCGCTCACCAATGCGTTGGGGGCTAAGCGCGTAGCCAGTCATGTCCAACCGGCTTGGTTTTGAACGCCGCGTGGCACTGCGTTTTTTGCGCGAGGGGCGCATGCAGACCCTGCTCATCATCGTTGGCGTGGCGGCGGGCGTGGCGGTCATTGCCTACATCTCCGCGCTCATCAGCGGTCTGCAAAGCAACACGCTGAACAAGACCCTGGGCGCGCAGGCGCACATCACGCTGCGCGCCCCCGATGATCTGGTCACACCGGCGCGCGCGCTTGTACCAGGCAGCACCGTGTTGACGCAAACCCAGCCCAGAGCCCAGCGTCTGCGCTCGGTTGCGAACTGGCAGGCGCTGGTGCCGGTGCTGGAGGGCATGGACGCCATCGCCGGCGTGTCGCCCACGATGTCGGGCGGCGGCCTGGCCTTGCGTGGGGAGGCCACCCAGGCGGTGGCGCTGATTGGGGTGGAGCTTGATCGGTATGACCGCGTCGTCGGACTGCGCAGCAAAGTGATCAGCGGCACAGCCCAGCTGGCGCCCGGCGATGCGATTTTGGGCCGTGAACTGGCAGCTGATCTGGGTGTGCGCGTCGGCGACCGCCTGACGCTACAGACCGGCACTGTCAGTGACTTGGCGCGCGTGACAGCGCTGGTGGATCTGGGCGTCAAAGACCTAAATCGCCGCACCGTCATCATGCCGCTGCGCGGCGCGCAAAGCCTTCTCGGCCTGCCGGGAGGCGCGACCAATCTTGACCTGACGGTCAACGACGTGTGGACGGCGCAAGTGCTGGCGCAGGACTTGCGCCGCCAGTTTCCCTACAAGATCGAAAGCTGGCAGGAGAGTAACGCCACGCTGGTGTCTGCCCTCAATGCCCAGTCGGTCAGCACGGCGTTGATTCGCGGTGTCGTACTGGTCGTCGTGGTTCTGGGTATAGCCAGTGTGCTGGTGGTGTCGGTGGTGCAACAGCGCCGCGAGATCGGCATCTTGCGCGCCATGGGCGCCACGCGCGGGCAGATACAGCGGATTTTTTTGGTTCAGGGTGCGGTAGTCGGCGCGGTCGGTTCGCTGCTGGGCTTACTGTTGGCCTTGTTGATGATCTGGCTCTTCACCACGTTCGTGCTTGGCTCCGACGGGCAGCCGCTGTTCAATATCACGCTGCAGGCGGGCACCGCGCTGCAAGTGGCGCTGATTGCAACGGTGTGCGGCGTGCTGGCGGCCATCGCGCCGGCCCGACGCGCCGCCGCGCTAGACCCGGCGCAAGCCATCCGGCTCTAGCCATGAGTCAGCCAGTCACTTCAGATTCGCTGATTGAACTGAGCGATGTCCGCAAGTCCTACAGCATCGGCATGCCCAGTGAGGCGGAGATACTGCACGGCCTGTCGCTGCGGGTCAATCGCGGCGAATTCATTGCCTTGATCGGGCCTTCCGGCTCGGGCAAAAGCACGCTGCTCAACATCGTCGGTTTGCTAGAACGCATGACGTCGGGCAGCTACCGGCTGCAGGGCGAAGAAGTCAACGCGCTCAATGACGCCGACCTGACGCTGCGCCGGCGCACAACGCTGGGGTTTGTGTTTCAGTTCCATCATCTGCTGCCGGCCTTCACGGCACTCGAAAATGTGACCCTGCCGGCGCTGATGAGTGACGGCCACGTCAGTGCGCCGCAACTGGCGCGGGCGCGCGAATTGCTCGACGCCGTGGGCTTGGCGCAAGCGATGAACAAGCGGCCGGCTGAATTGTCGGGCGGCATGCAGCAACGCGTGGCGATTGCACGCGCGCTGGTGCAGGGGCCGGCGCTGGTGCTGGCCGACGAACCCACCGGCAACCTCGACACCGCGTCTTCTGACGAGGTGTTTGTGCTGCTGCGGCGCATGCACGCCGAACGCGGCACGTCGTTTGTCGTGGTGACGCACGACCCGCGTCTGGCGGCGCGTTGCGACCGGGTGGTAGAGCTGGTGGATGGTTTGATTGCGCGCGACGAAGCGGTAGCTGCACCATCGCCTGGTGGGGCAGCCCCGGGCCACTGATCAAGTATCAAATCGGCCTCTAGCCCAAGTAAACCGTGCGCAAGCAGCTATTAATACAATAGCAACCGTCGTGCGTTGGCAGCAGCAGCTCAGGTCATCGCGCCGCGCGCATCGACCCTGAAAATGCGCCGCACCGTGCCGTTGCGCAATCCGCCTTCGACACCGATCAGCACGTCGTGCAGGTTCACCGTCGGGTCGCAGTGGCCGGGTATCAGCCACAGCGTCCGACCCAATGCAGGCAGGTAATGGCTGCCGGGTGCCGGCCGCAAAATTCCGTGCTCGTCGCCGCCGTTGAAGTATTCCAGCGCGCCTTCGCCACCAAGTGCGAGTACCAGCGGCAGGCCTGAATCGATGGCGTGGCTTTTATGACCGGCATCGCAGACGACATGCGCGGTGTGGGTGCTCATCACCTGCGTCTTGACGAACAGCGCATGCTCGAACGGCGGCTGCGCGGCATCGCGCTCGTTCTGGGCGTAGTCGGCGTCCATGAACATGAACGAGCCCGCCTGCAGCTCACCAAAAACGCCGCTGGCCGCTTCCAGCAACATGCTGCCAGTGCCGCCGCCAGTCACCAGCCCGACAGGAATGCCCTGGCCCTCGATCAGGTGGCGCGTCATCAGCACGGCGTCTACTACTTTGGTGATGGCATCGCGCCGTCCGGAGGCGCTGCGCAGATGCTGCGCACGGCCGTTGTAGGCCTGCAGGCCGGCAAAATTGAGGGCCGGGTGCCTGCGGATTTCCATCACCAGATTCAGCGCGGACGGCCCAGGCTCGGCGCCG
>JANLYY010000177.1:0-3845 GCA_031365885.1 Polaromonas sp. | reverse complement strand
ATCACTCACCTATTTCAATAAATTATCCCCTTAAATCTAACAATTAACATATTTTTTACGTTAATGTTTTAAATAAACATAGACGCGACCGTACGTGAGCGCTTGCGCTCGGTGGTGCCGGCCGTGGTGTTGCTGGGGCCGCGTCAGGTGGGCAAGACCACGCTGGCACGCAAGATTGCGGCCGACTGGCCCGGTGGAGCGGTGTACCTGGACATGGAGCGGCCGGCGGACCAGCGGCGACTCGATGACGCCGACGCTTATCTGCGGGGGCAGAACGGCAAGCTGGTCGTGATTGACGAAATTCAGCGGGTGCCGAACCTGTTTGAAGTGCTGCGCGGCATTATTGACGACCGGCGTTCGGCCGGGGAGAGATTTGGCCACTTTTTGCTGCTGGGCTCGGCGGCGCTGGAGCTGATGCGCCAGTCGTCCGAGACGCTGGCGGGGCGGGTGGCTTATCTTGAAATTGGCCCGGTGGGCATTCTGGAAGCTGGCGACGCGGGTCTGGACGCCCAGACGCTGTGGGTGCGCGGCGGCTTTCCCGAAAGCCTGCTGGCCCAGCGTGACAGCGCCAGTCTGGACTGGCGCCGCGACTTCATTCGCTCTTACCACGAACGCGACGTGCCGATGTTTGCGCCGCGCATGCCGGTACAGGCGCTGGGCCGGCTGTGGACGATGCTGGCCCACCAGCAGGGCGGCTTGCTGAATCAGGCGCGGCTGGCCGCTGGACTGGGCGTGTCGGCGCCCACCGTCACACGCTACGCCGACCTGATGGTTGACCTGCAACTGGTGCGCCGCCTGGCGCCATGGAGCGGCAATGTGGGCAAACGTCTGGTCAAGGCGCCCAAAATTTATGTGCGTGACAGCGGCATCGTTCATGCACTGCTAGACCTCAATACCTGGAACGACGTGCTGGGCCATCCAGTGGTGGGGGCCAGCTACGAGGGCTTTGTCATCGAGAATTTGATCCAGTGCGCGGGGCCGCGTTTCAGGCCTTACTTTTATCGCTCGCATGACGGCGCCGAGATTGATCTGCTGCTGGAGCGCGGAGGGCAGCCCGAGATCGCTATTGAGGTCAAACGCTCATCTGCGCCTACGGGGGATAAAGGCTTTGGTCTGGCCTGTGACGACCTGAAGGTGAGTCAGCGCTATGTGGTGTACCCAGGCGAAGAAACGTATCCGGTCCGGCAAGGCGCACAAGCCATCGGCCTGCCTGCGTTGGCGCGGCAGCTGCAGGGGGTTTAAGTTTTTAGCGTTTTAGCCCCGCAGCCCATACAAAACGTGCGCGAGCAGCTACTAAATTAATAGCGTTGTGGTGGTCTCAGGGCACAACACATGCATCAGCTGCGTCCGCATACAGCGCCATCCAAGCCGGCAGCGCAGGCTTCGCGCAACGCTGCAACAGCATCAGCAGCGCGTGGTCGGGGCGCGTGATGCCGTGGCGAGTGCGCAGGTCGTGCTGAATTTGGCCGAGTAGCGAAGCGGCCATTTCCGCGTCAGCCAATGCGCGGTGGGCGCGGCCTGTTTTGGGTAGCTGGTGGTAGTCAACCAGCACACCGAGCTTGTGGCTGGGTGCGCGCGGGTACAGCCGCCGTGACACCAGCAAGGTACAGGCAAAGGCGTGCGCTGCTGGCTCGTCGGCTCTTGCCAGCTCGGCCTGCCAGAACTTGCGGTCGAAGGCTGCGTTGTGCGCCACCAGCGGCGCGTGGCCGACGAAGCGGCTGGCGTCACGCATCACGCGGTCAGCCGGCGGCGCGCCGGCAATCATGGTATTGCTGATGCCGGTCAGGCTGGTGATAAAAGCCGGAATGCGTACGCCGGCATTCATCAAGCTCTGGAAGCGGTCCACAATCTGCCCGCCTTCAAGCAACACGATGGCGACTTCGGTGGCGCGGTCGCCCATCGCGGGTGACAGGCCGGTGGTTTCGAAGTCGATGACGGCGATGAGGGTCATGAGGGTGAAACCAAGTGGGAAGATCCGGCTGGCGGCCCGGGCGAGACACTGGAACCATGAAATTCCACTATTTCATGGCGGATTTTCATGGTGTTTTGGGAGTCGCTATTGATTCGAGCATTTCAAGATCAGCGAGGTCCCTGTGTCGGCCCACCGCTTTTTTGTTGATCTTGAAATCGTCAAGCGCAATGAATCCGAGCTGAAGTCCGTCTACTTCGACCACCAGGCGGCGTTGATAACAAGGTGCAAAACACACCCCGTCAATACTCGTCAACAAATCAATGCGCGCCGGAGGAAACCCCATCTGAATGACCTGGCCCGGCTCGGTCAAATCTTCTCTTTTGATGCCCAGGCTGCCAAAACCAAATTGAGTCAATGCCGCCAACACGCGATCCGCATTGTCTGCAGCCGTTCCAATCCAAAAGTCGAGATCGCCCGTATATCTCGGATGTCCATACGCAGCCAGCGCGTACCCCCCAACGACCAGGTATTCAACCTTGTTTGAGTTGAGTAATACGGCAAACTCTTTGAAGTCGGGTGTCAACATGCGCTTGTCCCTGGTGATGGTGTCTGCGCAAAGCCTCCAGCGCATCGATTCGCGCTTGCACGGGCTGAGCGAGCCAATAGGTCAAGTCGGCTGCTTGTTGCGACGCGTGCAACGTTGTTTTGCGGACTGTGGGTTGCATGGCTGCTTCCAGTTTGGCTGATACGTTGTCGTCGTCGTCGTTCGAATGCCGATTTACACGTCAATATTCGCCGCCCGCAGCGCGTTCGTTTCAATGAACACGCGGCGCGGCTCAACTTCGTCGCCCATCAGCATGGTGAAGACGTGGTCGGCCTCGATGGCGTCGTCGATCTGCACCCTGAGCAGACGCCGCACCTGCGGGTCCATCGTGGTTTCCCAGAGCTGGATCGGGTTCATCTCGCCGAGGCCTTTGTAGCGCTGGCGCGCGGTCACGTTCTCGGCCTGGGCGATAAGCCACTTCATGGCCTCGCGGAAGTCGCCGACTTTTTCTTCTTTCTGGCGTTCGCCTTCTCCGCGCATGACCTTGGCACCTTCACCAATCAGACCCTTGAAGGTGGCGGCGGCTTCAGCCAGCGCGGCGTAATCAGCGCCATGCACAAAGTCTTGCGTGATTACGCTGCTTTTCACGTTGCCGTGGTGACGGCGGCTGATGCGCAGAATCGGTTTGTCGGTTCGCACGTCAAATTCACCCGCCACCTCCGCTGGCGCGCCGGTCGTTGTGAGCTCTCGCAGGTGCACCTGCAGTGCGACGGCAGAGACTTCTGCGTCGGCCACGGTGTCAAGATTCAGCGGCACGCCATCGGCAATCGAACGCAGCGCTTCGGCATCCATGAAGCCGCGCAGACGCGCGATCACCGATTCGGCCAGCTGGTGCTTGCGCGCCAGTTCGGCCAGCGTGTCGCCCCTGAGCACCACGCTCTCGTCAGCGCCGGTTTGCACAGCTGCATCTTTCAGCGCGATGCGCAATAAAAAGCTGTCGAGCGCGGCTGTGTCTTTGAGGTATTGCTCTTCCTTGCCGGCCTTGACCTTGTACAGCGGCGGTTGCGCAATGTAGATATGACCACGCTCGACCAGCTCGGGCATCTGGCGATAAAAGAAGGTCAGCAGCAAGGTACGAATGTGCGCGCCGTCCACGTCGGCGTCGGTCATGATGATGATGCGGTGGTAACGCAGCTTGGCGACGTTGAAGTCATCAGCACCCGGCGTGCCACCAATGCCGCCGGCTTTGCCGATGCCAGTGCCTAACGCAGTGATCAGCGTCAAGATTTCGTTGCTGGTCAGCAGCTTCTCGTAGCGCGCTTTCTCGACGTTCAAGATCTTGCCACGCAGCGGCAAGATAGCCTGAAATTTACGGTCGCGGCCCTGCTT
>JANLYY010000137.1:0-6817 GCA_031365885.1 Polaromonas sp. | reverse complement strand
AAATGCATGTTGCGCATGTGCGCCTTCAGGCGCTCAGGGCTTTGGCCTGTGTAGCCAATGCTCCAGCATGTCTTGTTGATTTCGCGCAGGATATCTTCGGGCACGGGCTCGTCCATGCCCTTGACCTTCTGCATCTTGTAGTTCTTTGACAGCTCTTTGGCAAAACCCAGTTTTTCAGCGAACTGATGCATGATCATGTGGTCGCTGCGGCATTCCCACAGCGGTTCAATGACTTTTTCACGCCACTGAATTGAACGGTTGGAAGCCGTCACAGAGCCTGTCGTTTCAAACTGCGTCGCTGCGGGCAACAGATACACGGCGCGATTGGGATTGAGGTCTTCGGCCTTGCCGGGCATGGCTGCCATGGCAGCCGTTGCCGACGGATACGGGTCAACAACCACCAGCAAATCGAGCCTGTCCATGGCGCGTTTCATCTCGAGGCCGCGGGTCTGCGAGTTAGGCGCATGGCCCCAGAAAAACACGCCGCGCAGGTTCGAATCCTGATCGATGAATTCGTTTTTTTCCATCACACCGTCAATCCAGCGCGACACCGTGATGCCGGGCTTGCCCATCATGGCAGCCGACGCATAGCGCCCTTTGATCCAGTCAAAGTCAACGCCCCAAGTCTTTGCAAAATGCTTCCATGATCCCTCGGCGAGGCCGTAGTAGCCTGGCAGGGAATCAGGGTTAGGACCAACGTCAGTCGCACCCTGCACGTTGTCGTGACCGCGGAAAATATTGGTACCGCCGCCCGATACGCCGACGTTGCCGAGCGCCAGCTGCAAAATGCACGAGGCACGAACAATGGCGTTGCCGGTGGTGTGCTGGGTCTGGCCCATGCACCAGACGATGGTCGATGGACGGTTTTTGGCCATCATCTCGGCAGCCATATAAACACGCGCTTCGGGCACACCGCAGGCCTCCTCAACCTTGTCTGGCGTCCATTTCGCCATGATGTCTTCTTTGACCTTATCCATACCGTAAACACGGTCGTTGATGTACTTCGTATATTCCCAGCCGTTTTTTAATATTTGATAAAGCAAGCCCAACAGGAAAGGAAAGTACGAACCCCAACCCAGGCGGATGTATTCGTCAGCCTTGGCTGCTGTGCGGGTAAAGCGCGGATCAACCACGATCATCTTGCAACCGGTCTCCTTGGCGTGCAGCATGTGCAGCAGGCTGACCGGGTGCGCCTCGGCGGCGTTGGAGCCGATGTACAACGCGCACTTGCTGTTTTGCATGTCGTTATACGAATTGGTCATGGCGCCATAGCCCCAGGTATTCGCTACGCCAGCCACCGTGGTGGAGTGACAAATACGTGCCTGGTGGTCGCAATTGTTGCTGCCCCAAAGGCTCATCCACTTGCGCAGAAGATAGGCCTGCTCGTTGTTGTGTTTGGACGAACCGATCACATACACCGAATCGGGACCGCTGGCCTTGCGCAACTCAAGCATGCGCGCTGAAATTTCATTCAGTGCTGTGTCCCAACTGATACGCTCGTACTTGCCGTTAACCAGCTTCATTGGGTAACGCAGGCGAAATTCACCATGGCCGTGCTCGCGCAGAGCAGCACCCTTGGCGCAATGGGCGCCAAGGTTGATAGGGGAATCGAAAACAGCTTCCTGCCGAACCCACACACCGTTTTCAACCACCGCATCGACCGCGCAGCCCACCGAGCAGTGGGTGCAGACAGTGCGCTTGACTTCGATTTTTCCAGTGCCATCACCTGCACCCGGTACGGCGGCAGCCGCTTTTTTAACTAGCGTCAGCTGTGTCGCAGCCAAACCGACACCAACGCCCAAACCGGAACGGCGCAAAAACGCGCGCCGGTCCATCGTCGGGAGCGCGTTGGACAGACCCCGCGACAGACTGTGGACAAAACGGGACGAGCCAGTTCGCTGCGCCAGTAAACCATGAACGCTATTAGATTTTTTCGTGAGCAGCATGTAGCTCTCCGTAACAGTAAAACAGGGGATGCTGGGGGAGACTAAATTCGGCTGGTTTTGTAGTACTGCTTGACGTGCGCGGTCAAGCTGTAACCGCCGCCCTTTTCAGGCGCGGGCTTAGGCTCTTGCGGTTGCGCCACCAGTGAAGGCGCGCCCGGCAAGGCCACGATGGCAGCGGCTGCAGCGCCGGTAGCGGCTGCGCCGAAAAAGAAGCCTCTACGCGAAGGCTTGGGCTGGCTGTCCTGCATGCGGATCTCCAAAAAATATCATCGAGGTATGTAACCGATTGCCTACTGTACGTCAAAAATTAGCGGTAAGTTTTGACTTGCGCATCACAAACTAAAAGACTAGGGAAAACGATGTATTTTTCTGTCAGGTAGCCGTCAGTTTGCAGCTAGTTCGTTAAAATTTTAGGCGCGGAGATGCCCGGGCATGAACTTACAGGACACTGAACGCACCCCCTCAATTGAGCATGTCAAAGCCCTGCGATTCAACGCTGATGAATGTCTGTGTGAAAGCCGCGACAGCCCGGTAAAAGCGAGCTCCCGGGTGCGCCATGATCGCCTCGCACATCATCGGCAACCAGGTCTGCGCATGCCGGGTAAAAAATTCACGCTGCCGCGTCAGGTTGGCGACTGCCACGTCGTCACCGGCGATCAGGTAACGCATGACCTCGCACAGGTAAGCCACATGGTCCTCGGTTTCGGGCATGGTCTCGTCACGCGCCAACCCCAAGGCCGCAATGTCGGTACGTAATGCGGCCAGCGGCTTTTCATTGAGAAACCCGCTCAGGTAATGCGAGCCAAACAGGTAAACCTCGGGCTTGCCAACACCGCCGAACAGCGCGTCGTATTCGCTGCGGATATCAGACAGGCTTTGCGCCCGCGCGGCGGCTACCAATTCGGCCCATGAACTTTCAAGCACCGCACCCGGCGCCGGTGCCTCGGTAACGGCCACGCGAAGGTTTTCGTGCAGTTCGGCTGCAGGCGCTGCGTAATAAAGCGCCGCCAGCACCCCATACACCTCGGCGCGGGCGGTTTCTTCGTCGAGCGATGTCGGTACGAGTTCAGCTTGTGTCATGTTGTTCCCCGGCTCATCGGATATCGGTGATCTTGACTTCGTTGTCGGCGGAATAAATGTCGATGACCCGGCAGTCACTGCACATTTTCAAACGGTCGGCAGCGGCGCCCTGAAACATCGCATGACTCGCCAGCTTGCCCAGCATCGATTCGATGCCTTTTAGCGTGCCAAATGGTTTGCTGCAACGAATGCACTGGTACGGTTGTGCTTCGTTCAACACGCGCGCCTCTTTGCGCTGCGGTGTCAGCAGCAGACGCGGCTGCAACGTAATGGCATCTTCCGGGCAGGTCGAGGCGCACAGGCCGCACTGCACGCAGTTTTTCTCGATGAATTTGAGCTGTGGCTTATCGGGGTTGTCCTGCAGCGCGCTGGCCGGGCAGGCGCTGACGCAGCTCAGGCACAAGGTGCAGGTGTCAACATTGACGATCAGGCTGCCAAACGGCGAAGCCTTTGCAGGCAGAGCAATCGTCTCGGGCAATGTCGGCGGCGCCTGCGTCATCAGATGATCTATTGCCATATCAAGCGTGCTGCGCTTTTCCTGCGCCACGGCAAACCGGGCGGGCGTCGCCGGCACGGTGACGTTGGCTTTGCCGATGGACTGCAGACGGGCATCCAGACTCAGCAGGCCGGCGGCGCTGACGGCTCCATCGCAGCGCACCAGATGAAAATGCGTGCCTTGGTAACCCAGCCCACTCACCAGCGCTTGGGCTACTTGCATCTGTTCTTCCAACCCCTCAAGATACGCTGGCGCCTCCTCGTTCGTGACCAGCACCGCCACCTGACCGGCGCCGAAAGCCAGCGCGCTCAGCCACAAATCAATTCCGACGCTGGCGGTATGAAACAGCGCCAGCGGAATGACGTTGGCCGGCACGCCGCGCACGGCCTTCTGCAATTGAGCGGCGCGGCCCAGCGCCTCGACCGCCTTTTGCCCGGAACCTTGGCTGTGAAAGAGCAGAGCTGCATGCTGCCCGCCTGCTTTGGCATAAGTTGAGAGCAGGGTTTTCAGACGCACACCCTGCTCGCTGGCGCGCGGGTAGGCATACGTTAGCGCGCCAGTCGGGCACACGGTGGTGCAGGCGCCGCAACCAATGCAAAGATTCGGGTTGACGACGATCTGATTACGTTTTTTCTCACTGCTGATAGCCCCTGCAGAACAGATATCGACGCAGGCGTTGCAGCCGATCGTTTCGTTCCGGCTGTGGGCGCATATCTTTTGCTTGTAGGCAAAAAACTTCGGTTTCTCGAATTCGCCGACCATGTCGCGCAGCTTTACCACCATCGGCAACAAGCCGGGTGTGGCCAGGCCTGCCGACGCCTGGATAGCGAAGTAGCCTTGCGGCGGGGCGTGCAGCGTGATCAGCGGTTTTACGCCGAGGTCCAGCACCAGATCAAAAGCCTCGCGCTCTGCCTTGGGTGCACGGCTGAAATCAATCGCCCCTGCTACCTTGCAAACCGACACACAGTCGCGATGAGATGTGCATTTATTGCTATCAACCTGATAGCTGAGATCGATGGCGCCTTCCGGGCAAACAGCCACACAGGCATTGCAACGGGTGCATAAATCGAGGTCGACAGGATTGCTCTTTATCCACGTCGCCTCGAACGCGCCCAGCCAGCCCTTGACGGCCAGCGCGTCGCCGCCGATCACCGGGTATCTGCGCTCCTGCTCCGACAGAGCAGCGGAAGCGATACCGGACACGCCCTGCGCAAAAATCGTCACGTCAAGCGTGTCAGCGACCAGCGCTGCCACTTGCTCGGCTTGATCGACCCTGCCAACGATGAGCAGCCGACCAGCGCTCTTGTACGTCACCGTCGCCACCGGTTCAGCATCGGGCAGGTGCGCCGCCGCCAGCAAGGCTGCAATTTTCGGCGTCGCGCTGGCGGCATCTTTACTCCAGCCGCCGGTCTCGCGAATATTGACGAACTTGATGACCGACGTGGCGCGTTCGGTCTGTTCGCCGACTTCAGCGAACAGGCGCTTTTCCTGTGTGCAGGCCACAACGACATCGTCGCCGGTTTGAATTGCTTTTTGAAACGCGCCGGCTTCACGCCGGCAGAGCGCTGAGTGCAGCGTCAGGTTCTCATTAAGTGCGGCGCCCAGCTTCAGGGCCTGAAGCGGCATCGTCTGGTTGCAGTCGCAGATCAGTGTGGTCATGTTCTTTAGGGCTGGCGCCGAAGTCTGCAAGCATCTCGGGCTGGCTGGAATTGATGGGAGCAGGAAGGCTGGAAGCGCTGTCATTAACCTGCAGGACGGGCTGCGGCAATGCATCAGAATGTGCCACGGTTTCTTCGTCCGGGCCATTCGCATTTTCCCGCGAAACGACCTCTACGGAGTCCTTATTGTCGGTGCCTTCTGCCGCCGCCCTGTCCTTTTTGCCGTCTTCATCTTCTTCGTCATCGTCGAACAACTTGAGGAACTTGGCGCTGGTCATTTGCCGCAGCATGGCCTCGGGAATCGGCTCGGAAATCGAATAGTCGTCGATATAGATGTCCAGCCCGTCCATCACATTGAAGTGCGGGTCGGCGAACAGTTTTTTCATCGCTGCATTGCGCACTTCGGGCCCGACGTTGCTGGCCATGAAGGGCTTGAAATCAGAGTCTTTGGTCAGCAGCTTCGCGTCGTCCAGCGACAGTTCACGCACTGGCTCAGGCGCCGCAGGGCGTGGCGGCGTTTCGTGACCAGCCACAGCGGCGACAGTTGACTTGGGCGCCGCAGCGACTGGCAGTGGCACTGGTGGCACTGGTGGCACAGCCGGCACGGGCTCTTCCAGCGGTTTCCCCCGCAGTGCATCGTTTTTGCGCCGCGCCCACCGGCCCAGAAAACCGTCGGCCTTTACGTCGACCTTCACATCAATTTTTGCTTCGTATTTTTCAACCACGGCCGCCACCGCCCCGGTCTTTGTCGGTGCTGACCCGCACCGGGTTGCCGAAGCGGTCTTGCAACGTCTTGAAGCTCTGCGGCCTCTGGCGCCGCTTGACTTCAGGCACATGGTGCTCGTCGACAAATGCTCGCAGCCACGCGGCGACTTCGTCGGGTGCCGGCACCTGGTCGACGTTCTCCTGTGCATCCAGCCAGCGTCCGGCATCGTGGTAACTCAACGTGACGATCTGCGGTACTGCAATTGGCAGCTCGGCCAGCGCGGCTTCTTCTTCCATCCGCCAGACGACCCAGAAGCAGGGCTGCTCGGTCGTCACGTTCAGGTAGTAGCCCTCAGCATCGCCGGGAAAAAGTTCGACCTCGAAGCCGGGATGCAGCCAGCGCTCTTCGCTGTCGTTTTTGAACAGCAAACGCGGCACGATGCCAAATCCCGGCTGCTGTTCGGCTACGTCGTGCAGTATCCAGCGCCAGTCCTGCCAGCGCGCGGCGGCACCCGTCAAGCGCTCTTTGCGCAGAGTGACGGCAACGGTGATGGAGGGTCGATGGGACAAGAGACTAGGCTTTCAGAGGACACGATTTTTACATATTGGCCTGGTAGGCTTTGCCCTTGCCCGCAGCAAGGTTGCCGCAGAGCGCGCAGGCGCAGCTCAACGAAATTCCGGCACTTCGAGTACTGAAAACTGCAGCATTAGCGTCTGCGCTGCCTCATGATGCCCGCTGCGCTGCAACACCTGCAGCAGGCGCTGGGCTCGTTCGGTGACTGCGGCCGTGATCCGTCCTGGCCGGGATTCAACCAAGAGTCTGCAACGCTCAATGAACACGTCGGCCCACGGTGCTGGCTGCGACCGCGTGTGGTCTTCAAGTCGCTGTGCATAGCCGAGCGCCGCGTCGAGCCAGCCGCGATCCAGGCAGG
>JANLYY010000090.1:0-9936 GCA_031365885.1 Polaromonas sp. | reverse complement strand
CCGCGTACTTGTTAGTCAACTGGCTGCCTTGGGCGGCCATGACAGCGGGGGAGGCGTAGTTTTCGCTGGCGATCAGCTCGATGTGCTGCTCTTGCCGGGCGTTCTCGGACTGGATGGCAGCAAAAATTTCGGGATCGGTCTGTTCGACCAGAGTGTTGCGGTGGTACATGTTTGGCAGTCCTTCAAAAGACTTGAATCCCCGTTGCTGAAACTTGGGGCCAACTGGCCGTTTCAGCAAATCAAGGGGCTGCCCAGGCGAACGGCGGAACGCTGATGGCCCGATGGCCCTAGCGGTGCGCTTCCCAGTGGTGTCCCACGTCGGTGAGGGCGGTTGGCCAGTGACCAACTTTTCCCCAAAACCTATCGCCAGTCGCGTACCGGTCAAGTGTAGCCGAGCCGGATTGAACTCTTGAACAACAGGCTTTATGCGTTCAGGACGCGTCGAGTGTGGCGACCTGCTCTGCAGTCTTGTCGGTACTGGTCGCAGGCGGCGGTGCCAATTTTGCGGGGAGTTGCGCGGGCGATGGTGCTGACGGCGACGCGACCAAACGCGGCGGTGCGGCGGGTGCAGGCTTTTGTCCACCCATCACGGCAGTCAGGCGTGCATGTTCGGCCATGACTTTGTTGGCGTAGCCGCCGTCGTCGGCCAGGTTGGCGGCGCCCACGTAATGCTTCAGGCCGCCTTCGATGGAGCCGGCACGCACGATGCATTCCTGCAGCACCTTCACGCCCACACGCAGGTTGGTCACGGGGTCAAACGCGGCAAAACCGCCACCGAAATTCTGGTATTTGTCGCTGTGTATCTTGGTCATGACCTGCATCAGGCCCTGCGCGCCGACCGGGCTTTGCGCAAACGGGTTGAAGCCCGACTCGATGGCCATGATGGCGAGAATCAGGGTCGGGTCCAGCTTGGCTTTTTGGCCGATCTCGAACGCTTGCGCGACCAGAACGCTCAGCGGCTCCGGCGCCACCCCGTATTTTTTGCTTAGCCAATAAGCTACCGCGGCTTGGCGGGTGGGAAGTTCTTTGGGGTTGGCTGCAGTGGCGCGCTCTACAGCCGTCAATTCAACGACTTCCACTTCCTCTTCGACGACCGGGCCTGCAGCGCCTTCCTGGCGATCCTGCAGCCAGCTCATCAGCTCCAACTCGCCGGCCTGGCGCAGGTCAGGGCGCGCCACCAGGGTGACGCCTGCGAAGACGACAACCAGGCCCAAAATGGCAAAGCCACTGTGGGTGATGTCAAAAAATCCCTGGGCAATGTCGTCCACCACGCAGGCGACACTTCGGCTCAAGGCCTGCAGTTGTGATTTGAGCCTGAACTCAAACCGGGGGTTGTCTAGCGTTGTCATAGCATCCTTCTTCGTTCGGTTGCTCTGCCCTCTCTGGAGGAGGCAGAACAAGCTGATTGGGCCGCCCATCAAGGTTGGGCTGGCCTCTTCGTGAAGACCCTGCATCACCAAGGCGTCAGCGGACAGACGCGGGCAAAGGTAGTCAGGGTTCGGGTTGTCCCTTGCTTTTGGGCAACTTCGCGGATTCTAGGGGGCGTCTTAATAACCTGTCAATACCAAAAGAATTGTTTGATATTCAAATATAGAATTAACGATTTTTATCGAAAGCCTGAGGTGGATAAAACTCCAGCGTTTTCAAATGCTTGAAGACCTCTTGTAAGGCATCGCCCTAAGTCGCCTTAACTTATGTAAAAAATCTTTTGAGCTGTGTCAACAGCGTGACAAATCTCACGTTTTAACGAAATTGCGGGTTCGCACAATCACAAACCCGGTTGTGATTTAAAACATTGACTTGTCCATCCCGGTGTGTCCGCATAACCTTTGGTTGTCTGTTCATTCAGGCGCCCATCAGGTAACCAACCCTGGTAAATCTGGAAGCAATCACTTGCTTTCACCGCACTGTGAGACGATAACTCTCTTCTTTGCGAACCCCCGACGGCATGGACATCAACGTCCGTCGTCAACCCCGACCAACTTGTTTGGCCGGGGTTTTTGCTTTTGCGAGCAACATCTTGCAATTTGCGTTGACCTTTTCCTTCGATGCCTGAAAATGCGGCGCCTATGCCAATAAATGATGCCGCCGCCAGCACTGGCGAAGCCAGTCGTTCCACCCCTTCCACCAAACGTTCCACATCAGCCAGATCTTCAGAATGGCGCCTTTGGCTGTTGCGCTCAGTCTGGCTGCTTGCCGCACTGCTGCTGCTCTGGGCGCTGGCCTGGCTGGCGGTGCCGCCGCTGCTCAAATCCCAGGCGCAAAAAATCGCCTCTGAAAAGCTGGGTCGGCCCGTCACGATTGGTGCCATCGACTTCAAGCCCTGGTCGCTCGAACTCACGGTCAGTGACCTCGTCATCGCCAAACTGGCCTCTGCGCCCGCAGGCGCGCCCCAGATCAGCATCAAGCGCATCTATATAGATGCGGAAATGCAGTCGCTACTGCGGCTGGCGCCAGTGGCCGACGCGATTCAGATCGACGAACCGGTGCTGTCGCTGACGCACCTGGGCGGCGGGCGCCTTGACATCGACGACATCCTTGAGCGCTTGAAAACGCCTGCCGACAAACCTGCCAGCGAGCTGTTGCAGTTTGCGCTGTACAACCTGCGCCTTACGGGCGGACAGCTTGATTTCACCGACCAATCCGTGCAAAAAACGCATGCGCTGCGCGAGCTGACAGTCGCCATTCCGTTTTTAAGCAATCTGCAGTCCCAACGCGAGATCAAGACCTCGCCGCGTCTGGCCTTCAAACTCAATGGCAGCAGTTTCGACACCGCCGCCGAAGCCACGCCGTTCGCCGACACGCGCAAGACCGATGCAAGCATCAAGCTCAGCGACTTTGATCTCAAGCCCTACCTGAACTACCTACCGGCCAGTCTGCCGTTTCGCCTGCAGGGCGCGCTGCTCAACGCCGACGTGAAGGTCGCTTTCGAGCAAACGCCCGCCACCGTGGTGAAGCTTTCCGGCACCATGACGGCCACCCAGGTGCGACTGCACGAAGCGGCCAGCGGGGCGGTACCAGACCTGCTGACTATTGATCAGGTGCAGCTCACGCTGGACGATGTGCGCCCGCTGCAGCAAGTCGCAAAAATTTCCACAGTCGAGCTGACCGCGCCGCATCTGCACGTCACGCGCAACCGGGCCGGGCAGCTGAATGTGCTGCCAACAGAAGCTGCAAACGCTACAAAAAACATAGCTGCTTACGCACGTAAAACGGGGGCTACAGGCCAAAATGGCTCGAAAAATGCCGTGCCAGTCGTGCCAGCCTCCCAACCATGGAAAGTCACCGTCGGCAGCATTGTCATGCGCGGGGGCAAGCTCAGCTGGCGCGACGAAACGCTGGCACCTGCGGCACAGATTGCACTGACCAATCTGACTCTTGACGCGACCGGCATCGCCGTGCCGTTTGTCGCCAGCGCGCCTGTTCGCTTCAAGGGCTCGCTGGCGCTGGATGCGGCAGCGCAGGCACCAGCCAACGCAGTCGCCCGCGCGCCACGCAACCTTCAGCCCAATTCCAGTCAGCCTGATTCCAGCCGTCTCAATTTCAGCGGCAGCGCCACCGACCAGGCCGCCAGCGTCATGGCTGATCTGGCGTCGTGGCCGCTCAGCCTCGCGTCCAACTACGTCGGCCAGTTTTTGCTGCCCGCACTTGAGGGCCAAGTGGACGCGCGGCTAGGCCTGAACTGGCAGGCCGCCAACGGCGACAAACCGCAGGCGCTGCAGATCACCGCGCCGCAGCTGGGCTTGAGCAATGTGCAACTGACGCAGGGCAAAACCGCGCTGGTGTCGGTCAAGCGCGTGGATGTGACGGGCATCGACGTTGACGTGCCGACGCAGTCGTTTAAAGCGGCGAAGTTGCAGTTGACCGAGCCGAAAGCGCTGGTCGAGCGCGCGGCCGACAAAAGCTGGATGTTCGAGCGCTGGCGGGTTGCGCAAAGTCGAGCATCTGCCGAAAAAGGGCAAGCCGCCGCAGCGCCCGGAAAAGCCGCGCCGCTGTGGGCCATCGCCATCAACGACGTGGGCATTGACGGCGGCGCCGTGTCTTTCTCAGACAAGGCCGCAGGCGCCAAGCCAGTGGCGTTTCAGATTAGCGCGCTGAAGGCGCAACTCGGCAATTTGATGTTAGGCGAAGGCCGTGCATCGGCCCAGGCCAAGGCAGCCATGCCGCTGACGGCTTCGCTTCGGCTGGCGTCCGGCGGCAGCGCGCCCGGCGAGGTCGATTTCAAAGGCAATCTGGGCCTGGCGCCAATGCAGGTGCAGGGCCAGCTGGCGGTCATCCGGCTGCCGGTGCAGGCCTTCGAGCCCTACTTTGCCGATGCGGTGAATGTCGAACTGCTGCGCGCCGATGCCAGCTTCAAAGGCAAGGTGGCGTACCAACAGAGGCCCACCGGCCCGCAGGCCCAGGTTTCGGGCGACGCGGTGCTGGAAGCATTCAAGGCCAACACGGCAGTAAACGTGGTGGCGCCCGCTGAAGAACTGCTGACCTGGAAAGCGCTGCAGCTGAGCGGCCTGAGCGTGGCGCTGACGCCGGCCCAGGCCACGCGGGTCGATGTGAAAGAAACCGTGCTGACCGACTTCTTCGCCCGCGTCATCGTCACGCCCGAAGGCCGCATC
The DNA here is from genome assembly GCA_031365885.1 of Polaromonas sp. GTDB lineage: Bacteria > Pseudomonadota > Gammaproteobacteria > Burkholderiales > Burkholderiaceae_C > Polaromonas. The sequence continues at coordinate 5,323 of JANLYY010000090.1, read as the reverse complement.
AACCTGCAGGACCTGTTAAAAAAACCTGGCGAAGCGAGCGTTACTGCCGCACCGCCAACATCGGCAGATGCTACTAAAATAGTAGCTGATCGCGCACGTAATACCGGGGCTACAGCATCAAAAGACCCTCAGGCTGCGGCGCAGGCGCCTGCACAAGCGTCTGCACAGGCGCCGGCTGCCATTGTCAACTTCGGCCCGCTCAGCCTCATCAACGGCAAGGTGCTGTTTTCTGACCGTTTTATCAAACCGAACTACACCGCCAACCTGACCGAACTCAATGGCAAGCTCAGCGCGTTTTCGTCCGAGGCGCCCGCAGGCAATGCCGCAGCGCCGGTCAACATGGCCGCGCTGGCCGAGCTGGAACTGCGCGGCCGCGCCGAAGGTACGGCGTCGCTCGAAATCGTCGGCAAGCTCAATCCGCTGGCCAAACCGCTGGCGCTGGACATCACCGGCAAGGTGCGTGACCTGGAACTGCCGCCGCTGTCACCGTACGCCATCAAGTACGCCGGCTACGGCATCAATCGGGGCAAGATGAGCGTGGACGTGAACTACGTGGTATTGCCCAACGGCCAGCTGACTGCCAAAAACAAGCTGGTGCTGAACCAGTTGAGCTTCGGCGACAAAGTCGAGGGCGCGCCCGCCAGCCTGCCGGTCAAACTTGCCGTGGCGCTTCTGGCTGACCGCAACGGCGTGATCGATCTGGATTTACCGATCAGCGGCTCGCTCAATGACCCGCAGTTCAGCCTCGGCCCGGTCATCGTCAAGGTCATCCTCAACGTCATCACCAGGGCGATTACCGCGCCTTTCAGTTTGCTGGCCAATGCCTTTGGCGGCGGCGGTGCTGGTGGCGGGGGCGGGGGCGACGAACTGGGCCGTGTAAGTTTTGCCGCTGGCAGTGCGCGGCTCACACCCGATGCCGAAGCCGGCCTGGACAAGGTCGCCAAGGCCTTGAAGGACCGGCCAGCGCTCAAGCTCACCGTCGTCGGCACCAGCAACTTGGACGCCGAGCGCGATGGCTTCAAGCGTGAGCGGCTGGACGAGATGGTGCGCGCTGAAAAACGCCGAACCACGGGGAACGGCGATAGCCCCGCGTCGGCAGACAGCGCCATCAGCCCGGCCGACTACCCGGCGCTGCTCAAGGAGGTTTACCAACGCGCCGACATGCCCAAGCCGCGCAACGCCCTCGGCCTGACTAAAGACTTGCCCGATGCTGAGATGGAAAAGCTGCTGCTGGCCGACATCCGGGTAAGCGACGACGCCATGCGCGAGCTAGCGGTGCGGCGCGGTGTGGTGGTGAAAGACTACCTGGCCGCCGCCAATCTGCCGGCTGACCGGTTGGTTCTGGGGGCCTCGAAAACGGCCGCATCCGACCCCAAGTGGACGCCTGGCGTTGAACTTAATTTGGCGTCGCCTTAAAAACAGCGAAAATACGCGTCCCGACCAGTGGTTGGTGATCATCCTGTCTCTGCAACCGCGCTTGCCCCAATTTTTTTTAGCATCGCTCTTTCATGTTCCCCATGTTCAAATCCTCCAAACCCGAAACCCCTGCTGTCAAAACGCCTGCCTACAAAGAGGCTCCGACGCATCCGCTGGACGGCCTGACCGGCGGCGCTTTTTCGGCGCCGACTTCGGGCGAACGCGCGGCAAAAATTCGCCAGTGGCTGGCCACCGAGCCCAGCGCCGAAAAAATGGCCGAGGTCTACAAAGACCTGGCCAACCGCGACAAAGGCGCCGCCAAACCGCTGAAGGAAAAGCTCGACGAAATCAAGCGCAGCAAGGGGCAAGAGCTGGTCGCCGCGGAATGGGCTGAAAAAGCCAGGGCGCTGCTGGCCGCGAGCAAGCTCAATCTGGCCGACGCCCTGGCCTGGCAGCGTGACGCCGCCAAAGCCGGCGCGCCGCTGTCGAAGGAGCCCTTGGCCAGCGTCAAGGTGCAGCTTTCGGAGCGTGTCAAAACGATTGAAGACCTGCAGCACCGCACGCAGGTGCAGCGCGAAGCCGCCGTGCTGATGGCGCAGCGCGTCGAAGTGCTGTCGATCAAGCCGTGGCGCGACGCGCGGGCGGCGCTCGATGCGCTGGGCGCAGACGTTGCGCACTGGCAGGCGCAGGCCGGCGAGATCACGCAAGACGCCAACTGGGCCAGCGTTGACGCCAAATTTCCACCGCTGCTGGACGCGTCACGCGGCCAGTTGCTGGCGGTATGGGAAGCGTTTCAAGCCGCCATTGGTGTGGCTGTGAAGGCCGCAGACGACAAGGCCGCACCGCTGCCCGCCGTGCCGGTGTGGGCCGACGAATTGCGCACCGCACGCGGTGAAGCCGCGCCGGCAGCCGTGGGTGACCAGCCCGGTCGCCCAGCCAAGGTGAAGATGGATCCGGCGGTGCTTAAAGACCTGCGCGAAAAGTCTTCCGCTATCGTGCAGGAAGCACTCGCCCGGCTGGAGCATGAAGTGACCGAAGGCCATGGCAAGGCAACCCCAAAAGTTGCCGCCGACCTGCGCCACGCCCTGAAAGAAAACATCCGCAACATCGACAGCAGGCTGGAGGCGGCAGCCCATGCCGCGCTGACGGCGGCAGGCGAACTCGAAGGCTGGCAGCGCTGGCGGGCCGACCAGATTCGTGAAGAGCTGGTCGTGAAAGCCGAAGCGCTGCTGGCCAAGCCGATGGGCGGGCGCAAGCAGCTGGACGCGCTGCGCACCATGCGCGAGCAATGGAAAACCAGCGACCAGGGCGGCACGCCCAACCACGCGTTGTGGAAGCGCTTTGACGACGCCTGCAACGAAGCGCACAAGGTCGTTGAGGTGTGGCTGGAAACCGTCAAGGAACAAAGCGAAGCCACCAGAGCCCAGCGTCAGGTCCTGATCGATGAAGTGCTGGCCTGGGCGCAAGAAAACAAGGGCAACACCGACTGGAAGATGCACATTCGCAGCCTCAACGGTTTTGTCGACAAGTGGCGCGAGGCCGGGCACTTGAGCGAGAAAGTTTTTGCTGAAATCCAGCCGCAGTGGAAGGCTGCGATGGACCTCGCTGACGCGCCGCTCACCGCTGCGCGCCATGAAAGTCTGGCGCACCGCAAGGCCATGATCCAAGAAGCCCAAACACTGGGCGCCGAGCCGGTGTTGCACATCGATGCCGTCAAGCATTTGCAGCAGCGCTGGCAGCAGGAAGCGCAAGGAGTGCCGATCGAGCGCAAGCAGGAACAAAAATTGTGGGACGCCTTCCGCAAACCGATCGACGACGCCTTCCAGCGCAAGACGGCAGAGCGTGAGAAAGCCGCGTCGGCGCTGGGCGAGTTTGATCGCATGGTGCTTGAGGCATCGAAGGCCGTCGAGGCAGCGACTGCGACCGGCGATGCGCAGCAGATTCATGCGGCAGCCAAGGCGCTGGAGGCGGTGGTGCGCGGGCAGGTGCCTGTGGCTGCACCGGCTGCCGCGCCTGCCGAATCTGTCGCCGCTGCCGAATCGGTTGCGCCTGCTTCGGTTGAAGCCGCGTTGGCCGCTACCGACGCCGCACCGGTTGCATTAGAGTCAAATCAGGCTACAGCCCAGGAAATACGTGCGCAAGCAGCTACTGAAAACGTAGCAGAGCAGTCTTCGTCCGGGGAAGAATCCGGCGCGTTCGAAGCCGCCACCGAGGCAGCCGAAACCGCCTTCGAAGAAGCCAGCGAACCTGCGACCGTACCGGCCGAGCCACCACCCGCGCCCAAAGCCGCACCGAAGCCCGTCATTGCCCGCCGTGGCGACGACCGGCCCGGCGGCAAACGTGTCGAAGCCGCACCCGCAGGTCGGGGCGGCAAATTTGGTGACAGAAAAGACTCCCGGCCTGGCAGCAAACCCGGTGGCCCGCGTCAGAGCACCGACAACAAATTTGAGCCTTACCGGCCCGAGCGTGAGGACCGGGCGCCGCGCTTTGCAGATCGCAATGAGCGCCCCGAGTTTGAAGAGCGCGGCCCGCGCCTCGGTGACACCGCCTTCCGCGCCCAACGCGAGGCATTTGAAGCGGCCAACATGGCGCTGAAAAAACTGCACATCCAGGCGCATGGCGAAGTGCTGACCAACCTGCTCACCGCGTGGGAAAAGCGCGACGCGGAGCAGGTGCCTAGCGTGCAAGACCTCGGAAAACTGGTCACGCCAGCCGTGCGCAGCAGCTGGGTCGAGGCGGTGACCAAGGCGTCTGGCAAGGATGCGTCGGAGTCATTGCTGCGCCTGGAGATGGCTGCCGAAGTGCCGACGCCCGCCGAGCACATCAGCGCGCGCCGCATGCTGCAACTGCAACTGCTGACGAAGCGCAATGCACCCGCACCTTTGGATACCTGGGGCGAAGACGCTGCCAAGGTACTGGCGGGCGATTTTGAAGCCGCTAACGCGCGTCGGGTGCAAACGGTGTTGAAGGTGCTGCTCAAACGATGAGTCTCGCGTCTGACCGTTCGGTGGCCTCGCAGCTGTTGCCACCGTTTGCCGTGGACAGACCGCAGACGGTCGGCGAAGAAGTCGCCAACAGCATCAGCCACGGCCTTGCGCTGTTGCTGGCTCTCGCGGCGGCTCCGATTCTGATCGTCTCCGCCGTTCGGCACAGCGACGCAGCCGGTGTCATCGGCGCCAGCGTGTTCGCCGCCACCATGGTGATTCTTTACGCCACGTCGATGGTCTATCACGTGCTGCCGCACAATCGCGCCAAACGCGTGTTTCAGGTGCTCGACCACAGCGCCATTTATCTGCTGATTGCCGGCACCTACACGCCGTTCACCCTCGGCGTGCTGCGCGGGCCGTGGGGCTGGACGCTGTTCGGTCTGGTCTGGACCATGGCGCTGGCCGGCATTGTTCTGAAATCAGTCGCCGGGGTGCGCTGGCCGTGGCTGTCAACCGGGCTGTATGTGGCGATGGGCTGGGTCGCGCTGATCGCCATCAGGCCGTTGTGGGCACTGATGCCGGCGTGGGGTATTTGCTGGCTGGTGGCGGGCGGGCTGTTTTACACGCTGGGCGTTGGCTTTTTTGCTACTGATCATCGCCTGCGCTATGGCCACTTTGTCTGGCACCTGTTTGTGGCGGCGGGCACGGTTTGCCACTTTTTTGCGGTGTTTTACTACGCCCGCTTTTAGCGTTTTTACTCGCGCAAAAAAAGCCAACGAGCACCGTAGTGCCTGTTGGCTTTTTTGTTTGTCCTGAAGATTTTCGCAACGCAGCCTGTGGCTTATCCGCGCACGATTTCCGCTTTCATGCCGTAGGCAATGGCCATCAGCTCGGCGTTGGCTTGCGGGTCAACATGATTGATTTCCATGGCTTTGCGGATGTCGTCCAGCACCGCAATGAACTCTTCATCGGTGACCCAC
>JANLYY010000088.1:0-53446 GCA_031365885.1 Polaromonas sp. | reverse complement strand
GGCATGCGCTACAACCGCGAAACGCTGGAAGTGCAGTACAAGGGCAAAAACATCGCGCAGATTCTGGACTTGACGGTCGAGGTCGCAGCCGAATTTTTCAAGGCCGTGCCGACGATTGCGCGCAAGCTGCATACGCTGCTCGACGTGGGCCTGAGCTACATCAAGCTGGGCCAAGCGGCGACGACGCTGTCGGGTGGCGAAGCGCAGCGCGTCAAGCTGGCGCTGGAACTGAGCAAGCGCGACACCGGCCGCACGCTGTACATCCTGGACGAGCCGACGACGGGCCTGCACTTTGCCGACATCGATTTGCTGCTGAAAGTACTGCACCAGCTGCGTGACGCCGGCAACACCATCGTCGTGATCGAACACAACCTCGACGTCATCAAGACCGCCGACTGGCTGATCGACATGGGCCCCGAAGGCGGCGCCGGCGGCGGCATGGTGGTGGGCGTCGGCACGCCGGAAGACATTGCAGCGAACCCGGACAGTCATACCGGGCGGTATCTGGCGCGCTTGTTGTAGTGCCCGGCCTGATATAAAAAATTGGCTCTAGCCCGCGATTTACCTGCGCAAGCAGCTATTTATTTAATAGCATAATGTTTGTATTGAACGATGATGGCCTGCGGATTGGATGCCGCTGCAAAATGCGGCTTTTTGGCTGTCATCTTCGCGAGGGCGGGGATCCAAAGACTCAATAAGGCGAGTGCGGGCAAAGCTGGATTTCCGCCTTCGCGGGAATGACAGCTGGCGCCAACCGCCGGTACGCAGCGCAAGTTGCCGGGCTGAAAGGATACCAATTCACCCGATGCAGTTTCCCCTCTTGCCGCACTGGAAGCGCTGTGAGAAAGTAACCGCTATGCGTACCTCCGATCTGCGTTTCCTCGTCGCCTGGCTACTGCCCTTGCTGGCGATTTTTACCGTGCTGCTGGTGCCTGCCTACACGGCGCTATCGACACTGGCAGTCTGGTGGGGTATCGCCTTGCTCGACGCGCTGCTGCCGGGCGGAAAAAGGTCGCCCGCGCCGCTCGGACCTGCCGCCAGCCCAGCTTATTTTCAGTGGGTATTGCGGCTGTATGTGCCGCTGCAATTGGCGTTGATTGCAGCCGGTGCCTATGCCGCCGTCAATGCTGAATGGCCCGTGGTGCTGGGCATTGCTTTCAGCGTCGGCTTTATCACCGGCTCGCAGGGCATTACCTTTGCGCACGAGCTGGGCCACAGCAAATCGAAGACTGACCGTTTTTGCGCCTGGGTGCTGATGACCAGCGTTTGCTATGGCCACTTCATGGTCGAACATTACCGGGGTCATCACCCGCGCGCCGCCACGCGGGCCGACCCGGCATCGGCCCGCTATGGCGAAAGCCTGTATCACTTTTTGCCACGCAGTGTGTGGGGCAGTTGGGTCAGCGGCTGGCGGCTGGAAGCGCAGCGCCTGGCACAGTTTGGACAGCGTTGGTGGTGCAGCCCGCTGGTCTGGAGTTCTGCCTTGTCTTTGATGCTGTTTGTGCTTGTAGCCCTTTATTTACCTGCGCAAGCAGCTATTAAATACATAGCATTTTTCGCCGCGCAATCAGTCATTGCGTTTGTGCTGCTGGAGATTGTGAACTACATCGAGCACTACGGATTGCAGCGCCAGCTCGCCGGTAATGTAGCGAGCAGCAAGCCCGAACCCTTCGGCATGATGCACGCGTGGAACGCCGACCATGTGGTGTCCAACAGCATGCTGGTCAACTTGCAGCGGCACTCTGACCACCACATGCACGCCTGGAAGCCCTACCCCACGCTGGCGCTGCTGCCCGGCCCGCAATTGCCGACGGGTTATGCCGGCTGCATTTTGCTGGCGATGCTGCCGCCGCTGTGGTTTGCGGTGATGCACCGGCGTCTTGAAAAAGGGTACCGGCCGCCGACGGTCAGTACGCATTGACCGGCCAGCGAGCAACACCACCTTATGTTTCCACCACAGAATCGCTTGACTCCGGTGGTGTCCTACCGCCGAACCAAGCCGGCATAGGGCATGATTCGTAGGTACCGCTAATTCAATGTTGCCGCTGCGGCAACAGTCTTGTGATTTCCTGGTTCACCCTGAAGGAAGCTATCTTGAAACATTTCGCCCCCACTTTCACGCGCCGGGCACTGGCTGCCACTGTCACGGCCGTCGTGCTTGTCTGCTACGGCCCCGCAGCCCTGGCCGCCACGCCCAAAGACACGCTGGTGGTGGCCTGGGCTATCGACGACATCATCACGATGGACCCGAGCGAGGCCTTCGAGATTTCGGCTGGCGAGATCATGGGCAACAGCTATGACCGGCTGCTGCGTTTCGACGTGAATGAGCCGTCCAAACTGATTGGCGACGTCGCTAAAACCTGGTCGGTTTCGGCTGATGGCAAGACCTACAATTTTGAACTGAAGCCGGGTCTCAAGTTTGCCTCGGGCAATCCGCTCACCGCGGACGATGTGGCGTTCTCTTTTCAACGCGCAGTGCTGCTCGACAAGTCACCCGCGTTCATCCTCGGCCAGTTCGGTTTGACCAAAGACAACGTGAAGGACAAAGTCAAAGCCACCGGCCCGCTAACGCTGACTTTTGAAACCGACAAGAGCTACGCGGCGACCTTTGTCTATAACTGCCTGACGGCCAACGTGGCGTCCATCATCGACAAAAAGCTGGTGATGTCGAAAGAAGTCAACGGTGACATGGGCTATGCCTGGCTGAAGACCAACTATGCAGGCTCCGGCCCGCTGAAGCTGCGCGAATGGCGCGCCAACGAGATCGTCGCGCTGGAGCGCAACGACAACTACTACGGCGAAAAATCCAGGATGGCGCGCGTGATTTACCGCCACGTCAAGGAAGCCGCAACCCAGCGCCTGCTGCTGGAAAAAGGTGATGTGGACATTGCGCGCAACCTGTCGCCGGAAGACCTGGCCGCACTGGTGGCCAACAAGGCAATCAAAACCACCTCGACGCCCAAGGGCACGGTGTACTACATCGGCTTGAACCAGAAAAACCCGAACCTGGCCAAGCCTGAAGTGCGCGAGGCGCTGAAATGGCTGGTCGATTATTCGGCCATCGGCGACACGCTGATCAAAAATATCGGCATGGTGAACCAGAACTTCATGCCGGCTGGCTTGCTGGGTGCCAGCAAGGAAATGCCCTACAAGCTCGACGTGGACAAGGCCAAGGCGCTGCTGACCAAAGCGGGCCTGCCCAATGGCTTCAAGCTGACCATCGACATGCGTACCACGCAGCCGGTACAGGGCATCACCGAAGCCTTTCAGCAGACCGCCAAGCGGGCGGGCGTTGACATTGAAATTTTGCCCGGCGACGGCAAGCAGACGCTGACCAAGTACCGCGCCCGCACGCACGACATGTACATCGGCCAGTGGGGCGCTGACTACTGGGACCCGCACACCAATGCCACCTTTGTCCAAAACCCGGATAACAGCGACGAGGCCAAAGCCAAACCGCTGGCCTGGCGCAATGCCTGGGCCACGCCCGACCTGACCAAAAAAGCCGATGCGGCGGTGCTGGAGCGCGACGCCGGCAAGCGCAAGGTGATGTATGAAGAAATGCAGGCCGAGTTCCGCAAGACCAGCCCCTTCATCATGCTGTTCCAGCAGCTGGAAGTGGCGGCCATGCGCACCGACGTGAACAACCTGAAGATCGGCCCGACATCGGACACCACCTATATGTTCAGAGTGAGCAAGTAATTCACGCCGATAGCTTTTTCAGTTTTGGATTCACTTGATATCCCTGCCGCGCCGGCAATTGCTCCGCGCGGTAACGCGCACCGCACCCTGAAAGGCATTGGCAGCTTCCTGCTGGTCATTGCGTTGACCTATTTGGGGTTGCTGGCGGTAACGTTTTTCATCGGCCGCGTGATGCCGATTGACCCGGTGCTGGCCATCGTCGGTGACCGTGCGCCGGAGCATGTCATTGCGCGGGTACGTGAGGAGTTGGGGCTCAACAAGCCGCTCTATCAGCAGTTCTATATTTACCTGACGAAGATTGCGCAGGGCGATTTCGGCACCTCGGTGTTGACGTCGAACCCGGTGATGCAGGACATTCGCCGCACCTTCCCGGCAACCATCGAACTGGCAACGCTGGGCATTCTTATCGGTGTGGGCTTCGGCGTACCGCTGGGCGTGTGGGCGGCGGTTCGGCGTGGCAGCGTGGTGGACCAGATCGTGCGTGTGATGGGACTGATTGGTTATTCAGTGCCGATCTTCTGGCTCGGGCTGATGGGGCTGGTGCTGTTTTATGCCAAGCTTGGCTGGGTTGGCGGGCCGGGCCGAATGGACATCACGTATGAATACACGCTGACGTCGGTCACCGGTTTTTTGCTGATCGACGCGGCACGTGCCGGCCAATGGGATGCGTTTGGCAATGTGCTGTCGCATCTGATTTTGCCGGCCTCACTGCTGGGGTATTTTTCGCTCGCCTATATCAGCCGCATGACGCGTTCGTTCATGCTCAATGAGTTGGCGCAGGAATACGTGATTGCGGCGCGCGCCAAGGGCCTGTCAGAGTCGCGCATCATCTGGGCGCATGCGCTGCGCAATGCAATGGTGCCGCTGGTGACGGTGATTGCGCTGTCGTATGCCGGCCTGCTCGAAGGCTCGGTGTTGACCGAAACCGTGTTCGCCTGGCCAGGCTTGGGCCTTTACATCACCAACTCTTTGCAAAACGCCGATATGAATGCCGTGCTGGGCGGCACGCTGGTGGTGGGCTCGGTTTTTATTGGATTGAATTTGCTGTCGGATCTGCTCTACAAATTGCTCGACCCGCGGACGCGTGTGCGATGACCACAGTAGTCAAGCAACCGGTTGAAGAGGAATCGCTGCACAAATGGCTCAGCAGTGAAAAGCCTGCCTCGCGACGCCAGGCGTCCTGGGGCCGCGCGTATAGTGCCGCGCGCACCTTCGCGCGCAATAAGCTCGCCATGCTGGGCTTGTTCATCATCCTCGCGCTGATCTTCGTTGCGCTTTTTGCGGATTTTCTGGCGCCGTATTCGGCCTACATCGGTGACCTTCGCATTACGCGGCTGCTGCCGCCGTCGTCAGCCCACTGGTTCGGCACCGACGACCAGGGCCGTGACATTTTGTCGCGCATCATTCACGGCTCGCGCATCACGCTGTTCGTCGTCGTGCTGGTGGCGGTACTGGCTGCACCAATCGGCCTCATCGTCGGCACCGTGGCGGGTTATGCGGGCGGCTGGGTTGATGCTGTGCTGATGCGCATCACCGATATTTTTCTCGCCTTTCCACGCCTGATTCTGGCGCTGGCTTTTGTCGCGGCGCTCGGGCCGGGTATTACCAACGCGGTGATTGCGATTGCGATCACCTCGTGGCCGCCATACGCGCGACTGGCACGCGCAGAGACGCTAACGATTCGCCAGACCGACTACATCGCGGCGGTGCAACTGCTGGGCGCGTCGCCGTGGCGCATCGTGCTGCGGCACATCATGCCGCTGTGTCTGTCGTCGGTCATCGTGCGCGTCACGCTCGACATGGCGGGCATTATTTTGACAGCAGCTGGCCTGGGTTTTCTCGGTCTCGGTGCGCAGCCACCGATGCCCGAATGGGGCGCGCTGATTGCCAATGGGCGGCTGTATGTGCTGAACCAGTGGTGGGTGGCGGCGGCTCCCGGCGCGGCGATTTTTATCGTCAGTCTGGCTTTTAATCTGCTGGGTGATGGACTGCGCGATGCGCTGGACCCAAAGAGTGGCAAATGACGGCTGCCGACGCCTCATCTCCTCTTTTGGTCGTCGAAGACCTGCGCGTGGCGTTTCCAAACCGCGATGGCGGCTGGTTCGACGCCGTGCGCGGTGTGTCGTTCTCGCTGGGTCGCGAACGCCTGGGCATCGTTGGCGAATCGGGTTCCGGCAAGTCCCAAACCGGCCGCGCGATTTTGGGGCTGACCGCGCCGGAGGGCCGCGTCACAGCCAGGCGCCTGGAGTTTGCCGGCACCGACTTGCTGAACTGCTCTGCTGCGAAGCGCCGCGAGCTGCGCGGCGGCCGTATCGCGATGGTGCTGCAAGACCCGAAGTTTTCGCTCAATCCGGTGATGCGCATCGGCGCGCAGATCGAGGAAACGCTGCGCGCCCACACCCGCGTGTCGTCCAGCGAGTCGAAGGCGCGCGCGCTGGCGGCGCTCGAATCGGTGCGCATCGACGACCCCGAGCGCGTGTACCAGTTGTACCCGCATGAGGTGTCGGGCGGCATGGGCCAGCGCGCAATGATCGCGATGATGCTGATTGCCGAACCGGATATTTTGATTGCTGACGAGCCCACATCGGCGCTCGACGTGACGGTGCAACTGCAGGTGCTGGCGATCATGGACCAGCTCGTCACCGAGCGCGGTATGGGCCTGATTCTGGTGTCGCATGACTTGCGGCTCGTTTCGTCTTTTTGCGACCGTATTCTGGTGATGTATGCCGGCCGTGTGGTCGAGGAATTGCCTGCCGGTGGTCTGGCCAACGCGAAGCATCCGTACACGCGCGGTCTGATGGCCTGCCTGCCGCAGCTGGGTCAATCAACGCATCCACTGGCTACGCTGGACCGGCGGCCGGAGTGGGCCCTGTGAGCGTCACTGAAAACACCGCGCTGGGTCTGACCGTGCAGCAGTTGCGTGTGGTGTACGACGGTTTCGTGGCGGTCGCAGACACCAGTTTCAAGGTGGCGCCGGGTGAGAGCTTCGGTATCGTCGGCGAATCGGGTTCGGGCAAATCAACCGTGCTGCGCGCGATTTGCGGACTCGCGCCGCGCACCGGCGGCAGCGTGGCCCTCACCGGTCCAGGCGCTGCGCTGCCATCGCCCGGCAGCAAGCCGTTTCGCCGCCTGGTGCAAATGGTGTTTCAAGACCCTTACGGCTCGCTGCACCCGCGCCAGACGGTTGACCGCATCCTGGCCGAGCCGCTGGCGATTCACGGTCTCGCGGATGCCGAGACGCGCATCGAACGCGCGCTCGATGAAGTCGGCCTGGGCACCGGGTTTCGCTTTCGGTATCCGCACCAGCTGTCGGGCGGTCAGCGCCAGCGTATTGCGATTGCGCGGGCGCTGATCTTGGAGCCACAGATTTTGTTGCTCGACGAGCCGACCTCGGCGCTCGACGCGTCGGTGCAGGCCGAAGTGTTGAACCTGCTTGAAGCGCTGCGACGCCAACGCGGTTTGACGTTTGTGATGGTCAGTCATGACCTGGCCGTGGTCACGCACATGTGCGAGCGCCTGATGGTGATGCAGCGCGGCCAGACGGTGGAGTTTTTGTCATCGGCCGACCTCGCGGCGCACCGCGTGACGAATGACTACACGCTGAGCCTGATGAAGGCATCGGGCGGCTTCAAACGCGAGGCGGTGCCAGACCCAGTGCCATCACTCGAGCCGCCCGCGTAACGATTTCTGGCAGCGCGGTTCGCGCCTGCGTGCTTTAATAAATTCATGCCCCACCCGCCACCGAACATCCGCTGGGAATCCCACTGTTGCCTGCGCCTGAATCCGCAGGCCGACTTTGCCCCGATTAAACAGCTGCGCGCTGCGGGCGTGAACTATGTGTCGATCAACATCGGCATGGACATGAACCCGGTGTCGCAGGTGATGTCGGTGATTGCCGGCTTTCGCAAAACAATTGAATCGCGCCCAGACATTTACGTGCTGGCGGGCAGCTGGCGTGATGTCGAGCGCGCCGCCGCGACCGGAAAAATAGCCATCGGTTTTGATCTGGAAGGCGCGATGCCCTTGCTCGATCAACCCGATATGGTGGCGCTCTACGCCAGCCTGGGCGTGCGGCAAATGCATCTGGCCTACAACCGCAACAATTCAGTCGCCGGTGGTTGCCATGACGTCGATCAGGGCCTGACGCCGCTGGGTCATCAGGTAGTCGCGGCCATCAATACTGCCGGCCTGCTGATGGACTGCTCGCACACCGGCCGGCGCAGCAGCCTGGACATCATGGCGGCGTCAAGCAAGCCGGTCATCTTCAGCCATTCCAACCCGCAAGCGCTGGTCGACCATGGCCGCAACGTGACGGACGAACAAATTCGCGCCTGCGCAGCCACTGGCGGCGTGACCTGTGTGTCGGGCGTATCGCTGTTTCTGGGCAATGAGCAGCCCACGGCGCAGGACGTGGCGCGCCATGCCGCTTATGTGGCCGATCTGGTCGGTGTCGAACACACCGGCATCGGCCTGGATATCTGTTTTGCGCAGGATGGTCTGGACGACACGCCGCCTGGTGACTATGACCCGAGCTACTGGTGGCCGGTGCAATACACGGGCTATGAGCGCGGCACGGTGAAAGCGGTGTTCACACCGGTTGAAACCTGGCAATTGCTGCCTCAAGCCTTGCGCGATGTCGGCATGACGCCCGACGAAGTAGCGCGAGTCATGGGCGGCAACATGGTGCGCGTCGCCCGCCAGACTTGGCACCCCGCTGCCGAGTAAATTTTTTTCCGAAAGACGACATGTCCTCCATCACCCTACGCTTCCTCGCTGAACCCAGCACCATCAATTTTGGCGGCAAAGTCCATGGCGGCACCGTCATGAAATGGATCGACGAGGCCGGCTACGCCTGTGCGACGCGCTGGGCGAAAAATTACTGCATGACGGTCTCGGTCGGCAGTGTCCGCTTTGAGCGACCGATACGGATCGGTGATCTGGTCGAAGTCGAGGCGCGCCTGGCCTACACCGGCACCACCAGCATGAACATGTCAGTGGAGGTTCGCGCGGGTGACATGAAGACCGGACAGATGGAAAAAATCACCGAATGTCTGGTGGTGTTTGTCGCGATTGATGACGACGGCAAATCTTTGCCGGTACGCGAGTGGCGACCCGAAACGCCTGGTGACAGCGCGCTGGCCGAACGCGTCAAGGCGCACCTGGAAGCAGCGCGTGCCATGAACGCTGTTTGATCGGGAAATATTGATCGAATTGACCTGTAGCCCAGGCAGTACTTGCGTAAGCAGCTATCTAATTTGTAGCGAATAGCTTTGCGATCAGTGGCTCAAAAGCTGTAAGACCGGCCTTCGCCAGCGGGTGCCAAAGTCCGTTCCTGGGTCGGCGCTTTTGCAATCGCTGCGAGGAACGTTCCCCGCAGCGATGCTCAACCCGACGACCTCACGGAATAAAGTTCAAGCCCTCGGGCAGCGGCAGCGCGATGGGCACTTCAAAGAACGGTGCCGGTCCATCCGGGTCGATGGTCAATGCGCCGTTGCTGGCGAAGAAGGCAGCGATCTGCGACTGCGCTGCAACGGCGTAGGGAGCCGCCGCCGGAATCCCGATATTCGTCAGAAAAGTGTGCGGGTTCTTCGGTATGCCGCCTGGGTTGGCCGCGCTTTGCGGATTGGCAGCGAAAGCCAGATCGTTGCGGAAATACGTGGCGCGGTCCTGCAGATCACCGGCGCGCAAGATGGCGCTGGTGGTCGGATTGGGCACCGTCACGTCGCCCTTCGCAAACTGAACGATCACCGGCTTGGCCGCACTGCCGGGCAGCGGCGACTTGCGAATCAGCGGCGCGTACGACACCGGGTTGCCGCTTTGCTGCACCCACTCGAAGCGGTCGAGCACCTGCGCAATCGCGGTGGCGCCGGGCACGTTGTTGACCACCAGCGGCAGATTGCGCAGCGGGATGTTTTCATTGAAGTTCAAATTGAACGGCACTGGCACGTTGGGCGTGGACGGCAGGTTCAGCAGCTGCGGCTGGCGTGTGGCCAGGCTTGCAGCGGTCAGGAAGCGGAACACGCCGAGGCGCGCGACTTCGGCAATCGAGCCGCCGGGCACATTCGGCACGCCGGCCTTGATGTTGGGCTCGATACCCAGCAGCTGGGTGCCGTAGATGCCACCGAACGATTGGCCCGCGTAGTAGATGCGCTGGGCGTCAAGATCGGCCGTGCCGTCTCCGTCAATGTCGATGCCGACTTCAACCTGCCGCACCAGCTGCATCAGATCAACCACGGTCTGGCGCAGGCCGTCGCGGCTGCCAATGATGGTGCGCGGCGCTGCGGCGTTCACGCCTTCGGTGCTGTCGATGGCGCCGTTGCCATCCTGGTCAAATCCACGCCCACCGGCCGGCACGCTGACAGGCGTGTTGCCGGTGCGCAAGACATTGAGCGTGCCCAGCGCACCGCCGCCGTGACCGACCACATTGATGGCCAGCGTGGCGATACCCCGCGACGCAAACACCGAGCCGACTGTCCACGGCGCGCCGTACATGCTGTCGGTAAAACCGTGGCCAAAAATCGCCACCGGCCAGCCACCCGCAGGCTTGGTGCCCGCTGGCACGAAGAGCTGGAAGATCAGCTCATGGCTGCCCTGCGTTTGCGGGCTGCCGCTGAGCGTGGGCGTGGCGGGGATCGACTGGCCCGCTGCCAGGTAACTCGGTGAGCTGAACTTGCCATAGGCGATTTGCGACACCGCGCCGGGAACGACGTTCAGCGCCGGCGTCGGCAAAAAGCCGGGCGTGAAAGTCGGTGCGGTGCCGGTCTGGCGGTTGAACTGAACGCCCTGCAAACCGCTCAGCGCAAACACGGCGCGCACCGAAGCGCCAGCCGAAGTGCCAATCATGAAGCTGGCTGGCGCGGGCGTTGCGGCCTTGATCTGGCGCATGATTTTGGCCAGGTCGCTGGTCGATGTTTGCGTGGTGAAGACGGTGGCTGCGGTCACCCGGCCCGCGCCCCGATGCAGGCGCGACGCATCGCGCAGGTCACGCCGGTACTCGTCGCTGCCATGGTTGCGCAGACTGATCGTGCCTTCACCTTTATCGTCGTTGTCGTCACCGTCATCATCATCGAGATGCGCGCGCTTGATCGGCTTGCCGCGTGCATCGCGTACGCCGCTGGTGATGATCAACACATAGCGAGAATGCTCGGCCAGCAGCTCGTCGGGCTCAAACACCAGCGTGTTCGTCGCCGGGTCCCACAGCCGCTGGTTGATGCCGACGCGCTGACCCAGGCCGCGCGCGGTCAGCACGTCACCCAGGTTGAGTAGATACACCGTGTCGCTGGTCACGCTGCTGACATCAATGGCGCCGGTGAAAGGCACGGTGATGCGCGGCTGGGTCGAAAAGCCGTCGAGGCCGTTGATGACCGCGATGTCCTGGCAGTCGCTGACGCGCACGGTGCAGTCGGGTGTTGGCAAATTGACGCGGCGGAAGCTGCGGTTGCTCCAGTCGCGCAGCGTGTAGCGGTCACTGGGGAAGGGGCTGCCCGCGATGTCGGTGGTGTCGAATTTCACCCGCACACCCGACGAGGGCGAGTCGGCCTGGGCGGCCAGCGACGCCAGCGCTGTCAGTGAGGCGAAGCTGACGGCAAGCAACAAGCCGGACGCATTGGAAAACGGCGCACGGGGCGCGCGCGGCATACCGAAAAATACACGCATGGTTTTTGTCTCCTTGGGGTTTGTTTGAAGTTTTTACCTGGAATCTGCGTCCTGCTTTATAGGCTTTGCGCGACTGCTTGAACAGCCCCCGCAAACCCGGTGGATGAACCCCAAAAGGCATGACAAAACCGGTCCATACGTGGCGCCCAGGCAGCAGAGCCGCACAGCTGAGCGGGGCGACGGGAGTTTCCCCTACACGAAGTCAAGCCATTTGGAAATCAGTACGCTGTTGGCATGCCCGCGCAGAGGAATGCAGTGCCAGGTGCGGCCATCAGGGCGTGGGAATCTGCGGCGTAGCGTAGGCCGAGGGCTGCGACTAAGAGCGGCCGCAAAAAAGCCAGCGCTGATGCTGGCCAATGGATCACCGCCTTAGCGCAGACGGCAAACAAATTAAGAGGCCGGGAGCCTGTACAGGCGCCCAGCCGAAGACGCCGCCCTTACTTTTTGGTAGCGTCCTTGACATCTTCTTTCGCGTCGCCGTAATTCTTTTGAGTAGAACCCTCGGCCTGCTTGACCAGCCCCTTAGCCTGCTGCTCTTTGCTGCCCACCAGTTTGCCGGCGGCTTCCTGCACCTTGCCTGCGGCGTCCTTGGTAGCGCCTTTGACTTGATCCTTGTTCATGCTGACTCCTGAAGTTGCGACTTGAAGAATCCAGGCTAATTGTTGTCAACCACCCTGGCGCGACGGAATAGCTTGATGTCACGGGTCAATGCTCGTCGTGTCGCATCCACCAGCCCTCAAGATAGCGGCCCCGCACAGCGTGGCAGTAGGCTGGCTGCGCAAGGAAATGTCAGCGTCGGCTCACAAACTTTGGCGTCCAGCTTTGCGCGCATGACACACCCGCCGATGTCGCCCTACTACTTGGCGCGGCAGTCAAACGCGCCTTCGTCCAGCACCGCGTCATTCACCTCGATAAACCGGAATTTCGCATTGCCGGGCGACAGCGACAACCGCAGCACGCCATGGGCCACCGCCTGCTTTTCGCTGCCCGCACGCACGCGGGCATGTGCGTAGATGTCAGCGCCGCCGGTGCCCACCACAAACGAGCGCAGGCGGCCGGTAGAAGACACGGTGCCGGCCGACGTCATCGGGCCAAAGCGCTCGTACTGGTGCTCGTGCGATTGCAGCACCACGTCGGCTTTGGCCTGGTCCAGGATGTCCCACATCGCGGTCATGCTGCTGTTGTCACCATCGGGCGCCGACGTGAACCGCGCGTGGTGCTAGGCCGCCGCCACACAAGGCTGCGCGGTGGCGAGCTCTTGCTTGAGCCACTGCGCCTGCGCTGACGCGGCAGACGCATCGGTGACGCTGCTGAGCGCAAACACCGTCCAGCCGCTTTGGTCAATGCGGTAGTAGCCCGTGCCCCTGCAATCCGGGTTGGCCTTGGCACCAAAGTACTTGAAGTATTCACTTTCGCCACCGTTTTCATAATCGTGGTTGCCTGGAATGACGAAAGTCTTGTCGATAAACCGGCCCCAGGTTTTTTCATAGCATTCGGTGTAGCCAATGATCAGGCCCAGAAAGTAGGCGTTGTCGCCCAAAGTCAGCACATTGGAATTGCTGCCCGCGCCGGCCAGCTGGCGCTCAATGAGTTGCGCGGTTTTATTGGCATTCGATTCACCCGAAGGCCGCAGATTGCACTGCGCAATGTCGCCAGCGGTCATCACTTCCCAGCTGGTTTTGGCGTTGGCTTGCAGCTGCGTGGGGGCGCTGTTGTTGCCGCCGCCACCACAGGTTGCCACGGCCGACAGCAAACCGAATTGAACTGCCCGCATGGGGTTTGGCCAAAGCTGGTTACGCATGTTGTTGTCTTTCTTTCGAGCTTGGTGATGTGATGAACCGCATGTTACCCGCCGAATTCATTGCATCAATTGCTATTTAATACATAGCAAAACATGGCCTTGCGTTGCGGGGGCTGACGTCAGTGGACTACCCACGGTATATCAGCCCCAACTGATTGCCCGCGCAACGACCAGAACTTTTTTGGAGAGTATTCACGTGCTGGATTCGTGAAGGAAGTCCGGGATGTGACCTGTTCCGTTGGGCGCTGCCTACATATCTGCTGCAAGATGCATTTGGTGACAGTTTTTGAATAATTTCAATAACTTTCGGAATTTTCAGACTGACTCGCCAATTTTCATTCAACTTTATCAGTTTAAAAACGAACTATTCATGACCCGCTTGCTTCTCTTGTCCGCCGTCCTGTTTTCCGCCTTGATCACTGGCTGCGCCACTTCCCAAAACGTCGCGCTGGCCCAAACCGCGCCGGCCAAACCGATCACCACAGCGGCACTGGTTCCGCAAGACGGCAACTCCGCCGTCATGGACACCAACCTGCAGGCCGCCCTGATGGCGCAAGGCGTCACGCCGAAAACCGCCCTGCCCGCATCGACCCGCAAGAGCGCCGAAGTCGACGCCATCGTCACCTACACCGACGTATGGCGCTGGGACCTGATCATGTATTTGAAGTCCATCACGATCAATGTGTCTGATGCGGCTTCGGGAAATCTGCTGGCGATGGGGCGCTGGGACAACTCCGCTTTTCATGGGTTTCAGGATGCCAAGCAGGTCACTAGCGAGTTGATGTCGGAAATGTTTGCAAAGCTTAAGGGAAGTAAAACTCCATAAGCCACCGGCATTTAAAGACAACGCCGCGTTGGTTCTTTTTGACGGCGGTGTTTCAAGTCGATAACCGCCACCACGCGGCTCGTGGGAATGACAACGAAAGAAACGATGAAAAAGATTATTGCAATCGCCCTATTTTTGGCTTCCAGCCTGGCCATGGCGCACTCAGGCGGCACTGATTCCAACGGCTGCCATCATGACCGCAAGGCTGGCACCCAGCACTGTCATTGAGATATGTAGTTTCATCAAGTTTGGTGGCTCCCCGTGGCGACTCTGATTCCTTCCTTCAATACATGCATTTCTCGAATGACTTCGGGGGAAAAGCGACTCGCCGAGCGACTGGAGCAAAAGCTTGATGACGATTATTTGCTTTGGTATGACGTGCCTATCGGGCCAAGGCATTTGCATCCCGACTTCGTAGTCATGCACCCACGGCGCGGGCTACTAATTTTGGAGGTGAAAGACTGGAGCCCCAAGACCATTCAGCAGGCCGACAAGCAAAGCTGGCAGGTCTTCATCGACAGTCAACTCAAAACGGTACCTAATCCTGCGGAACAAGCCAGGCAGTACGCGCATGCTGTGGTTGACGCCCTCAAGCGCGACCCGCAGCTAATCCACGTCGATGGCAAGTACCAGGGCGGCTTGCGTTTTCCCTGGAGCTACGGCGTGGTGTTTCCCAACATGACGCGCAAGCAATTCACTGAGGGCCAGCTTGATCAGGTGATCGTGGCCAACCAAGTGATTTGCAGCGACGAGATGTATGACTCGGTAGATGCCGAAGACCTGCAAAGCCGCCTGTGGGGCATGTTCCCCTACATGATGAGCGGCGTCATGTCGCTGCCGCAGCTTGAGCGTGTGCGGTGGATTCTGTTTCCGGAAGTGCGGGTTCAACCGCAGGGCGCTCTTTTCGATGACAGCGACCCCGAAGCCGAACTGCCGAGCATCATGCGTGTGATGGATTTGCAGCAAGAACAACTCGCCCGTAGCCTGGGCGACGGCCACCGCGTGATTCACGGTGTGGCGGGTTCCGGAAAAACCATGATTCTCGGCTATCGTGCCGAATACCTGGCCAAGGCCAACACGCCCGCATCCAAACCGATCTTGATTCTTTGCTACAACGAGCCGCTGGCCGTGAAGCTTGAATCGGTGATGCATGCGAAAGGTCTGGCCCAGCAAGTACATGTTCGCAACTTTCACAAATGGTGCCGCCAGCAACTGGTGACCTATGGCCAGACGATTCCAAAGCAAGGCGCGAAGATGTTTGACGAGATGGTTGACAACGTCATTCGCGCTGTGGACCGCAAACAGATTCCGTCCGGTCAATACCAGGCCGTGCTGATCGACGAAGGCCACGACTTTGCACCTGAATGGCTGAAGCTGGTGACACAGATGGTGGACCCAGCCACCAATAGCCTGCTGCTGCTGTACGACGATGCGCAAAGCATTTACGAACGCACCCGCAAAAAGAACTTCAGCTTTAAAAGCGTAGGCATTCAGGCGTCAGGCCGCACCACGATTCTGAAAATCAACTACCGCAACACCCGGCAGATCTTGCAAGTTGCCAGCCTCATTGCCGCCGACCTGCTGACTGCCGATGAAAAAGACGATGACGGCGTGCCCCTGCTCAAGCCCATCAGCTGCGGCCGGGATGGTCAAGCGCCCATCATCATCAAACTCCCCAGCCTGCGCGACGAAGCCTTCGCCATTGCCGACCACCTGACTAGTGCCCACAAAGAAGGCCACGCCTGGGGCGACATGGCCATTTTGTGCGCCGACTGGAAAACCATGGACCTGTGCGCCGACGCGCTCGCCCAGCGCAAGTTGCCGCACCGCGTGCGCAAACGCAGCGGCGACTACCAGCCCAGCGCAGATGCCATTCAGGTGATGACCATGAAGGTCAGCAAAGGCCTTGAATTCCCCGTGGTAGTGCTACCCGGTGTGGGACACATGCCTGCGCCGGGCGAGGACGAGAAGGAAGCGGCGCGGGTGTTTTATGTGGCTGCTACTCGGGCTACGCAGCGATTGGTGATGGGGGTGGGAGGAAGCGGCACGTTCTCCATTCCCTTCGCCCAACAACATCATTGATTTGGGAAGCACATGAATATTGAAATTAAAAACTGCAATAACGTCGATAACGGAAGCGTTGAAATTGTAGAAAATCGATTGAATATTAAATATGCAATCAACGGAACCGGCAAGAGCACGCTAGCGAAGGCTATTTCATTAGCATCAAGCCTACCCCAGGATGTCGCAAAAGCACTCGAACCTTTGCGATCATTCAAAAATATAGGGATAACGGGAAAGTCACCGGAAATCATTGGACTCAGCACAACCTCGACGGTGAGAGTGTTCAATGAAGAATATATAAATGAATTTATTTTCAGACCAAACGAGTTGCTAAAGAGCAGTTTCGATATCTTCATTCGTGATGCCACGTATCAAGCAGGTATGAAAGAAATCGAAGATTTGGTAGAAAAAATGAAGGTGACCTTTTCTGATGAAAAGGAGATTGATTCACTAATTTCGGATTTCAACGAGATAAGTAATAGCTTCGGCAAACCCACCAAGTCTGGAATTCATGGTTCCAGCAAAATATCTCAGGCATTTAAAACCGGCAACAAAGTAACAAACATTCCGGATGGCCTAGAAGGCTATCAGCATTACATACAACATTCTGAAAACTTTAAGTGGATCAAGTGGCAGCTTGATGGCAAAGGTTATATTGACATATCCGATGATTGCCCATATTGCACCGGCGACATAAAAACGAAGAAAGATACGATTCGAAAAGTCGGTGAAGTTTACGACTCAAAAACAATTGAAAGCTTGAGCAAGATCATCGCAACTTTCGATCGATTAAATAAATACTTCTCAGACGAAACAAAACTAAAGATTGATGCGTTTGTTAAAAATATTGACGGCTTTACCGACGACCAAATTGCTTTTCTTAAGGAAATAAAAGAACAAATTGATAGGCTTTCCGAAAAATTCAACGCAGCGAAGAATCTCGGATTCTTCTCTTTGAAGAACGTTGAAAAAGTTGTCGAAAGCCTAAAATCCCACCAAATCGACATTGATCTTTATAACCACTTGACATCTGACAGTACAAAGTCAAAGGTCAACATAGTCAATGAGGTTCTGAAAGAGTTGGAGCTCAAAGCAGGATTACTGCAAGGTCAAATAAAAAAACAAAATATTCTTATTGCCAAACTTGTTAAAGAATACAGCAATGAAATAAATGAATTTCTAAGAAACGCCGGCTATAGATATACGGTGGCACTACTCGCCGATGAAAGTGGTCAACACAATCTTCAGCTGATTCACAATGATGCACAATCCGCACTAACTGATGTAAAGGGACACCTCAGCTACGGGGAGCGCAATGCGATTGCGCTGGTGCTATTTATGTATGACGCTATAAAACGCGGCTCTGACTTAATTGTTTTGGATGATCCAATATCATCTTTTGATAAAAATAAGAAATACGCGATCATCGAAATGCTATTTCAAAAGCCTAGATCATTTCGCGGCAAAACCGTTCTGCTGCTAACGCATGATTTGGACCCGGTCGTTGATATGCTAAATCAGCACAGTGATCGTTTTGAAAAAACCTACGCATATTTTCTAGAAAACAATCACGGTGAATTGCAAGAAAAGATAATTTCAAAAGCGGATATAAAAACTTTCATCGCAATAAATGAGGCAAACGCAAGACTAGATATTCACCTTGTCAATAGATTAGTTTATATTCGGCGATTGCTAGAAGTGCTGAACTCCAAGTCATTTGACTATGACCTGATCTCCAATCTCTTACATAAACGAGACGTACCGACTAGAAAAGATGACGCAACTGGCTATGAGCGAAGCATGACGGATATCGAAATCGCATCTGGTCTTTCGTCAATTCAAATAATTGCAAGTGACTTTGAATATCAAACCGCACTGAATTTGGTTAACGACAAAACAAAAATGAAAAATTTGTACTTGTCGTCTTTAAACAACTATGAAAAACTGCACATTTATCGAATAATTTTTGATGGATTAAAGGAAATAGATTCTGACGTGATTCGAAAATTTATCAATGAAGCATTTCATATCGAAAATAATTACATTTATCAATTGGATCCAAGAGATTTTCAGTTGGTACCACAATACGTAATTGACGAGTGCGACAAATTCATAGAAGCACTTCATTGAGTTGCGCTACTAGGTCTTATGTATACAAAATTGCTGAAGTAAATCACTGCAACGGAGCACTTTACATGGATCCACTTAAATACTTTTATGCGCAAAAGTTGCTCTAAAAAATCCTAGCCTGACACCTTTTTCTTTGTTCACTAACTATGGAGATTTCAATGAATAACTACAAAAACCTCAGTGGTGGTTCTGGGATTACGCAATATCAAATCGAGCAGACTGAAATAGCGATTGAATTCAAGGGTGGCAAGGTCTATAGATGGTCTTATGAAAGCGCTGGTCGTTCCAATATTGAACAGATGAAGGCTTACGCTGTAGCCGGCTCCGGACTGAACAGCTTCATTATGAAAAATGTCAAATCACTATACGTGAAATAAGTCGACTCTTTTAAAGTCGAAACAAGTTTCAGTGGATTTTTCACAACTACTTCAGGCTCAAGCACAGTCCGCTGCGACCCTTTCGTTGACCTTAACCGCTCCGAAATTTGTTCAGAATAAAGGGCGGCGGGAATGCCCAATCCCGCCGCCCTTCTCAACCCTGATCTGCACGGGAATCCGCTCCTTCATCGCCTCTACGTGACTGATGATCCCGTTCATCCTTCCGCTAGCGTTGAGTGAGTCCAAAGCAGTCAACCCAATCTCTATCGTGTCGCCATCCAGCAAAACGCATCATCGACACCGGGTTGCCGCCCAATGAGTGGGCGCCAGCCCCGCCAAAAGGGCCGCTATGCTCAGGCAGCTACCCGTCCAACCAACAAGAAGAGGCCCAGTCGCCATGCATGAAATCATCTGCCCACACTGCAACAAAGCCTTCAAGATCGACGAAGCGGGGTACGCCAACATCCTCAAGCAGGTGCGTGATGGCGATTTTAATAAGCAGTTGCACGAGCGGCTGGAACTGGCCGAGCGGGAAAAGCGAGACGCGATTGCTTTGGCCGAAGCCAAGGTCGCCAATGAGCTGCAAGGCGCTGCAGCGTGCAAAGATGCTGAGATTCAGGCCTTGCAGGCCCAGCTCGCTGCCGGTGAGGTAGCCCGCAAGCTGGCGGTGGCAGAGGCTTTAGGCGCGGTCAGCAAAGAGCGTGATGGGCTGGCGAACGAGCTGGAGCAAGCGCGTAATGCGCAGCAAGCGGCCGCGCAATTGGCTGAGGCCAGGTTGGCCCATGAGCTGCAAGGGGCTGCAGCAAAAAAGGACGCCGAAATTCAGGCGCTGCAAGCCAAGCTGGAGGCCGGCGACGTGGCGCGCCAGTTGGCCGTGAATGAAGCCGTGGGGGTGGTCGCCCGGGAGCGCGATGGGTTCAAAAATGACCTCATCCTCATCACCGTGAAAAATCAGCTGGAAGAAAAAGCCATCAAGGAAAAATACGAGGTGCAGATCAAGGAGCGTGATGGAGCGATTGAGCGCCTGCGGGATATGAAGGCGCGCTTGTCGACCAAGATGGTCGGTGAAACCCTGGAGCAGCACTGCGAAATCGAGTTCAACCGCATCCGTGCTGCCGCCTTTCAGCGGGCGCATTTTGAGAAAGACAACGACGCCCGCACCGGCAGCAAAGGCGACTACATTTTTCGTGACTCGGACGAGTCGGGCGCCGAGATCGTCTCCATCATGTTTGAGATGAAGAACGAGAGCGATGAAACGGCGACCAAGAAGAGGAACGACGATTTTTTGAAAGAGCTGGACAAGGACCGCACTGAAAAGGCGTGCGAGTACGCGGTGCTGGTGTCCCTGATTGAGCCGGCGAGCGAGTTGTACAACAGCGGCATCGTCGATGTATCGCACCGCTATCCGAAGATGTATGTGGTGCGGCCGCAGTTCTTCGTACCCCTGATCACGCTGCTGCGCAATGCCGCTTTGAACTCGATGAAGTACAAGTCCGAGCTGGCGCTGGTGCGCTCGCAGAACGTGGACATCACGAAGTTCGAAACCCAGCTCGAGGAATTCAAGGGGGCGTTTGGGCGCAATTGGCGCCTGGCCTCCGAAGGCTTTGAAGAAGCCATCAAGCGCATAGACGATGCGATCAAGGATCTGGAAAAGACCAAGGAAGCGCTGCACAAGTCAGCGAACAATTTGCGACTTGCGAACGACAAGGCCGACGATCTGACGATCAAGAAGCTCACACGGGGCAACCCCACGATGGCGACAAAGTTCGCCGAGTTGCCGGGCACCATCACCCCCGCTGAGACAGAGTAGGACCCGATGGGTCGGGGGAGGAATGAGCGTCAGACTCCAATACTTTCGACGCGAAACGCATTTGGAGTTATTTTTCGGCGGTTATCAGCGAACTACGAAAAAATTGCGAAAAAATTTGGGTCAGATTCCAACTCTTTTGCTACAGCCTCTGCCCATCATCTCGCAAAAATCTCAAATGAGATACATAATTGCGTTTTCTTGCACGGGGGCAAACCATGGCAGCGCAAACTTCAATGCTTCACATCCGGGTCGATGACGACATCAAGGAACAAGCGACAGCGGCGCTGACGACGATGGGTTTGTCGGTGTCGGACGCGGTGCGGCTGTTTTTGCGTCGGGTGGTGGTCGATCAGGCCTTTCCGCTCGAGCTGAAGGTGCCTAACGCCGAGACGCAGGCGGCGATGGAAGAATCGCGCGCCATGATGGCGAGCCGCCGTGACAGCCAACGCCGCTTTGCATCAAGCGACGAGATGTTTGCCGATCTTGAAAAAAACAGCGGCAAGTAAGCGGGCGGTGCTGCCGCTGGCTGCCGACTATGCCAAGGCATTTTTGAAAGACTGGACGCGGCTTTCGCATTCAGGGCGCTATGACATGACGCGGCTCAAAGAGGCGATGCTGCTGTTGATTGCAAACGATGCGCCGCTGGGCCCCGAGTGGCTCGACCATTCCTTAAAAGGCGACTGGGCTGACCACCAAGAATGTCATATCGGCGGCGACTTTCTGCTGATCTATCAAGTTGAAGCAAACTGGATCAACTTTGTTCGCTGCGGTACGCATTCGGAGCTGTTTGGCAGTTGATAGGTGCGCTGGCCGAGGTGAACAGGTTGGGTGTTTTCGGCGGGCCCAAGCGCTATCTGCTCCTGGTTTAATAGCTGTTTGCGCAGGTATTCATTGGGCTAGAGCCTTGTTTGGTACTAGAAACCGGCAAAACTGCGGCAGAAGCCGATCGCCGCAGCCTTCAAGGCCTGAAAACCTGAACCCTCAAACCCGCCACCGCGGAAAAGTGTTTGGCGTTCGCTATTAGCAGCGGCAGCGAATGACCGAGGGCAGTGGCGGCGATCAGCGCATCGGCCATGTGCAGGCTGTGCGACAAGGCGTATTTTTCAACCAGGTTGCACGCCATGTCGCTAATGCTTTGGGTGATGGGCAGCACGTCGTTGCCTTCTGGCTTGAAAGCCTTTTGCATCGCTTTCAGCTCGGCCTTGTTGCGACAGCCTTGCGCCAGTTCCATGTTCGACACGGCTGAAATGTGCCAGTCAGCCAAACCCTCCATTTGGGCAACTGCGACGGTGTGGCCGCGCAGCGTCCAGATCAGAACGTCTGAGTCCACCATCACACCGCTGGCGGCGACGGTTGCGCCTGCCATCAAAAGCGCGGGGCGCGAAGCTGCCGCACGTAGGCGGACGGGTCAGCCATATCTTCACGCCCGGCCCACAGGCCTGCAATGCTGCTAAGGCGCTGCGCCTTGCCTGCGGGATTGGCGGCCGGTTGCCGGTCGATAAACTGGTCAACGGCGCGGCGAATCAGTTCGCTCTTGGTCACAGCCGCGCCGCGCGAAGCGAGCGCCAAGCGTTTTTGCTGCGCTTGCGTCAGGTAAATTTGGGTGCGGATGAGTGCTTGATCCGTTTTCATGATTTCTAAATTGTGAAGTGTGTTTTGTCGAGGTCAAGCGAAAGCGCATGGCGCTGCAGGATTTCAGTTTTTTGAGTCGGCGCAACTCAGAATTCCTTCGCGATCGAGTTTTCATACGCTCCTGATTTAATAGCTGCCCGCGCACGTATTACCGGGTCTACAGCCCTATTTGACCAATTCATACCCAGTACTTCGCCCACCGCCCTCCAGCCTGCGCAGCATTCCGCGCGCCAGCAGGTCATTGATGTCGCGCAGGGCCGTGTCGGCTGAACACTTGCACAGTGCTGCCCACCTCACATTGGTGAGCTTGCCTTCAAAAACGCCGTGGAGCAGGCGGTTGAGCATGCTGATTTGGCGCTTGTTTAAGGGTGTACCGGCCCAGCGTTACCAGAACTGGGCCTTGTCCAGCACGCCGGCCAGCATGACGTCTGCGCCTTGCACGGCGCGCAGCAGGCAGCCCAGAAACCAGTTGAGCCAAGGCGTCACGTCCAGCGGTCTTTTTTGGGTATGCCGGGTATTCACCGCGTGATGTGCGGTGAATAAGGTCGCAAATCGGCTCAAGTACCATGCTTACTGATCTATTTCCCCCTGTCGGGCACCTTAAGGAGAAACCTATGTTCAGTCACGTCATGGTCGGTGTCAACGACCTCGAAGCCTCGAAAAAGTTTTACGACGCGCTGCTAGGCACGCTCGGCATTGCGCCGGGCGTTGCCAACAAAAGCCGCTATTTCTACCGCAGCCCGACCGGTACGTTCGGCATCACCACGCCTATCGATGGCGAGCCGGCTTGCCGGGGCAACGGCGGCACGATCGGGTTTACGGTGCAGTCGCCGGAACAGGGCGATGCTTTTCATGCGGCGGGGCTGGCCAACGGCGGCACGACGTGTGAAGAGCCGCCGGGCTTTCGCGAAGGGCCGGTGGGGCGGTTGTACCTGGCGTATTTGCGTGACCCGGACGGCAACAAGATTTGCGCGCTGCACCGGCCTGCAAAATAAAGTAGCCGCGAAAGAGAAAGCGGACGATGCCGCAAAGAGGTCAATTTTCGGGTCGACGTCACGTAGGATACGACTACAGGTCGCTTTCATTCGCTCCTGATTTAATAGCTGCTTACGCACGTATTACCTGGGCTACAGCCCTATTAGACCAATTCACACCCGGTGCTGCGCCCACCGCCGCCAAGCCTGAGCAACACCTTGCGCGCCAGCAAGTCGTTGATGTCGCGCGACGCTATGTCGGAAGGCACTTGGCAAGCGCCGCGGCACGCGCTCAAGCCACTTGTTTTAAACCTGCCAACACACCGCGACCTTCCTTCGCGAGCGGTTTTTGCTTTAATGCGGCATGGCAAAACGTACGTCGGTCAATGCGATTCAAGACATTCACGATTTGAGCCAGCTTGCCAACATCGTGGTGGACAAGCGCAACGGCAAACGCTCGGGTGCCAAAAAAGGACGGCGCAACCGGCACTATGAAAAGCAGCTGCTCCGCAACGCCATGAGCACGGGGCTGCTGAACCCCGGCGACAGGTCATCGGACGACTGACACTTCGCGGACTCCTGATTTAATAGCTGCTTGCGCACGTATTACGGGGGCTACAGGCCTATTTTGCTTGTAAACCACCACACGTGCGCCACACTAGCTGACCCCACGCGCCGCATCCTGCGCCCGCAGCACGCGTCGCAGAATTTTCCCCGACGGGTTTTTCGGAATGGCTTCGCAGGCCACCACATCGGCGAGTTGTTTGAAGTCGACCACGCGCTCGGCCAGCCAGGCTTTGATGGCCGGCGCATCGAGCTCGCCGCGCGGAACCACATAGGCCACGGGCACTTCGCCCGCGCGTTCGTCGGGGCGGCTGATGACGGCCACGTCGGCCACGTTGGGATGCATCAGCAGCAATGCTTCCAGCTCGGCGGGCGCGACCTGAAAGCCTTTGACCTTGATCAGCACTTTCAGCCGGTCGGAGATGAACAGATAGCCGTCCGCGTCGAAGAAACCGATGTCGCCGGTGCGCACCCAGCCGTCGGGCGTAATGGTTTCGGCCGTGGCGACTGGCTGGTTGAGGTAGCCGATAAATTGCTGGGGGCCACGAAACCAGATCTCGCCCTGCTCGCCGCGCGGCATGTCGGCGCCGGTCTCAGGGCTCACGACGCGCCCCTGCGTTCTGGGCGCCAGCTGGCCGCAGGAGCCGCTGCGCTTTCGCTCGGGCGCTGTGCCCGTCACGAAGCATGATGATTCGGTCATGCCATAGCCCTGCACCACCGGGCAATTAAGGCGCTGGCTGACCTTTTCTTCCAGTGCGCTTCCCATGGGAGCGGCACCGCAGAACAGGAGTCTCAGGCTAGTGAGGTCGTAGTTATCCACCATCGGGTGGCCGGCCAGAAATTGCATGACAGGCGGCACCACAGCCATGCGCGAGACGCGATAGCTGGCGATGGCCTTTAGAAACGGCTCGGGTTCAAAACGCGGCACCGTGACCAGCTTGACGCCTGCCACCAGACCCGCCAGCGTGATCAGCGTGAAGCCGAAAATGTGGAACATGGGCAAGAAGGCGAGCACCACGCTGCCATTCGGTGTGGGAATGCCCTGCTCAAACTGCGTGATGTTGGCAATGAGGTTGCGGTGCGCCAGCATCACGCCTTTGGGCAGCCCGGTGGTGCCCGACGAACACGGCAGCGTGGCCAGTGCGTCCGGATTTTGCGGCACGACCGGCTCCGCATCGTCGCAAGCCAGCAGCGTGGCATAGCTGACGCAACCCTCGGCTTCGCCAAACACCAGAATATTTTCGCAACCGGCCTGCGCTGCCGCGTCTTTTACCGTGGCAAGCAGCGGCGGGTTGGTCAGCACAAAGCGCGCACCGCTATTGCGGATCTGGTGCGCCAGGTCGCCAGCCAGGTACATCGGGTTGGCACCGCTCACGACGCCGCCCGCCGCCATCGCGCCCAGCGCAGCAATCGGCCAGTCGATGCTGTTCGGTGCAAAGATCACCAGCACGTCGCCGGGCTTGAAGCCCTGCGCGGCCAGGCCGGCGGCGCAGCGGCCAATCAGCCGATCCACCTCGCCATAGGTGCTGCTGCGCCCGCTGGCAGCATCAATCAGCGCGATGTCGTCGGGGTGCCGGCGCGCGCGTTCGCGGATGAGCTGTGGCAGCGTGACGTTGGGAATGGCGTGTGCAAGTGCTGCGCCTTCGATGGTGTGGGGGGTGCTTACGGTCGGCATGGTCAGTCTCCGGCAGTAATTATTTTGCTATGTATTTCGTAGCTGTTTACGCACGTATTTATTGGGCTACAGGCCTGTTTCAACTGTTTTGATGCCTGTCATGGACTAACTATCCGTCATCCTCGCGAAGGCGGGGATCCAGCTGCTACACAAGCCTCCACCACTGTGAACTGGATTCCCGTCTTCGCGGGAATGACGATTTTTCTCACGATGCAAGAACCTGGTCAATGGGCGGGCGCCAGCAACTGCTTGAGCCGCGCCGCCGCCGGCCCGGCGCTCTGGCCGTAGCGTTTGAGCAGCGCCAGTTTTTCAAGGTCCGCCGGCTTGACGTTTTTCGCCAGCGCGGTGAAGCCGTCGAGGCGGGACTGCACGATCCAGTGCGCGATGTCTTCGTTTTTTGACCACTGGTATTGATTCGCCATATTGGCGGCCAGCATGGCCAGGTAGTCCACCGGCCGATCCTGAAACGGGATGGGCCGGCACAGCGCGTTTTTCTCGGCCTCGCTGTCAAAGCGGGTTTCAATATGCGCCACCAGCGCGGCGCTGAAGGTGGGCTGAAACGTGCGCACCATTTGCGGCGTGATGGTGTTGCCGGCAAAGATCGGCACAGCCGGCCGGCGCCAATTCACGGCGCTGGCCGAGCAATCGACATAGAGGCGATTGGCGTCGCTCGCCACCGCGCCGCGTTCCAGCACGATCTGCTCTTTTTCTATGCGCAGCACGCGGCCCAGCCGGACGATATTTTTAATTTGCCGCAGCGTGTCAAGCTCGGGTTGCGAGACGATGGCGCCGTGGTACAGGCCGGGCTGCACGTTGCGGTCAATGCGTAACAGCTGGCCAGTAGCCTCCAGCTGGTGGAACACCTCCTGCACCGACTGCGCCTTCGCGACGATTTCAACCTGCCCGGCAAATGCGCCATACGACTGGGTAAAAAACGCTTCGCCGGGCTGAAAGTTGATGCGGTTTTGAAACCACGAGTCGCGCGGCATGATCCAGCAGATCTGCGCTGCCGGCACGCCGTTTTCCAGCAGCCACAGGCACGCGTCGATGCCGGTTTTTCCCGCGCCTACCACCACATAGCCGGACGGCGGCTGCCGGGTTTGCGCCAGCAGGTTGACGGGCACGCAATTAACTCCGGGCGCCAGCGCGTATTTCGGGGGATGGGTTGCCGGCACCTCGGTTTGCAGGAAGGTGGTGTCGACGACTTTTTTTCGCACCGACGCGTGCTGTGTCTTGCCTGTCAGCAGCGACTTGAATGGATGCTGCCCAGCGTAGTCACCATAGTCGCCCACGTAGTCGCTCATCGGGAAATAGCGCACCCGCCCGGATGCCAGCATTTGCTGCATCACTTGCCCGTAGTAGCACACCAGCTCGGCACTGGTGGCGCGCTCGTGCATACCTTCATTCAAGCCGCCCGTATCCGTCGCATTACCGCCCAGCGCACGCGAGTTGACGCCGTAGTAGGCCGACGGCTGGTGCAGGCGCACAAACGGATAGGCGTCGTTCCAGTGGCCGCCCGGCGCGGCGTGGCGGTCTACCAGCACGATGCGGTTTTGCGTTTCATGAAAAAGCACATCGGCGAACGCCATACCGACGGCGCCACTGCCAACGATGAGGTAGTCGGTTTCGAGAGCCTGCATGGGGTTGGCCTTTGGTAGTTGAAGACGGGTGATGACCGCGGGACGCTCCGTTCGTGCGGTGATTGCCCGGTTTTTAGCACCTGTTCCAGCGCAGCGCCAGTAAAAAAATCACAAGCGACATGCCGCGTGTTCGACAGACGATGCGGCACCGGAGCAAGCCAAGGCACGCGTGAGTGCCACTTCGGCAGCGCGAATCGCCGCTAGCCGCAGAGACCGAGGATGCGTTCCTGCTGCGGGCAGGCTTTTGAAGACTGTGCTTTCACGCGGGTTTCCAGCGGCGGCCTGGCAGCGATACAAGCGCGGAGTTCACGCGTTGTCGGCGCGTAATAGGTCCATCCGCGACCGAGTTCGGGCAGGGCCAGATCAACCTCGCGCCACTTCGGGCGTCCTTTTTCCTGCAGCGCCTGAAAATTCTGGCACAGCGAACGCGCCATGTTTCGCAAATTGGTGCCGGTTTCCTTGCGCTGGAATTCGTAGGTGACCAGAAACGCCTTGACCGCCAGCCCCGCAATATCGGTTGTCAGCAGATTTGCATAGTTGCTAGCCCGCAGGCTGGCTTGAAAATAGGTTTCCAGCACCGCTTTGCTGCTGGCATGGTTGGGGTCGAACTTCAGCAGCTTGATCAGCTTGCGCGACTCGGGCTTCATATCAACAAACAGTTTGGCAGGCTGACCCGCCACCACCGCGACGACATCCACGGTCTTGTCGGTGACCAGCCTGGCAAGCGCTTCCTCATTGGACAGATAGCTGGTGCTGGCCTCTGGCAAGGCCTGGCGAAACATCAGGCGGTAGAGCGTGGCCGACGTGAGCGCCGTGCCGCTTCCCTGCTCGCCAGCGTTCAGCTTTGCGTTGTTGATTTCGTGGATGAAGTTGCGCTCGGAGTCGGCCCGCACGACGAAATGAATTTCTTCGTTGTACAGCGGCATGATGACGCGGAGCGGCCGGATCAGCGTGCGGGCGGCTGCGTTTCCGCCCGCGGCGAGGTCAACATAGGACTGGTACACATCCGACTGCACCAAAGCCAGTTTCACGCCGGGCTCGTAGCGCAATCGCCTGGCGTTGTCTGCCGAGCCGGCCGATGGCAAGACCTCGAGCTTGATGTCTGCGGCAGGCGCCACAAACTCGGCGAGGTCACGCCCGATACGGATGTAGGTTCCCCGCTCGGAAGCGGTCACGATTTTGTAGTCCACCGCAGCGACCGCCGTTGCGGAGTTGCAAAGCATTCCTGCTGCCAGCAGCGTGCCGAAAATAAATTTGTTCATGCCATGGCTCCTTTTTACGATGTCGGGTCACACAGCCCCAGCGTGGCGACGGCGGGAAGACATTCCTTGAAGACCGGTGGGCGCTGGCGGGCCTTGCCCTGGTTATCAGCGCGCGGCAAGAGGCTGGCAGCCGGTGCCGGCCCGGCGACAGATGGCGCCAGCCTGGGCGGAGTTTCGGATGCTTCGCTGCGGGCTGCGAGCCTGGGTTGTGCCGCAAGGGGCGCTGTCTGGGCCTGCGCTGGCGCGGGCGTGGGCGGAGACGTGGACCTGGACGCAATGGCCTGGCGCACCGCCGCCAGACCCTGCGCGGCCAGCTGTGACTTCTCGTGGGCTTGCCCGAAGCTGGCGAGATACGCCTGCGCGCTGTCCGCGTACAGACGCTCTGCACGTGCCAGCAGTTCGGCACGCTGAGGTGCCGCACCCGCGCCAGTGTTCAGCGCCAGCCCGGCATAGTGCGCGCCCAGCTGATACCTCGCGTCGGCGGACTCGACCGAGGCGGCGCCCTTGAGCTTGTCAGCAACCCGGCACGACATCAGGAAAGCCGCTTCCGCGTCGCGCGGCTGACCTGCCGCAGCGGCCTGACTGCCGATAAAAATGAACGAGGTAATGTCGGCCACGATCAAGCCGTCAACGCTGGCCTGCAGGGGCAAGCGCCCGTCTTTTTCGCTGGCTGCTGCGGTTGCGGGCTCGGTGGGGCAGGGGGCGGGTTGTGCCGTAGCCACTGCGGATGGCGGCGCGGCAACACTCGTTTTCGGGTTTCCGGGCCTGGCCGATGAATCAGTTTCTGCCAGCATCCACAGGCCCACGGTAGCAACGGCCGCCAGTGCAAAACCCGCCGCGAAAACAATCAGCGCGCGTGGCGCGAGTTCCTTGGGCGGCGGCTGCACAAGTTTTGTTTTGGCTTGATCAGTTGCCTGTGGCGGCGGTAGAACATCCGGAACGGGTCGGCCGGGCCCCAGTGGCTGCGGTGTTTTCCAGGCCTGCGTTTCGGGCGTGGCTGCGAGCGCAAATCCCGACGCGATAATTGCTGTCAGACGTTTGACAATTTCCATGGTTCACGATAACGCGGCACGCAAGCGCGCAAGCGCAAGCTCACAGTTTGATGCAAAAAAAGATTGGCTATCGACGGGCTCCTATGGGGTAACGCGGTTGATTCCGACAGACACCGACGATGCATGCAGCAGTACAGTTCCGCCCACATGACCCCTACCCCGCGCCACGCTGTTTCGCGCCTGCGCACCGAGCGCCTGGCGCGCAGTTCCAAACCGTTTCTGGCCCGTGGCGGCCCGCGCGGGGAGCGCTGTGCGGGCTGCCGTCTGGTGCCCAGCCACTGCATTTGTCACCTGCGTCCGGCTGTGCCGACGGGTGCCGGTATCTGTCTGGTCATGGCCGACATTGAGCCTTTGAAGCCCAGCAACACAGGCTGGCTGGTCGCCGATGTGGTAGCCGACACTTTTGCCTTTGGCTGGGCGCGCACGGTGGTTGACCCCGCGCTGCTGGCCTTGCTGGCAGACCCGCAGTGGCATCCGGTGGTGGTGTTTCCAGGCGAGTTTGTGACGGCTGATCGCGTGGTGAAGGAACTGCCTCCCAATGACACGCTGGCCAAGCGCCCGCTGTTTGTATTGCTCGACGCAACCTGGCCCGAGGCGCGCAAGATGTTTCGCAAAAGTCCGTATCTCGATCACTTGCCGGTGCTGAGTTTGCAGGCCGATCAAGTTTCGCGCTACCAGCTGCGCCGGTCACGGCGCAATGACCACTTTTGCACGTCAGAGGTTGCCTCGCTGTGCCTGGAGCTGGCCGGTGAAGCACTGGCCGCGCAGACGCTGGAGGCTTATCTGGACGTGCTCACCAACCACTATTTGCAGGCGAAGAACCAGTTGCCGGTGGATCTGGAGGATTCGGCGCATCAGCGATTGCGGGGCTTGCAGTTGCTGCAGCGCTGAGGCAGCCGTCAAGCGGCGACAATCTGCACAACGCTCCGGCCCACCCCGCGCAAGCCTGACGCGCGGCCCGCACACACCTCTTAAAGACCGCCATGACTTCAGACCCAAAACTACCGACTGACGCGAACAAAATAGCGCTCTGCGACTCCTGCGCCAGCATTCAGCGCCACTGGCGCAAGGCCGCCGGCCACCCCGAGCTGGTGCAAGGCAACAACCGCCATGAGACGCGCCGCCACGGGCTGATCACGATCACCAGCTACCGCTGCGACCGTTGCGGCACCGCCTGGGACTACGAAAACGACAAGACCAACCTGCATGCGGGCTGGTCGGTAGTGGGGCGATAGGGCAGGTTTGCCTGCAAGCGCTGTGCAGGTACATTGACTTGAGCTGCGCGCGCCCGAACGCGTCCAGGTAAAAAACGGGGCCAGCATGTTCTGGCAGGACAACCGCACACCGCTATGACTTTTGCAAGCACCAACACCGAAAAGTCCGACTTGACCAGCACTGCCAGACACCCGTCCCATGCAAAGGCGATTTCCTGATGCTCTCTTACCTGAGTGACCTGATAGTCGCGGCTAACGTCGGCATCATGATTTTCTTTTCTGTGGCCGTGGCACCCACCATTTTTATGGTGCTGCCGACCGAGTGGTCAGGCGCCTATGTGCGCAAATTCTTCCCCAAGTATTTTTTGTTTTTGGGCATCACCACCGCTGCTGCGGCGGCGCTCGCCAACGTAGGGCTGACGCAGGCGGGCCTGGCTGCCTGCGCACTGATTTTTTTCTTCAGCTGCTTCTGGCTGACGCCGCGCATCAATCAAGCGCGGGACGACAAGCGTGGCCGTACTTTCAAAGTGCTTCACTATGCGAGCGTGGGGCTGAACCTACTACAGCTGGCCGTGTTCATCGCGGTTCTGCTGGCAAGCCTGCGCGCTGCCTGACCAAAGCGCTCTTGATCTTGCCGCGCTGACTTGCAGCTTTTGCGTGTCTGCACGACAGACTATTCACACATTCAAAATTGAAAGCAGGAATAGACGCCGACGAATAAGTACCCAAAAAAAAGACAGGCAGAGCCTGTCTTTTTTCGAGCATCAGACTTTCACGTCTGCCGCAGCATCTACCGTTGCAACTTACTTGCCGATAACCGCTTTCACGTCGGCCTTGGCATCAGCTTTGACGGCGCCCGTTTCGATGTTGGCAGCAGCCTTGTCGGCTACCGACTGAACCTTCACAGTGTCGGTTTTTGCATCGGCTTTGACGCCTGCTTTGTCAGCCTTGGCGTCGGCCTTGGCTTCGACTTTTTCTGCCTTGGCGACTGCCTTGATTTTGTCGTCCGCATCAGCCTTGCCAACTTGGGCCTGAGCCTTGGCTTTGCGCTCAGCGGCGGTGGTTTTGGCAGCAGATTTTTTCTCGGCCGCTTTGACTTCAGCCTTGTCGACTTTGGCATCGGCTTTGGCGTCAACCTTGGCTTCGCTCTTTACGGCAGCTGCGACGGATTTGTCAGCCTTGGCTTCCGCTTTCACGACAGCGGGGGTGGCAGCGGTGACAGCAGCGGCAGGCGCAGGCACTGCAGCCGGCGTCTGCGCAAATGCTGCGCCGGCAAACAAGGTGGCGATAAGAGTGGCAAGTAATTTATTCACAAGAGTCCTTTGATGAGTTACTGAATCATCTGTTTTCAGATGCCCCTGTTCAACGAGTCGTGGTGCTGCCGTGTTGACCCAGCACACACACCGTTGCAGCACACTACCTGCGCTTTACATGGCGGAACAGTCGAGATCTCGTAGGACTAATTTTTCTTTGACTACCGCCAGCGTCCCACAGCGGCGCGGCTATTGCTAGACTGTTCGTCAATGACGCAGACCTTCATACTTAAGCCTTAGGATGGGTCTTCAGGTCAGGCAGTTTGTGCCCGAGACGGTTTAAATCGCATCTCAACGCCTTTCAATTTTTTTGATCAGGCATCTCATGAATATCAAGATTGGCTTCAACATCCAGCTCGCCATCGAGTCGCCGATGGCGCTGATCTATTTGCTGCATGTGCATCCGTCACGGCACTCCGACCTGTGGGCGCCAGGGCAGGTGTGGGTGCAGCCCAATGTGTTTGCGGGCGAATACCTCGACGCGTACGGCAACCAGTGCGGGCGCGTGAATGCGTTTGCCGGCGTCAGCCAGGTGCGGTTTTACAGCGAGTCCATCATTCGCGACTCAGGACTGCCGGACGAAGTGAACCCGGCGGCGTGGCAGCATGACCCGACGGATTTGCCGGCCGAGACGCTGCAGTTTTTGCTACCGAGCCGCTACTGTGAAGTTGACAGCGAACTGCTGCAGTTTGCATGGAACCAGTTTGGACAAACGCCTAAAGGCTGGCCGCGCGTACACGCGATTTGCGACTATGTACACCAGCACATTCGCTTCGACTACAACGCCGCCCGCGCCACGCGCACGGCCGTCGAAGGCTGGCGCGAGCGGGTTGGCGTGTGCCGCGACTACACGCACCTGGCCGTGACGCTGTGCCGCTGCATGAATATTCCGGCGCGCTATTGCACCGGCTACCTGGGCGACATTGGCATTGCGCCGGTGCCTTACCCAATGGATTTCAGCGCTTGGTTCGAGGTCTTTCTGGACCGCCGCTGGTACACCTTTGATGCGCGCCACAACACGCCGCGCATCGGACGCGTCCTGATAGCGCGGGGCCGTGACGCGGGCGACGTGCCGATCACGATGGCCTTCGGTCAGAACACGCTGCAGAAATTTCAGGTCACTACGTACGAAGTGGACAACAACGGCAACGCGGTGTGAACGACACCGCGTTCATCATCAGTTGCGAGCATGGCGGGAATACGGTCCCAGCCGACTATGCACCGCTTTTCGTTGGCCACGAAGCACTGCTTCAAACCCATCGCGGCTGGGACTTCGGCGCGCTGACGCTGGCCCAACAGTTGGCCGCAGCCGTTGATGCGCCCCTCTTTGCCGCCACTACGACACGCCTGCTGATTGATCTGAACCGCTCCATCGGACACCGCCAGCTGTACTCGGAAGCCACGCGCAGCCAGCCGCTGGCGACGCGGCGCTGCATTGTGGCGGTGCATTACCAGCCGTATCGCGATGCGGTGGAAGGCGAAGTGGAGCGGCTGATTGCGGCCGGCCAGCGCGTGATGCATATTGCCTCGCACAGCTTTACACCCCAATTGCATGGCGTGGTGCGGCGCGCTGATGTGGGCTGGTTGTATGACCCGCGCCGTGCGGGCGAAGGGGCGTTTGCACTGCAGTGGCTGACGGCATTTGGGCGTTTGCGGCCCGACCTGACGCTGCGGCGCAACTACCCTTATCAGGGCAAGGGCGACGGGCTGACGGCGCTGCTGCGAAAACGCCATCCGGCCGCTCAGTACCTGGGCATGGAGCTGGAGGTGAACCAGCACTTTGTCATCACCGGCGGCAAGGCCTGGACGGCGCTTTGCGAAGACATCACGCAGGCGCTTGTGGATGCCCGGAAACTGAACGAAGCGCTTTCATGAAAGTGATGGATGGCCCGGCTAATCCGCACGCAGCCCGTGTTTTTCAATACGGTAACGCAAGGTGTCACGGCTGATCTGCAGTACCCGCGCCGCTTTGGTGACGTTCCAGCCGGCCTGCTGCAGCGCGGCGACGAGATGCTGGCGTTCCATTGCTTCAAGTGAGGTTCCAGCCGCCGATGCGGTATCGGCATGCGTTGACAGAATCTCAACTGCAGCCGACAGTCCCTGCGGCAACCCCAGATCGGCCGCGCCCAGATGCGGTGCATTGCCAAGCAGCACCGCGCGCTCGATGACATTGCGCAGTTCCCGCACATTGCCCGGCCAGCGATGCTGGCGCAAGGCCTGCACGGCACTGTCGTCGAGCGTGGGCGCCTGCTTGGCGTAGCGTGCGGCAATCTGCGCGATGAAGCGCTTGGCCAGCAGCAGCACATCGTCGCCGCGCGCGCGCAGCGGCGGCAGGTTGATCTGGAACACGCGCAGGCGGTACAACAGGTCACTGCGAAACTTGCCGGCGGCCACCAGGTCGTCGAGGTCGCGGTTGGTGGCGGCCACTACGCGCACATTGACCAGTCGGTCTTGTACCGCGCCCAGACGGCGCACGCGCAGGTTTTCCAGCACACGCAGCAGCTTGCCCTGCAGCGTCAGGTCAAGCTCACCAATCTCGTCGAGCAGCAGCGTGCCACCATCAGCTGCTTCAATCAGCCCGATCTTGCGCGCCTGCGCATCCGTGAACGCGCCTTTTTCATAACCGAACAACTCGCCTTCCATCAGATGGGTGGGCAGCGCAGCGCAATTGATTTCGACAAACGGCGCCTGCGCCCGCGGCCCGGCGAAATGGCAAGCCCGCGCGACCAGCTCTTTGCCCGAACCGGTTTCGCCGAGCACCAGAATCGGCGCCACCGGCGAATTGTCGGTGGGCTCGCTGATGGCCAGCGTGCGCACCAGCGTGCGCAGCGCGTGCATTGGTGGTGACGCGCCAACCAGCGCATCGAGCCCGGCTTCACCGGCCTGCCGGCTCTGGTAGTACTGCAGCGCCTTGCGGTTACCCGACTCGGCCAGTGCCCGGTCGACCACCGCGCGCAGCGCCGCCAGCGCCACCGGTTTGGTCAGCAGATCGAACGAACCGGCCTTCATCGCGTCAATCGCCACCGGCACGCTGGCGAAGCCGGTCACCATGACGATCCGGATCTGATCGTCATTGGCACGCAGCGCGCGAATCACTTCAATACCGTCGAGCCCCGGCAACTGGTAGTCAACGATGGCCACTTCAGGCATGGTACGTCTGGCCGCTTCAATACCCGCCGGGCCGTCATGGGCCATGGCGACGGTGTGCTTGAGGTTTTCAAAATAACGGGCCATGTTTCTGGCCAGCGTGACTTCATCTTCAATGATCAAAATGTTGGCCATGGGCGATCTCAAGGGTCAAGAGGCGGTTTCAGCTCGCCACCGGCAAACGAATTTCCACGGCGGTGCCATGCGGCGCCACGGCGGTCAGCGTGACGCTGCCCTGCCACTGCTCGACCATGCGTTTGACCAGCGCCAGGCCGATGCCCAGGCCACCGCTTTTGGTTGAGAAAAACGGCCGGAACAGTCGCTGGCGGGCGTCTTCCGACACGCCGCATCCGTTGTCCGACAGCATCAGGAGGGCCGTCTGCCCTTGTTGCTGCCAGCGCACTTTCATCACGCCGCCCTGCCCCATGGCATCGACGGCGTTGGCAATCACGCTCAGGATGATCTGGCGCAGCATGGCCGGGTGCGCGACCACGCTGACGTCGGGTCCGCCGGCGACCTGCAGCGCAATGCGACACCGAATGAATTCCGACTGCATCTCGTGCAGGCAGCCGTGGACCAGCGGCGCCACCGGCACCGGCTCGGGCATCAGGTGCGGCGCCTGCGCAACGCGGACCAGTTCGGATATCCAGCGGTCAGCCCGATCCACCGCCTGCGTGATGTCGTGGCTGTGCTCGACCGCCTCTGGCGGCGTGACATCGCGCTGCTGCTGCATTTCAGCCGACACGCGAATCGAGGCCAGCGGATTGCGCAGGTTGTGCGCCACCGCGCTGGCCAGTTCGACCGCTGTCGCCAGCGTTGCCGCTTCGGCCAGGCGCGCCTGCTGCTGGCGCATCACCTGGTCGGCCCGCGAGGCGATCCAGTACAGCGTGGTGAACAGCACGATGGCGCTGGCCAGGCAAGCCAGCCACAGCCGCACAATGCCTTCGCGAATGGACTCGTTGAGCTGCAGCGGAATCTTGTAGAACTCCATCACGCCGATGACCTCACCGCCACGGTCCCGGCTATCCCTGCGAATCGGCACATAGCTTTCGACAAAGTTGCTGCCATACAGCGCCAGCCCCTCGTGCTCTTCCTTGTCAGGCAAGCCAAAGCGCGCATTGCCGCTGCTGACAACCGTCTGGCCGCGCATGGCCTCTTCAAGCTCGTCATTGACCGGAAACCGCCGGCCCACCAGTGTTTTGTCGGTAGACCACAGCACCGTGCCGTCAGTCCGGAAAGCATTGACGCGCACCGGCTCGGTAATTTCTTCCACATGCGTCATGGCCTTGAGGAAGCGCAGCCGCAGCTCGGGATTGTCTGGCTCGATGAAATAGGCCTCGGCGTATTCGGTTCGAAGAATCAGCCGGATAAAGTCGTCCATGACAGCACCTTCGCGCTTGAGCAGGCGGTCTGTCAGCATGTTCGAAAGCAGCCAGCCCAGGCCGATGCCAATAACCACGATGACGCCAAGACTCGCCACAGCAAATCGACGCCTCAAACTAAACCGGTCTGCCGGATCAACCACCTTGTTCATGAACGCCAGTATTACCTATTGTTACGTCAGCGGGTGTGAATTTGGGGCAAATAACCCAATCGTGGGGGTCAGCTGTTGTCGAATCGCGGTGAAAAAACCCAATTCCCCGAAGAACAGTTGACTAAGCACCTGTTTTATAAGGATTTTTCAGGCGTATTCAGGCTGGCATAACTTGTGCTGCGTACAAGCTGGGGAACTGCTTTGGCGCGGCCGCCGAAGTTCCGGGCCGGGCGAGGGGAGACAAAAATTATGTGGCGCGAGAAAAAAAAACCCAGCCTTTCAGAAAGCTTCATGGGCTGGCTGATGGGTGACGACGAATCTACCCATGACATGTCCAAAGAGGCAAAAGTCATTGAAATCCGGCTGCGCATCATCAAGACGCTGAAGCAGCGCGGCCTGGCCGAAGGCGCGCCGCTGCTGCGCCGCGTGGCCCGCACCCTGGCGCTGGAAGACCTGTGGTATCTGCGTCCCGACATCATGCAAACGCTGGCAGCGCTGCATGGCGATGAAAGAGCCCACCGCATCATGACGGGCGACATCACCCCCTTGTTTGAAGGCTCGCTACCAGCGCAGCTGCTAAAGCAGCACGGTGTTCGCGGCAAAAAACGCTACACCGCCTGAACCGCCCGCAGTCGCCCCGCTAGCCGACTGGTTTCTGCGATAATCCGCTATGTTTTTAATAGCTGCTTGCGCACGTTCTGCCTGGGCTAGGGCACTTTTTACTATTATTATCAGCGCGCAAGCATCAGCGAGCCCGGCAGCCGGTGCGCGCTGATGCTTAGCCAGCGGCTACAGGCCTTTTTCCACCATGTCGAGCAAGCGCTGGCCGACCTGCGCCATCTGCGGGCCGACCGCGCTGGCCAGCGGACCATCGACCACCAGCACGGCCAGACCATGAACAGCCGACCAGGCCAGAAATTCGGCTCCCGGCCGGCGTTCGGCGGGCATGACGCCTGCGGCGACCAGTTCATCGAGCGCGGCGCCCAGCAACTCATACGGGTTCAGCCCGCTGTTGCCATCGGTGGGCAGCTCCGGCGTGGCCTGTATCAATTGCCTGGACGGCCCGAACGCGGTGCGGAAGAGCCCGGTTTCTGCCACCGCGAAACGCAGGTAGCCGGTGCCCACCGCACGCACGCTGGCCCGGGCCAGGGCGGCGTGCGGAAGGTCGGGGGCAATGGTGTCAAGCTCCGCTTCCATGGCCCGGGCAACGGCCGACAGCGCTGACGCCCGCACCGCCTGTAGCAGCGCCTCGCGGCTGGCGAAATGCCGGTAGGCCGCGTTCGGCGCCACGCCCGCGCGGCGCGTGGCTTCGCGCAGCACCACCGCGTCGGGCCCGCCCGCGCGCGCCAGCTCAATGCCCGCATCGAGCAGCGCACGGCGCAGGTCGCCATGGCGGTAGGTGCTGCGACGGGAGTTCTTCAGGTTGGTGATGATGGATTGATGCATGAACGCTCTTATGTGGACAGCGTCCATTATCTATGTTAATCTTTTGTGGACGGTGTACACAAAAAGTTTATTGGAACTTTTTTATATGCTGCGGTGCCGTCAGGGGCCCCCTGTTGACAACCCCGATGGCGAATCAAAGTTTTTCAGACAGGAGAACCCCATGAGCTATATCGACGGATTTATCGTCCCCGTACCGACCGGAAAAAAAGAGGCCTACCGGGCCATGGCTGCCACGGCCGCAGCATTGTTCAAAGAACACGGCGCCGTCCGAGTCGTGGAATGCTGGGGCGACGATGTGCCCGACGGCAAGCTGACCGATTTCAAAATGGCAGTGAAGGCCGAGAAAACCGAAACCGTGGTGTTCTCATGGATCGAGTGGCCGTCGAAAGCTGCGCGCGATGCCGGCAACGCCAAGTTCATGAGCGACCCGCGCATGAAGGCGCTGGGCGACATGCCCTTTGACGGAAAACGGATGATCTTTGGCGGCTTTGAGGCGCTGCTGCAGGTCAAGTAACGACAGCACACAAACCGACTACTACACGCCTGTCCACCTGGCTTCACCACAGCGCGAAGACTTAACCCGGAAACATCACCATGCTCAAACTCACCAGTTTCTTAAAGGTCAACGCTTTCGCGCGCGGCAGAACGCGCGACCTGCGCGTACTGTGGGCGCTTGATGAAATGCAGCTTCCCTTCGAGTTGGTCGGCATGGACCACCCCGCACACGAGCTGAACACTGAGGCCAATCGACAATTCAGCCCTTTCGAGCAGATCCCCTCAATTGACGATGACGGGGTGGTACTTTCCGAATCGGCCGCCATCCTGATCTACCTGGCCAGAAAGTCAGGACGGCTGCTCCCGGATGACCGCGCTGGCGAAGCGCAGGTCATACGCTGGTGCTTCGCGGCGCTGACGACAGTCGAGGCGCCGCTGCAAAGCTTGATGGTGCTCGACTGGACGGCAGATGGTGGCTGCGGCAAGCACCGCGAGTTTATGGTCGGCTGGGTGAACCGGGTGCTGACGAATCTGGAGCGCTGGCTGGCTGACCGCGATTTCATCGCAACAGAAAGTTTTACCGTCGCGGACATCTTGATGGCGCATGTGCTGTCAGCAGGCATTGCCGACCAAGCACTGATTGCGCCGTTTCCGGGCCTGGCGTCGTACCGCGATCGGTGTCTTGCCCGGCCCGCGTGGAGGCGGACCATCGAAGCCTACAGCGCGCGCGTCATGGCTGGATGACCCGTGTGGAACTAAAGCGAGGCAGGCCGGGTTGGAGCGATGTGACCCAACCCCTTGTTCAACCGGCGCGCCAACCATCGCCTGCGCCATCGTTCCCCAGTTCAACTTTATTAATTTACCCAAGGAGATGACCATGAAAGTTCAAGCCTACCTAACTTTTGGCGGCCGCTGCGAAGAGGCGCTGGAGTTCTACAAAAAGTCCGTCGGCGCGGAAGTCACCGGCTTGCTGCGCTGGAAAGAAAGCCCCGAAAAAGATATGAAGGGGCCGCCCGGTTATGAAGAAAAAATCATGAACGCTGCCTTT
Source organism: Polaromonas sp. (assembly GCA_031365885.1). GTDB lineage: Bacteria > Pseudomonadota > Gammaproteobacteria > Burkholderiales > Burkholderiaceae_C > Polaromonas. The sequence continues at coordinate 14,084 of JANLYY010000088.1, read as the reverse complement.
CGTATTGGCGAAACGCAACTGATGGCCGACGACGGTATGGGCGAAAAAACGCCGGAGTTCAAGGGCATGACGCTGGTGATCGAGGTGGCTGACGATGCTGAGGCAAAACAGGTTTTTAACGCACTGGGTGAAGGCGGCAACGTGACGATGCCGTTGATAAAAACGTTCTGGACGTCTTCTTTCGGCATGTTGACTGACAAGTTCGGCGTGCCGTGGATGGTGAATGTCGGAGTGTCACAAGCTTGAGGGCCAACCCACCATGAGCTCACCTACAACTCAGATCGTCAAATGAGCTTGCAAACAAAACATCGGCGTTCGCTCCCCCCATGAGAGCCGTGAAGATCGGGTCGCGCGCGACGTGCTGCTCGCCGAAGGTAACCAAGCCTGAGCTACGACGAGACGTGACACCTCCTAATTTCGTTTTAATCCACCAACAGCATTGGGAGCGACCATTATGATTTCTTCAACTGTCACCACGTCAACCGAAGGCCACGACCTAATGAGCGAACTCCAAATCAGGCACGATCCTCCGCGCCCGTTCCTTTGCCTGAGCGGTGTAATCCGCCAGGACAACATAGCCAATGTCATGAACAGCCTTATTGAGCGGTTCTCTTCGGCGGCGGCCGGTCTAGTTGGACTCGGACTACAAGTCGCTCTTTATCACCCGCAAGGTCGTAATCCGTTCGGCTTGGATGGGGAACCATGTTGGCTAGGGCGCGAACTGTCTGCTCCACTTGATGCACCTGCTGGACTCCTGCTCAACTGGACACCTGGAGGGGCTACTGCGACGCTAATTCATCATGGCGCGTATGAGCGGATGCTGGAGACGCACTTCGCGCTTCATCGTGCTGTGAAATCAATCGGTCGGAAACTGATTGGTCCCAATTGGGAACGCTACGGACCAAGTAACGACCCATCAGAGTTACGTACGGAAGTCTGCTACCTGCTATCCGAGCCGACTTGATCGTGGTAACAGGGATCAGACTGACCCCGAAAAGCAATTTCTGGATGGCAAGGTGTCTTCAAACCGGAGAGAAATGATGGGCAACCAAATTCTTCACTACCTCGCCATGCCGGGCGAGAGCGCCGAGTACCGCACGGCACGCAACAAACTTCTTACCGACGAAATGGCACTTCGACGACAGATTGAAAGCGTTGCGGAACTTCGCAGGGCGCTGCCTGCGGGGGGCACCGTTGCGCAATATTATGTGTTCGATGGCGACCATGGGCCTTCGAAGCTGTCGGACTTATTCAGGCCCGGCATGGACACGCTGGCGATTTACAGCTTCATGTTCGGGCCTGAGCGGGAACTGCCATGCACGGGCTGCACGCACTTTCTGGATGGCCTTGTAGGCATGGTGCAGCACATCACGCAGCGCATCAACCTGGCCGTTGTAGCCAAGTCACCGCTGCCTCGTCTTCTGGCTCTGGCCCGGGCGCGTGGCTGGCGCACCTTGCCCCTGCTGTCCACCCACGGCAACAGTTACGACCATGACTATTTCGGCGACTCATCGGGCTTGCCTTCTGCGGTGCTCAAGCAGCAAGAGTTCAAAGCTGGCGAAGAGTGGGACATGCCGATGCTCAATGTGTTCCACCGGCGCGGCGAAGTGATCAGCCATTTCTGGGGCTCGGAACTGCTTTACGTACCACCCGAACCCGGTCAGGAATATCGCCATAACGACGCGCTTGATTCGCTTTGGAACATGCTGGATCTGACGCCAGCAGGACGTGGCGATTTTCATCCGCAATTGACCTACAAGTGACGCACCCCTGGAGAAACTTCCATGACTACAAACGCCACCCAAAAAATCAAAGGCCCAGCTTCCTACTTTCCTTCAATCGAGAAGACCTACGGTGAACCTGTATCTCATTGGATGGCGGTTTTGAAGCAAGCCGGCGAACTTAAACACATGGAATTGGTCAGCCTGCTCAAGACACAACATAAGTTGGGTCATGGGCATGCCAATGCCTTGGCGGCGTATTTTCTTGCGCAAAGGTAAGGGCACGAATGTTCTGCGCGTATGACTGACAAAGATGGCCGGACATTGGCCACCATGCAGAACCACTGGACGATGGCTGATCGCGAAGCACACGAAAAAATGGGCTTCCATCAGGGCTGGGCCACCTGCGCCGAGCAGCTTGCCGCGCTGGTTGAGTAACGCTTTTTGCCCTCCAGCTGTTTCAACCACAGCCCACCGGCAACCCGGTTTTATGGGAACTTAAGGCCGCGCACTTCACATTCACAAAAGGAATTCCAGTGACCTCTTTCGCACTCATCGTCAAACACAAGACCCAGCCCGGCAAACGGGATCAAGTCCGCGCGGTGTGGGAAAAGCACATGGCGCCTGCCATCTCGGCCAATCCTGGCCATACTGCTTACTTCTATTGCTTCGACAATACTGATCCGGATTCAATCAGCGCATTTCAGCAATACGTCAGTGTTGAAGCGTCACAGGCATTCTTGAAGACTGACAGCTATGCCGCCTACCTTAAAGATGTCGAGCCACTTCTGTCTGGCCCGCCGCAGGTTACCGCGCTAACCCCGGTATGGTCGAAAAGTTGATAGCAATTTACAAGGACACATCATGATTTCGGGAAGCTGCCATTGCAGGCAAGTTGCTTTTCGTATCGACGGCGACATTCCGGCGAAACTGACCCGCTGCACCTGCTCTTTCTGCGCCAAGCGCGGCGTACTGCATGCCTATTACCCGCCTGAACAATTCCACCTCACAAAATCGGGCGACAGCAATGCGATTTACCGCTGGCATTCCAGACTCGTGGATCACCATTTCTGCGCCGTCTGCGGATGCGGTACCTTCAGCGACACCCCGGCGTTTCAGCCGGATGGCAGCTGGGACAAAACAACCCGACGCATCAGCGTCAACGCACGATTGTTCGACAACTTCGACGCTGCCCTGGCAGAGGTCGAAGTGATTGACGGAAAAAATCTTTGGTAGCTTGGGTCGGTTGATTCAGGCATTAAGCTTTTCCTTGTCAGATGGCACCACCAGCACCCTTCACATTGCTCTTTTTTTCATAGCTGCTCACGCACGTATTGCTTGGGCTACAAGTACTTTTTACCTTGAGAACACCCTTGCAACCCATCATCTCCATCCGCCAGCTCGGCAAAACCTATGCCTCCGGTTTTCACGCGCTCAAGTCGATTGACCTGGACATCCGGCGTGGCGAAATCTTTGCGTTGCTGGGCCCGAACGGCGCCGGCAAGACCACGCTGATCAACATTGTTTGCGGCATCGTCACGCCCAGTGCGGGCACGGTGATAGCCGACGGCCACGACACCGTTCGTGACTACCGGGCCGCTCGCGCAAAAATTGGGCTGGTGCCGCAAGAGCTGTCGACCGATTCGTTCGAAAGTGTCTGGTCCACCGTCAGCTTCAGCCGGGGGCTTTTTGGCAAGCCAGCCAACCCGGCGCATATTGAAAAGGTGCTGCGCGACCTGTCGCTGTGGGACAAGAAGGACAGCAAGATCCTGGCGCTGTCAGGCGGCATGAAGCGGCGCGTGCTGATTGCCAAGGCGCTGTCACACGAGCCGCAGATTTTATTTCTTGACGAGCCGACGGCCGGCGTGGATGTTGAGCTGCGCCAGAGCATGTGGCAGATGGTGCGCGGCCTGCGGGATCAGGGCGTGACAATCATTTTGACCACCCACTACATCGAAGAAGCGCAGGAGATGGCTGACCGCATTGGCGTCATCAGCAAGGGCGAGCTGATCGTGGTCGAGGACAAGGCCGTGCTGATGCGCAAGCTGGGCAAAAAGCAGCTGACGCTCAGCCTGCAGACACCGCTGGCCCGCGTGCCCGACGCGCTGGCCGGGCTGCCCTTGAGCTTGACCGAAGGCGGTCTGGCGCTGGTCTATACCTTTGACACGCAGCGGGAAGAAACCGGCATTGCCGCGCTGCTCAAGCGACTGGCGGAGCTGGGCATTGATTTCAAAGACCTGCATTCGAGCGAGAGTTCGCTTGAAGATATTTTTGTCAGCCTGGTGCATGCGGGCAACACGGGCGAAGACGGCAACAACAACAAGCAGCCCGCCGCACAGGAGGCCGCATGAACTGGCACGCGATTCGCGCTATTTACCGGTTTGAAATTAACCGGACCGTGCGCACTCTGTTGCAGTCGATAGCAGCGCCGGTGATCTCGACTTCGCTCTACTTCGTCGTGTTCGGCGCTGCCATCGGCTCGCGCATGGGCGACATCGACGGTATCAGCTACGGCGCCTTCATCATTCCGGGCCTGATCATGCTGTCGCTGCTCAACGAAAGCATCTCGAATGCGGCCTTCGGCATCTATATGCCAAAGTGGTCGGGCACGATTTACGAGCTGCTGTCAGCGCCGGTGTCGCCGGTTGAAGTGGTGATGGGCTATGTCGGCGCGGCGGCCAGCAAATCAGTGGTGCTGGGCCTGTTGATTCTGGCAACCGCGCGCCTTTTCGTGCCCTATGAAATTGCGCACCCGTTCTGGATGCTGTGCTTTTTGCTGCTGACGGCGATCACCTTCAGCCTGTTTGGTTTCATCATCGGGCTGTGGGCCGACAACTTTCAAAAACTGCAGATCGTCCCCCTGATGGTAGTGACGCCGCTGACATTTCTGGGCGGTGCGTTTTATTCCATCAACATGCTGCCGCCGCTATGGCAGAAGATAGCGCTGTTCAATCCGGTGGTCTATCTGATCAGCGGATTTCGCTGGAGTTTTTATGGCGTCGCCGATGTCCACGTCGGCATCAGCGTCCTGGCGATCATGGGCTTTCTGGGCCTGTGCCTGGGTGCGGTGTGGTGGATTTTCAAAAGTGGCTGGAAGCTGAAGGCTTGAAACGCCAGACTGGCGCCCTGTGCTTCTGCTCTGATTTCTGCTCTGATCTTTTCTGGATAACCCCCTCCACAATCACACCATGAACCGCTTGCCCGACACCGCCAGCCCGATCCTGACAATCAAATCGCTCGGTTTTCCGTGGCAAACCATCGATCCGTTTTTGTTCTGCGCCTACCACGACGACGCCTACCCCGAAGGCAACGGCGCGATGGGTCCGCGCGCGTCCCTGGCGGGTCGGCAAATCGGCCAGGACTTCAGCCGCCAGGATGGCTGGAGCATGTACCACGGCGCCGACGTGCCGGGCTTTCCGGGACACCCGCATCGCGGTTTTGAGACCGTGACCATCGTGCGCAGGGGCCTGATCGACCATGCCGACTCGCTTGGGGCGGCGGCGCGCTTCGGCAGCGGCGATGTCCAGTGGGTCACGGCGGGTGCCGGCATTGTGCATTCAGAGATGTTTCCGCTGCTCGACACGTCCGGGCCGAATCCGCTGGAGCTGTTTCAGATCTGGCTGAACCTGCCGGCCAAAAACAAGATGGTTCCGCCGCATTTCACGATGCTGTGGTCAGAAAGAATTCCACGCCATGTGGCAACCGATGAACAGGGCCGGCCAACGGAAGTCGCCCTCATCGCGGGGCAGCTGGAGCAAGCGACTGCAAGCAGCACGCTCGAAGTCCTTGCGTCACCGCCCGATTCCTGGGCTTCGCAGCCCGATGCCGATGTCGCCATCTGGACCCTTCGCATGGCACCCGGTGCGCGTTGGGTTTTGCCCCCCGCCGCCGGCGCCGAAACCCATCGGCAGCTGTACTTTTTCAAGGGCGTGGACGTATCGGTCGCTGGTCAGACGCTGACCAGCCACGTCGCCATCGAGCTGCGAGCCGACACGGCCGTTGAACTAGTCAATAGCGGCCAGGACGTCGCCGAATTCCTGCTGCTGCAGGGCAAACCGATTGGCGAGCCGGTGGCCCAGTACGGCCCGTTCGTGATGAACACGCGTGAAGAGGTTGCACAGGCGATGCAGGACTACCAGCGCACCCAGTTCGGCGGCTGGCCGTGGCCTGACGCGGCGCCGGTGCATGGCCGCGACCCGGCCCGCTTTGCGCGGCAAGCCGACGGGCGGGAAGAGCGGCCTGCGGGTCAAATCACAACGCTATATATTTAATAGCTGGTTGCGCACGTATTACGGGGGCTAGCGGCCTGAATAGTACTCAAACAGCATTTAAATGCCGCTGATTTTCAGCACAGATCATCCGAAACTCTGCCGAGATACGATCGTCGTCAGCGGCCGTCTGCCAGAACATTTGCGCCAGTTCGCGCGCGCGATTCCATTGCGGCAATGTGGCGGTGGTTGGCTGCAAATTACGGGCGGAAAAATCGCGCGCCACCAACTCGCCCGCGACAGGCGCATACAGCATCGGCAGCATGTCGTAGGTCGGTGACAGCGCCCAGTCAGCGGCTTTGTCAGAACCGGGCAGCAGCAGCGACACATTGCCGTAATGACGGTCGGTGTTGGCGATCAGCAGGCCGTAGGCTTCAAGCAGTTGCAGCGTGCGTGCATCGCTAGGTGCGAGCAGACCGCGCGCCTGCATGCGTTCGGCCGTCGCGGCCCAGTTGTCCATCGCGCCGACGTATTGCGCGTCGTAGACCAGCAGCGACACCATGCCAATGCGACCTGGCGCATTTCCCGTATCAAGTCCCCGCGCCGTGCGGTCAAAGCGCTCGGATTCGAGGAACACGCGGCCCGCTGTGAAGATGATTTGCGTCCGGGCGGCCGACACCCCCGCCTCTGCCAGCGTTTGCAGCGCCAGGTGCTCGCAGACCAGCAAATCGCGGACGCGCTGATCAGCCGGTGCGTTGCCAGCCGGGGAAAACTTGACCAGCACGGGCCGGCCGGCCGTGATGGTGCAGAACTTCGGCTGTTCGCCACCCGCCGATGAGCCCGGCAGCGTGCCCTGCATGGCGGCATCGGCCAGGCGCGGATAGTCGGCGCTTGAATCCACCCGCGATGCGCGCGCGGGCAGCGAATGAAAGCGCGCAAACGCCGCCTCACCGACGATCAGGTTGCCGGGTAAATCATCACCAAAAAGCGCCAGTGCGCGCAGCATGTCGTCGTCGCTCCAGTGCGCCGGGTCGCTGCCCAAAGCCAGCTCGGGGTGCGCCGCCGCGAAGGTACGGCCCATGAAGCCCTGCGGCCGCATGTCGTTCAAAAACCAGGGCAGGCCGTCATGCCGCTGGCTCAGTCCGTCGGCTTCATCGACCCAAAACGCGCCGCCCTGCAAGGCATGCAGACGCGCGAACGGCGCGGGCCGGCCGTGCGCGTCAATGCGCGACACCGGGACCGTGCTGGCCAGCCCGGGCACGACACGCACCAGCAGGTAACGCTGCGAGCGCGCCGCACCTACCTTCAGAACTTGCCCGGACTGGATCAGCGGCACCAGCAGCCGTGACACCGTCGGCTGGCTGACGCGCAGCGCCTGCTGCAATTCGGCCGCCGTGGCGACGCCGCCGCGCTGACGCAGTGCCTGCAGGGCTTGTTCCGTCGGCGTGAAGAGGGTAGTCATGAATGATTTAATGAATAGATATATTTCGCAAATATCTATTATAAATCATTCAGTTAATTGTTATTATGAATAGATATTTTAGTCGTTGATGAGACCTGCGAGAATAGACGTGATCAGCCACACATTGGCCGTACTGATAACGCCGAACAGGCTCCACGCGGCCAGCTTGACGAGCGGGCCGTTGGCGAGGCGGCCCATTAATTTGGCACTGCTGGTCAAGCGAATCAGCGGCCACATTGCAAACGGCAACTGAAAACTCAGCACCACCTGACTGAGCACCAGCATCTTGCCGATGCCGCCGTCACCAAACCACCACACGCCCAGAAAAGCCGGGCCCAGCGCCAGCCCGCGCGTCATCAGACGGCGCTGCCAGCAAGGGATTTTCAGGTCCAGAAAACCGTCCATGATGATCTGCCCGGCGATGGTGCCGGTAAAGGTCGAGCTTTGTCCTGAAGCCAGCAAAGCGACCGCGAAGAGGGTTGCCGCCAGTGCGGTGCCGACGACGGGTTCGAGCAGCTTGTGCGCGTCGGCAATGTCGGCGACCGCACGGTAGCCGTTGCCGTGAAACGTGCTGGCCGCCAGAATCATGATCGCCGCATTGACAAAAAGCGCCAGCGTGAGCGAAACCACGGTGTCAATGGTGGCGAGCTTGACCGCCTCGCTGCGGCCCGAATCGGTGTCGGCTATACGCCGCGTCTGCACGATGGACGAATGCAGGTACAGGTTATGCGGCATCACGGTGGCGCCGACGATGCCAATGGCCAGGTAGAGCGCGCCGGGTTGCTGCAGCCGCTCCAGGCTGGGCACCAGGCCCATCGCCACGTTGAACCAGTTCGGCTGCGACATCGCCAGTTCGACCACAAAACAGCCGGCGATGGTGGCGACCAGGCCGAGCACGATGGCCTCGACACGCCGGAAGCCCGCGCCCTGCAGGCCCAGCACCAGCAGCGTGTCGAATGCCGTGATGCCGATGCCGACCGGTATCGACACGCCGAACAGCAGGTGCAGCGCCAGCGCACTGCCCAGCACTTCGGCGAGGTCAGTCGCGACAATTGCCAGCTCGGCACCCAGCCACAAAAAGCGATTCACCCGCAGCGAATAGCGCTCACGGCAGGCCCGCGCCAGGTCTTTTTGCGCCACGATGCCCAGCCGCACGCACAGCGTTTGCAGCAGCATCGCGGCCAGGCTGGCCAGCAACACCACGAACAGCAGGCCGTAGCCGAAGCGCGATCCGGCTTCGATGTCCGTCGCCCAATTGCCCGGGTCCATATAGCCGACCGACACCAGCAAACCCGGCCCGGCAAAACGCAGCAATTTTTTGTGAAACGGCAGACCGGCGTCCACCATCACGCTGCCTCTGACTTCAGACGGACAGAAGGGTGCGGTGGCGGTGCGGGGTAGTGAATACATGAATTTCAGTATACGGGCGGGATTCGGGCGTTACCTATATTGCTATATTTATAATAGCTGCTTATGCACGTTTTCACTGGACTGGGAGCGGTTTTTATCCATGGAACGGCGCGCCAGCCGGTATTGAAGAGGCATGGTGTGCCCTGTCCCCGGCGCCGACAGCGCCGGCGCGCGAATACCGTTGCAACCCGTGTCACCGCGACGGGCTGGATCCGGTCTTTCACCCTCACTGGCAGCTCTCGCACCCCGTTCGAAAGCGCCGATTCAGCTTGCTGTCAGCACCGCGCTGATGGTCGCTTCGTCCAGCACCGCAAACAGCGCGTTGTGTTGCCCGGTCAACGGCCCACCGCCGGGAATGATCTGGCCGTCGGCGTCCACGCCTATCGCCTTGAACTTCCAGACGCCGCCGATCAGCTTGAGGTTGCCGACGTGCATACCGTCACTGGACGTGACATGGCACAGCTGCGAATTGACGGCGTGGAGCTGGAGTGAATTCATGGCTTGAAGTCTGCCACCGGCGGGCAGCATCAGTCCCACACCGGTTTCAGGCCGTCCGGATCGACCAGCCGCCCCTTGCGCTCCAGCCGCTCGATCTGAGCCATGTCGTCGTCGCTGAGCGTGAGATCGCGCGCGGCGAAATTGCTTTCGATGTTTTCGCGCCGCGTCGACGACGGAATCACCGTGATGCCCAGCTGCATGGCCCACGCCAGCGCCACCTGCGCCGCCGTGGCGCCCAGTCGCTGTGCGATTTTTTCAAGCACCGGGTCGTGCAATACCGCGCCGCGCGCCAGTGTCATGTACGAGGTGATGCGGATACCCTGGGTGCTGGCAAATTCGGCAACCTTGCGGTTTTGCAGATAGGGGCTCAACTCGATTTGATTGGTCACGATCTGGCCTGGGCCTGCGATGGCAATCGCCTCGTGCAGCAACGCGATGTTGAAGTTCGACACGCCAATATGCTGCGTCAACCCGGCGGCTCTGGCCTCCAGCAGCGCGCCCAGCGTATCGGCCAGCGGCAGGCCGTCGCCTGGTGCCGGCCAGTGCAGCAGCGTCAGGTTAACCTGGTCCATGCGCAGGCGCGCGAGGCTTTCCTTCAGGCTGGTCACCAGTCGCGTGAAGTTGTCGGGCCAGATTTTGGTGGTGACGAAAATTTCGCCGCGCGGCACAGCGCTGGCAGCCACGGCTTTGCCAACCTGCGTCTCGTTGTTGTACATTTGCGCCGTGTCGATCAGCCGATAGCCGGCGTCGAGGGCGGCGCTGACCGACGCCATGGCTTGCGCGCCCTCCAGGCGGAAGGTGCCGAGGCCAAAATCAGGAAGCTGCATACGGGTCTCCGGGACAGAGCTTTCGGTAGAGCACCATGGTACGAGTGCCGCCGATCGCCTGCCGTCGAAAGGCTTTCTCCTCTTGCCACACGCGGCGCACCCGGGGCGCACGGATGCGCGAGGACCATGTGACCGAATTGAACCGCCTGGTGGTGCCGGACGAACTCAACCACGCCTTGCATAAAATAATCAATTGCTATGTTAGTAATAGCTGCTTGCGCACGTTTTACAAGGGCTAATGGTCTGTTTGATACCTAACCAGGCCGATGTACCGCTACCACCTGCCATGCTGACCATTCGCAACGCCATACCGCCCGACGCAGAGCAGGTCAGTGCATTGATCACGTCGCTGACCCACCTGTTTCTTGCCTTGCCCGACGGCAATGACGCGGAAAGGTTCAGGGCGGCTGTCACGCCGCAGGCGCTTGCGCTTTATCTGGCGCGCCCGGACATCGACTACCGGGTAGCCGAAGCAGACGGCGTTTTTTGCGGCGCGGCTGCGTTGCGCGAACACCGGCATTTGCAGCACCTGTTCGTCGTGCCGGAATTTCAGCAGCGCGGCATCGGCCGGCAGTTGTGGCGGGCTGTGCGCGACGCGGCATTGGCGGCCGGCAACGCGGGCGAATTCACCGTCAACGCGAGCCTGAATGCGGTGCTGGTTTATCAGCGATTCGGCTTTGAATCCGTCGGCGGGCCGCAGCAACTCAAGGGGCTGATTTTTCAACCGATGAAACTGGTTTGTCTGCCGGGCGAGGCGCCTTCGGTTCGGCCACCAGCATAAAAAAACGCGCCCTGGAGCGCGTTTTGGTCAAGGCCAGCGAAGGATCACTTCGCCACCACCCGCACCATCTCCAGGCACTTGTTCGAGTAGCCCCATTCGTTGTCGTACCAGGCGACGATTTTGACGAAGGTGCTGTCGAGTGCGATGGACGCGTCGGCATCAAAAATCGAGGTGCGCGTGTCGCCCCGGAAGTCGGTCGCGACGACCTTGTCTTCGGTGTAGCCGAGTACGCCTTTCAGGGCGCCTTCGCTTTGCGCCTTCATCTCGGCGCAGATTTCCTTGAGCGTGGCTTCTTTGCTCAGCTCGCAGGTCAGGTCAACCACCGACACATCGGAAGTGGGCACGCGAAAACTCATGCCAGTGAGCTTTTTGTTCAACTCGGGAATCACCACGCCAACGGCCTTGGCCGCGCCAGTGCTGGAGGGAATGATGTTTTCCAGAATGCCGCGGCCGCCGCGCCAGTCTTTATTGCTCGGGCCGTCTACGGTTTTTTGTGTGGCGGTGGTGGCATGTACGGTCGTCATCAGGCCGCGCTTGATGCCCCACTTGTCGTTCAATACTTTTGCAATTGGCGCCAGGCAGTTGGTGGTGCAGCTGGCGTTGGAAATGATGGCCTGGCCAGCGTAGGTCTTGTCGTTGACGCCGAAGACGAACATCGGCGTGTCGTCTTTCGACGGGGCAGAAAAAATCACTTTTTTGGCGCCGGCAGCCAGGTGCTTTTCACCAGAGGCTTTGTCTAGGAACAGGCCGGTCGATTCGATGACCACGTCGGCGCCGACATCACCCCACTTCAGATTCGCCGGGTCGCGCTCCTGCGTCAAACGGATTTTCTTGCCGTTGACGATCAGGGTGTTGCCGTCGATTTTCACGTCGCCCTTGAAGCGGCCATGCACCGAGTCGTACTGCAGCATGTAAGCCAGGTAGTCGGGTTCGAGCAGGTCGTTGATGCCGACGATTTCGATGTCGGAAAAGCTCTGCACTGCCGAGCGGAAAACGTTGCGGCCAATACGGCCGAAGCCGTTGATGCCTACTTTGATGGTCATGATTGAATGCTCCTGTAAATGGGGATAAAAAATCAGTTTTTATACCCGTTCGCCCTGAGGTATCGAAGGGTCAGCCCGAACGGTGGCTAGAAAATCCGTTGAGCAAATTATTTTTTCAGCACCTTGCGCACCGTATCCGCCACATTTTCCGGCGTGAAGCCGAAGTGCTTGAAGAGTACAGGCGCTGGCGCGCTTTCGCCGTAGGAGTCGATGCCGACTACGGCGGCGCAACCGTACTTCCACCAGCCATCGCTGACGCCCATTTCAACCGCGATACGCGGAATGCCTGCGGGCAGCACAGCCGATTTGTAGGCGGTGCTTTGCTTGTCGAAGGTGGTGTTGCTGGGCATGGAGACGACGCGCACGGCGATCTTGCGGGCGGAGAGCAGCTCTTGCGCCTTCAAGGCCAGCTGCACTTCCGAGCCGGTGGCGATGATGACGGCTTGCGCTTTCTTGTTGAGACCGACTTCCGCCGGCTCGGCCAGCACGTAGGCGCCTTTGCTGATTTCACCCAGGTCGGTCTTCGGTGCGTACGGCAGGTTTTGTCGGCTGAGCAGCAGCGCCGTCGGCTTCGCTTTATTTTGCAGGGCCACAGCCCAGGCGACGGCAGTTTCTGCCGTGTCGCCGGGGCGCCAGACGTCAAGGTTGGGAATCAAACGCAGGCGGGCGGCGTGTTCGATGGACTGGTGCGTCGGGCCGTCTTCACCCAGGCCGATGGAGTCGTGCGTGAAGACGTGAATCACCCGGATTTTCATCAGCGCGGCCATGCGGATGGCGTTGCGTGAGTAGTCGCTGAACGTGAGGAAGGTGCCGCCGTAGGGGATGAAACCGCCATGCAGCGCGATGCCGTTCATCACCGCCGCCATGCCGAATTCGCGTACGCCGTAGTTGATGTGGCGACCGCCGGCACTCACGCCTTCGGCATTGGCCGTGAGCACGACTTCGCCGTTCATGTCGAAGCGCAGGTTGGGCGTTGACTTCGTATTGGTGAGGTTGGAGCCGGTCAAATCAGCCGAGCCACCGAGCAGTTCGGGCAGGCCAGCGGTGAAGGCTTCGAGGGCAAGTTGCGAAGCCTTGCGTGAGGCCACGGTTTCGGCCTGGGTGTGCGCGCCGATGACGGTGTCAACGGCCAGCTGCGAAAAGCTTTTCGGCAGCTCGCCTTTCATGCGGCGGGTGAACTCTGCGGCGAGCGCGGGGTGAGCGGCTTTGTAGCTGGCGAACGTCGCGTCCCAGGCAGACTCGGCGGCCAGACCTTTGGCCTTGGCGTCCCAGGCGTCGTAGCTTTCCTTCGGCATATGAAACGCCGCATGCGGCCAGTTCAGCGCTTCACGCGTCAGCTTGATTTCTTCGGCGCCCAGCGGTTCGCCGTGCGCCTTGGCGGTGTTGGCGCGATTCGGTGAGCCCTTGCCGATATGGGTCTTGCAGATGATCAGCGTTGGCTTGTCAGGCGACTTCTTTGCCTCGACCAGCGCGGCGGCTACGGCGGCTGCGTCGTGGCCGTCAATCGGGCCGATCACGTTCCAGCCATACGCCGTGAAGCGCAGCGCGGTGTTGTCGATGAACCAGGGCGCCACATTGCCGTCGATGGAAATGCCGTTGTCGTCGTACAGCGCGATCAGCTTGCCGAGCCGCCACGCGCCAGCCAGCGCCGACGCTTCGTGGCTGATGCCTTCCATCAGGCAACCGTCACCCATGAAGACGTAGGTGTGGTGATCGACCACGGTGTGACCTTCGCGATTGAACTCTTTCGCCAGCAGCTTTTCGGCCAGCGCCATGCCGACAGCGTTCGTCAGTCCCTGACCGAGCGGGCCGGTGGTGGTCTCGACGCCGGGGGTGTAGCCCAGCTCGGGATGACCCGGCGTTTTGCTGTGCAGCTGGCGAAAGTTTTTGAGTTCGCCCATCGGCAGCTGGTAGCCGGTCAGGTGCAGCAGCGCATACAAGATCATCGAGGCATGACCGTTGCTCAGCACAAAGCGGTCGCGGTCAAACCAGAGCGGGTTGTGCGGGCTGTGCTTGAGGTGGCTGCCCCACAGCGCGACGGCCATGTCGGCCATGCCCATGGGCGCGCCGGGGTGGCCGGAGTTGGCTTGCTGCACCGCATCCATGGCCAGCGCCCGGATTGAGTTGGCCATGA
>JANLYY010000072.1:0-3324 GCA_031365885.1 Polaromonas sp. | reverse complement strand
GCTGCGCACGCTGATGTCGCACACGCTCAAGTCGCTGGCTAAATGGATGAAGCCGGTGAAGGTCAGCACACCGCTGTATCTGCAGCCCGCGCATGCGTATCTGCAGCGCCAGCCGCTGGGTGTGGTGGGCGTGGTGTCGCCCTGGAACTACCCGGTGCAGCTCGCACTCGGCCCGGTCATCACCGCGCTGGCGGCGGGTAACCGCGTGATGCTCAAACCCAGCGAGCTGACACCGCAGACCTCGGCGCTGATGGCCAGCCTGATTGAAAAAGCCTTTGCACTAGAGGAGCTGTGCGTGGTGCAGGGCGATGGCGCGATGGCCGCCGAATTCTCGGGCCTGCCGTTCGATCACCTGTTTTTCACCGGTTCCACCGCCGTCGGCCGCATCGTCGCCAAAGCGGCTGCAGCCAACCTGACGCCGACCACGCTGGAACTCGGCGGCAAGTCGCCCTGCATCGTCGATGTGTCGTGCGATTTGAAGGACGCCGCCATCAAGATCGCGCATGGCAAGCTGCTCAACGCCGGCCAGACCTGCATCGCGCCTGATTACGTGATGGTGCCCAAGGGCTGTGAAGCGGCGTTTGGTGCGGCGTTTACAAAGGCTGTCGGCCAGCTGTTCCCGACCATTGCGGGTAACCCCGACTACGCCGCCATCATCAGCCCGCGCCAGCACCAGCGACTGACGTCCATGCTGCTTGCTGCCGAAGCAGGCGGCGCACGATTGCAGGTCGTGGGTAGCGGCTTGCCTGCGACTGTCGGCGCATCGCGTCAGATGCCGCCGGTGCTGGTGTATGGCGCGGCGGCTGATTCAAAGTTGCTGAACGAAGAAATTTTCGGCCCCATCCTTCCCGTGTTGCCCTACGACTCGCTGACCGACGCCATCAACTACATCACCGCCCGGCCGCGCCCGCTGGCGCTGTACTGGTTCGGCACCGACCACACCGCGCGCGACCAGGTGCTGGCCCGCACCGTCAGCGGCGGCGTGACGATCAACGACACGCTAATGCACATCGCCCATGAAAATCTGCCCTTCGGCGGCGTTGGTGAGAGTGGCTGGGGTTCGTACCACGGCGAAGCCGGCTTCCTGCGATTGACGCAGCAAAAGCCGGTGCTGGTGCAGTCGAAGTGGGCGCGCGGGGATTTGTTTTATCCGCCTTACGGGAAGCGGTTTGATCAGGTGATGGGATTGCTGAAGCGTTGGCTTTAGATTGGTTTTTGGGGTCGGATCGCAATTTTCCTGCGAAGCACCCAAAGGGTGAGACGAAGTCAAAGGAAATTTTTGCTCCGACCCCAAAAACGCCCGATCCCGAATTTCTTTTTCTGATTGGGCGAGCGCGCGCTCTGCGAAGTTCCGGTGCCGCTCTGTCGCCGCGGCGGGCGACTCACTTTTCTTTTGCTTCGCCAAAAGCAAAGTAAGCAAAAGAAAAGGCGACCCTGGTGTCTGCGTCGGTTATTGGGGTCAGAGCCCGAATTCGCCGAGCCTATGGCTCGCCCTGCGGGTGCAATGCTTCGCATTGCAGCGAAATCGGTGTCTGACCCCAATAACCGCACCTTCCGGTGCTCGCTTCAAGCGGGGTCGAGCTCGAACTCGCTTCGCTCAAACAATCGCTCGCCCTGATCCGCTCGAAGCTCCGCTCCTCAGCGCATTCACAAGGGTTTAGGACACGAATTCGGATTCCGATTCCTATTCATGCCTTCACGTCGTAGCTATCACTTTAATAGCTGCTTACGCACGTAATACGGGGGGCTACAGCCCTAAAACGCTCAAGAAATTGCTTGCGAGTCATTGCAGCAGCCCTTCTCACGGCTTGGCTGCAGCACCCGCCTTCGTCACTCCCGCACCGGCGATCTGCCCCCTGATTTCCCGCAACTTCAGCTTCAGCCGTGACTGGTTGTCAGGCCCCGCGCGCAACATCATTTTTTGTCCTGACGACAGCGACTCGAGCGCGGCGTCTGAAAATTCGTAACGCACCCACGGTCGCGCGGCGGCTATCGGGCCTTTGACTTCGGTCAGCTTCACAGCCAGGCCTTCGCGCGCAGTGGGCGTTGCCAGCAAATGATCGACCACCGCCACCAGCCGGTCGTTGAAGTAGCGGCGCGGGTAGCCGAGCTCTTCATACGCCTGCTGAAACAGCGGATAGGCGCCGAAATACAGCGCCACGGCTTTGTTCGTATCAACCGATTCGATGAAACGCACCAGCGGTGTGTAGCGCTGGCTGTTGGCCGCGCTGATGGTGGCGGACGCAGCGCCCGCCTCAAGCGTGGTGAAACGCCCGGGCGTCGGGTTGACGGGCCACAGCATGGGCGCGGCATGCGGACGGGCCAGGTTGTCGACCGTGGCGACGACGCGCGTGGCGAATTTATCAAGCTGCAAAAACTTCAGCACGTCGTTGCGGGGCAACAGCGCACCAACCGCATCGGCCAGGTATTTGTCAGAGTCCGCGAGTAAGGGCAGGGCGGCTTTTTCGGCTCCGGCGGCATCAATCGGGAACTGAATCGCTGGCTCGGCAGCTGGCGCGGCTGAAGATGCAGTCGGCGCAGGCGCAGTCGCCACCGGCACCGACACGTTTTTACCCGATGGCCCCAGTTGACGCAGCTGCCACCAATACAAACCGCCAGCAGCAGCGATGGCGACGATCAGCACGACGATCATGGTGGAGAGGAATTTGTTCATGGGTGATGGACGGTTGACAGGCAAATTGGTTCGACTTGATTTGTGTGGGTTTGTCAGTCTGGTTTTGAGGGTCGAATCACAATTTCGCTCCGCCGCGAAGCGCGGCACCCGCAGGGCGAGACGAAGGCTCGGGGAATTTGTGCTCTGACCCTCAAAACGCCCGATCCCGAATTTCTTTTTCTGATCGAGCGAGCGCGCGCTCTGCAAAGTTCCGGGGCCGCTCTGTCGCCGCGGCGGGCGACTCACCTTTTTTTGCTTCGCCAAAATAAGGTAAGCCAAAAAAAGGCGACCCTGGTGTCTGCTATGGTTTTTGGGGTTAGAGCCCGAATTCGCCGAGCCTATGGCTCGCCCTGCGGGTGCGATGTTTCGCATTGCAGCGAAATCGGTGTCTGACCCCAATAACCTCCTCAGGTGCTCGCTTCAAGCGGGGTCGAGCTCGAACTCGCTGCGCTCAAACAATCGCTCGCCCTTATCCGCTTGAAGCTCCGCTCCTCGGCGCATTCACAAGGGTTTGGGGGTCGGGTTCGGGCTCGGGGGTCGACTGGTTTTGAGGGTCGGATCACAATTTCGCTGCGAAGCGAAGCAGAGCACCCGCAGGGCGAGCCGAAGGCGCGGGGAATTTGTGCTCTGACCCCGAAAACGCCCGCTCC
>JANLYY010000057.1:0-1937 GCA_031365885.1 Polaromonas sp. | reverse complement strand
CCTGCGCCAGCTGCAGCACCGGCGGCAGGCCAAACGCCAGCAGCAGCGTCAGGCCCATGCCCATGCCGAAGGCCACCGGCCACAGCGTGGGCGCGGGCAGGCTGGTTTCGACCAGGCCGGCCAGCAGCAGCACAAAGCCGTAATGCACGGCAAAACCCAGCGCCACACCCAGCGCACTGGCAGCCAGCCCGGCCAGCACGAATTCAATCGAATAGGCCAGCGCAATCGTGCGCTGCGGCTGACCGAGCACGCGCAGCATGGCGCAGTCATCCAGGTGTTTGGCAGCAAAACTACGCGCGACGATGGCGACCGCCACGGCGCTGAGCAGCGCCGCCAGCAACGCCACCAGGTTTAAAAACTTTTCCGCGCGGTCCAGCGTCTGGCGCATTTCGGGGCTGCCGGATTCAAGTGATTCGAGCCGCAGGCCGCTGGCGCGGGGCAGGCCATTGGTTTGCGCCGGTTTGGCGATTTCATCAGCCGCCCATTTGACATAGGCCTTCACGGCCGCGTCTGTGCCGGCGATGGCAAAGCGGTAGTTGACGCGGCTGGCTGGCTGGATCAAACCGGTCGCGGCCATGTCGGCCTGGTTGACCATCACGCGCGGCGAAAAGCTGATGAAGCCGGCGCCGCGGTCGGGCTCCTGCACGATGAGGCGGGTCAGCTTGAAGCTGGCGTCGCCGAGCAGCAGCGTCTGGCCCAGCTTGAGGCCGAGCGCGTCGAGCAGCGAGGCATCGGCCCAGGCGGTGCCGGGCGCAGGGATGTCGCGGGTGCTGACGCCGGTGCCGGCATTTTCCAACCGGTCAGCCACCTTCAGGCTGCCGCGCAGCGGGTAGCCTTCGGGCACGCCTTTGAAGGCGACCAGCTTGCTGGCGCCGCCATCCGCGTCGGTGGCGCGGCCCATGGTCGGGAAGGTGACGGTGAGGGCCGACTTCAATCCCAGCTGGTCGGCTTTGGCAATGAACGCGGGCGGCGTGGCAGCGTCGCTGCGGAGCACCGCATCGCCGCCCAGCAGCTGCAAGGCGTCACGCTGCAAGCCGCCATTGAGCCGGTCGGCAAAAAAACCAACTGCCGTCAGCGCGGCAACGGCCAGCGTGACCGCGACCATCAGCAGCCGCAATTCACCGGCCCGCAGGTCGCGCAGCAGGGTTTTCCAGCCGAGCTTGAGGAAGAGCGTGTTCATCGCCGTGACCTTAACCCAGAAGGCAAGGCCGGGGCCGCTGTGGGGCTTGTCGAACAGCTTGTACGCAAGGCCCGCAAGCCGCGTTTCGCACGCGACTGCGCTTGAATCTGGTATAAAAACAGCCTATAGCCCAGGTAATACGTCCGTAAGCAGCTACTATTTTAATAGCGCCTCAAATCATCTCGATAGCCAGCGCCGTGCCTTCGCCACCGCCGATGCACAGCGTGGCAATGCCTTTTTTGAGGCCGCGTGCCTTCAGCGCATACATCAGCGTGACGATGATGCGCGCGCCGCTGGCACCGATCGGGTGACCGAGCGCGCAGGCGCCGCCGTTGACGTTGACGATGTCGTGGCTGATGCCGAGCTCTTTCATCGCGGCCATCGGCACCACGGCGAATGCTTCATTGACTTCCCAGAGATCAACGTCGCGCGCGTTCCAGCCGATTTTCTTCAGCAGCTTATTGACGGCGCCGACCGGTGCGGTGGTGAACCACTCCGGTTCCTGCGCAAACGTGGCGTGGCCGACGATGCGCGCCATCGGTTTGGCGCCGAGTTCTTTGGCGGTTGATTCGCGCGCCAGCACCAGCGCGGCGGCGCCGTCATTGATCGACGAGCTTGAGGCGGCGGTGATGGTGCCGTCTTTCTTGAAGGCCGGTTTGAGCGTTGAAATCTTGTCGAGCTTGACCTTGCCCGGGCCTTCGTCGATGGAAACTACGATCTCACCCGCGCGGCTTTTTACCGTGACCGGCGTGATCTC
>JANLYY010000034.1:0-3639 GCA_031365885.1 Polaromonas sp. | reverse complement strand
TTGATCGCCTCGATGCCGCCCATGCCGGCCATGGCAATGTCCATCACCACCACATCGGGCGCAACGCTTTCATACATCTGGCAAGCCGCCTCGCCGCTGTCGGCTTCCGCCACGACTTCAATGTCGGCAAAGGCCTGCAGCAACAGCCGGAAACCGGTACGCACCACCGCGTGATCATCGACCAGCATGACTTTCAAGTTGAACTGCTTTCTTGTTGGGTATGCAGCGGAAAACTGACGCGAATCCGCACGCCAGTCGGCTCGATCTGCTCCAGGCTAAAAGTACCGCCCAGCGCCTGCGCACGTTCACGCATGCCCAGCACGCCAAAGTGACCGGGTGCATGGAACTGATCCACACGGCCGATCCCATCGTCACTGACCTCCAGCTGCAGGCTGTCGTCCGATGCCTCCACCTTAACCTCAATACGGCTGGCCTGCGCATGGCGCACGGCGTTGTTGACGGCCTCTTGGACGATGCGATAAACGGCGGTGGACAGGTCGTCACCCAGCCCGTCGAATGGGCCGCTCATGCTGAGCGTCAAGCCCGCGTCGGGGTAGCGCATGCGCCAGTCGCCCAGCAAGTCCTGCAGCGCATCGCGCAGGCCAAAGCGGTCCAGCGCCAGCGGGCGCAGCTGCGAGATCAGCCGGTGTACGCCGTCGTAAATCTGATCCGCGCAGCTCATGACCAGCCGGGCAGATTCCTCAATCAGTGCATCGTGGCCGGCCGCCTTGCGCGCAATGACCAGGCCAACGCTTTTGATGGCGGTGACCTGCTGGCCTAGCTCATCATGCAGTTCGCGCGCAATGGCGCCTCGCTCCTGCTCGATACGCGCCTGAATCAGCTGCGTCAGTTCACGGTTTTTGGCCAGCGCCTGGGTGGCCTCCTGCGCCTGCTGCCGCGCCAGCACACTGTCCTGCACTGACTGGGCCATCGCGTTGAAGGCATGACTGATCTGCCGCCCTTCGCGGCCCGACAAATCGGGCAGCCGCGTGTCGTAGGCGCCTGCCTCCATCTGCCGCAAACCGCTCACCAGCAGCCGCAACGGCCGGGTGGTCCGTCCCATCAGCGCATAGGCCAGCGCGTTGGCGACAATAAAACCCGCCAGAACCATCCACAGCAACGGACGCAAATCGTCCCAGCCATCAAGGGTCGCTCGCGAGGGGTCAGCCTGCAGCGTGATTCGCCCGTTGGGCAGCATGATCACTTTGGGCTCCAGCGGTGAAGACACCACTTGGGTGTACCACTGCGGTGCTTCCCGGCCTACCTTGTAAGTCGACGGCGGCGAGCGATACAGCAGAGTGCCTTCTGGACCGTACAACACGATTTCGTTAGCGCGGACCCGTCCGACGCGGCTCAAGTATTTGATCGCACTCTCCAGCCCGCCCGAGCCGTCCACCCAGCTCATGCGCGAGAGCAATTGAGTCGCCACCACGTTGGCTCCGAGCACTTCATCCCGTACCGCACGGCGGGTGTCGTCTATCTGCTGCCAGATCAGTGCCGATGCAAACAGGGCCATCAGCGCGGTGATGATCAGGTTGATCTGAAGTCGCAAGCTCATGCCGCGCCTGACGCTTCAGAGAAGCTTTTTTCCCAACCCGCAAAATTGCCATGCGCCGAAAAGTGCGCCAGTGCCTGGGCAAGCGCCGTCGCCATCTCAGGTTCGAAGGGACTATGACCACAGTCCTCCAGCCACCGCAGCCGGCTGCCCGGCAGGCACTGATGCAAGTCCCAGGCAGACTGCGGGCGGCAGACCCAGTCCAGACGGCCATGCAAAATCGCGGTCGGCAGGCCGGCCAGTGATTGCGCGCGGGGCAGCAGCGCAGACTCGCCCTCACCCCAGAAGCAGCCGTTGGTTAAGTAGTGGCTTTGCACGCGGTATTTGGCCAGCAGCGCTGCAGCATCTTCTGCCGACGGCGGTGCTGAACGCGGCGATGCACTGTGGCGCTGCGACACCGAGGATTCCCACATTTCCCACGCCAGCGCCCGCGACAGCGCCAGTTGCGGGTCGCTTCCGTGCAGACCCGCGTGCAGCCAGGGCAACAGATCACCTTGCGCAGCGAGGGGCGCCTGCGCGGCCAGTTGGGCCCACGCATCAGGCAAAAACTGCCGGGCATGCTGAAAAAACCAGGTGAGGTCTGACGCCCGGCCCAAAAACACGCCACGCAACACCAGCCCCGTGCACGCCGTGCGGTGCGCCACCGCATAAGCCAGCGCCAGCCCAGCGCCCCAGGAGCCGCCGAACACCAGCCAGCGTTCAATCCCCAGGTGCTGGCGCAGCCGTTGGATGTCGGCGATCAGCGCATCGCTGGTGTTGGCCTGCACCGCGCCACGCGGCAAGCTGCGGCCGCAACCGCGCTGGTCAAAGAAGGTCACGCGGTAACGCGTCAAATCAAACAGCTCGCGATGCCGGGGCGAACACCCGCCGCCCGGACCGCCATGCAGGAAGACCACGGGTATACCCGACGCCACACCGCACTGCTCGTAATAAATCTGGTGGCCATCACCCACCTCAAGCAGGCCAGTGAGCACCGATTGTTCCGGCGGGCTCAGTGCATCAGGCGAAATACTGTCGTTCATGGGTGTCATGCTAGCCGCATTCCAATACAGCCAGACCTCATGAAAATCATGAGGTGCAAATCCAGATTCCTGCGATGGCCCCAAGCGCGCATCCGCGCATACTCGCTTGTGTACCGGCAGATGCGCTGACGGTATCAGCACCGCACTTTCGCGGGTTCAAATGTATTGGAGTAAATGTATGAAATGGGAAAAACCAGCTGCCAGCGACATGCGCTTTGGCTTTGAAATCACGATGTACATCGCCAACCGCTAAACGCGGCCAGCCCGCCAGGGCAACCCGGCGGGCTGATTTATTTGTAAGCCATCTTTTTGTAAGCCTTCTAATCAACCCGTGCATTTAAAACCGGCCTATTGATCGGTGCGGGCCGACACCAGGAATTTTTCAGCGTGAAAGTACATGTTTTAGGTTCTGCGGCTGGTGGCGGATTCCCGCAGTGGAACTGCAATTGCCCCAATTGCGACGCCTGGCGCAACGGCAGCAAACGCTTCATTGCACGCACCCAATCGTCCATCACGATCAGCGGCGATTCGCAAAACTGGGTCCTCTTCAACGCCTCACCCGACATCCTGCAGCAACTGCGCAGCTTCCCCGCGCTGCAACCCGCACGCGCGCTGCGTGACACCGCCATCCGCGCCGTGTTTTTGATGGACGCACAAATCGACCACACCACTGGCCTGTACATGCTGCGCGAGCACAAACAGCCGCACGAATTGTGGTGCCACTCGCTGGTGCGAGACGACCTGATCAGTGGCAACCCGCTGTTCAAGGTGTTGGGCCATTACTGCGGCATCAACTGGCACGACGTTGCGCTGCAAGGCGACGGTTTTGAGATGCCTGGCGTGCCGGGCCTGCACTTCACCGCGCTGCCGCTCATCAGCAACGCACCGCCGTATTCACCGCATCGCGACCGGCCGCAACCCGGCGACAACGTGGGCGTGACCATTCTTGAGCCGGCCAGCGGCAAGAAGATTTTTTATGCGCCTGGCCTGGGCCAGATGGAGCCGCACGTATGGGCTGCGATGCAGGCCGCCGACTGCGTGCTGGTCGATGGCACGCTGTGG
>JANLYY010000013.1:0-4990 GCA_031365885.1 Polaromonas sp. | reverse complement strand
GTATGACGACCAGCGGATCGAGATCAACACGCCCAACCTGGCGTTTGTGATTACCCAGCCCGGCGACTACCGCGTGGACGTCAGCGGCGCCAACCCGGCCACTACTTCCGCGACCTATGCCAGCGCCGGCACCACCCGCGTCGTGGTGCAGCAAGGCGCCGGCACAATGTACGGCGACGGCGGCGCGCAGGTCAACATCGCTTCAGGCCAGCAGGCCAATTTCACCGACACGCAGCTGACCCCCGCCGGCCCCGCATCCGAGGTGCAGGACGGCTTCGATACCTGGGCGCATCAGCGCGACCGGCTGGAAGACCAGTCGGCATCGGCCCACTACATTCCACGCGAGGTCATCGGCTACCAGCAGCTCGACAACTACGGCGACTGGCAACAAAACCCGACCTATGGCGCGGTGTGGCTGCCGCGCGCCGTGCCGGTCAACTGGGCGCCCTACCGCGCCGGCCACTGGAGCTGGATAGCGCCCTGGGGCTGGACCTGGGTAGACGACGCGCCCTGGGGCTTTGCGCCCTTTCACTATGGCCGCTGGGCGCAGATTGGCCCGCGCTGGGGCTGGGTGCCCGGCCAGCTGGCCGCGCGACCGGTGTATGCGCCCGCGCTGGTGGCTTTTATCGGCGGCAACGCCGGCGGCTTGAACTGGAATGTGTCCATCGGCCAGCAAGCTGCGCAGCCCGGCCTGGGCTGGTTCCCGCTGGCGCCCGGCGAGGCTTTTCGCCCGGCCTATCAGCACAGCCCGCGTTACGTCACCAACGTGAACCAGAACATCGTGGTCAACAATATCAACGCTACCTACAACTATCGCTACCAGCGCCATCACGACGCCGTCAGCGCGATAAACAGCTACGACTTTGCACGCGGCCAGCGCGTGCGGCCCGAGGCGCAACGCCTGAATCCGGCTGACCTCGGCCGCGCCCAGCTGCTGGTGCCCGAGCGCGGCGGCCTGCCGCCGCGCCTGGTCGGTCTGCGCGACTTGCCGAGGGCTGCCAGCCCGGCCACACTGCCGCCCGCTGCCGTCACCGTTCGGCCCGTGGTGGCCAGCCAGTTGCAGCCACCGGGTCGGCGCGAAGAGCGGCGTGATGAGCGGCGTGATGAGCGGCGTGATGACAGACGAGATGAGCGCCCGAACGAGCCGCGCCAGAATGACCCGCCAGGCAACGCCCGCATGGGTCGCCCGATTGAAAGCCTCTTGGGCCAGCAGCCCCGGCCCGGTCAGCCCGCGCAGCTTGTTTCACCCGCCCTGCCGCAGCAAGGCACAGCGCCAGACCGAAGTGCGTTCGACGCCGAACAACGCGCGCGCGACCAGCAACAACGACTTGGGCGCGACCAGCAGCGCCAGCAAATGGACGCGGCGCGGCAGCAGGAGCAGCAACGCCAGCAGGCCGAAGATTCCATCGGCCAGCGCGCCTTGCAGGGACAGGCGGTGCGGCAGCAGCAGGCGCAGCGGCAGTTGCAGGAGCAGCAACCGGCACAACAAGCCCTGCAAGCCCAGCAACGCGCCCAGCAGGAGCAGCAAAGGCAGGCGCGCGAGCAGCAACAACAGCTGCAAGCGCAACGCCAGCAAGACCAGACCCGGCAGGCGACGCAGCAACAGCAAATCCAGCAAACCCAGCAAACCCAGCAAGCGCAGCAAGCCCAGCGCGCGGTTCAGGATCAGGCCCGTCAGCAACAAGCAGCGCAACAACTTCAACAGGGAGCCCAACGAGCCCAGCAAGCGCAGCAACGCCAGTCCCGCGATCAGCAGCAACCGCAACCGGAGCAGCGCCAGCAACCAGATCAGCCCCGCGAAGCGGGCCGCGAGCGCCAGCCGCAGCGCCGCGCCGACGCGCCCAATGGCGCACCGCCCCGGCTGGACGAGCGAATCAACCGCCCGCGCGACTAGCGCACTCACCACGCGTACGGCAAGCATGCGCGGCTCCATCGACGCTATTGTTTTAATAGCTGCTTATGCACGTAATACCTGGGCTACAGCCATTTTTTACTGGAATATCTGTCACATGAGCGGTTCCACCGCCAGGCGCGGCGCCTTCGCCCAGGCAGGTGCCTGCCAACGCCTACAACAGCGCCGTCCGACGAAATCACGCAAAACTACCTAGGGGTCATTCCGCTTGCGCCCGCTTGGCGTGCGGCTAACATAAGCCCCGTGTTTTCGGCAATAACTTCATGATTTTTGCAAGGTAAGAGGCGGTGCTTTTTCGGCCCGCATTGAACCCCTTACACTCCACCCACAGCCAATTTCCGGAGCACAACTTGCCAGTGGAATTCATCCTAGAAACGCGCGGCCTCGCCAAAGAGTTCAAGGGCTTTGTCGCCGTCAACAATGTTGACTTGAAAGTGCAACGCGGCCATATTCACGCGCTAATCGGCCCGAACGGCGCCGGCAAGACAACTTTTTTCAACCTGCTGACCAAGTTTTTGCACCCCACGCGTGGCACCATCACGTTCAATGGCGTCGACATCACGCATGAAAAACCGGCGCAAACCGCGCGCCGGGGCATTGTTCGCTCGTTCCAGATTTCTGCCGTCTTTCCGCACATGACAGTGCTGGAAAACGTGCGCGCCGCACTGCAGCGCAACCTGGGCACCTCGTTTCATTTCTGGAAGGCCGAGGACACGCTGTTTCACCTGCATGACCGGGCTCGGGCGCTGCTGGCCGAAGTCGACTTGAGCCACTTCGCCGACGAGTTGACGGTGAATTTGCCCTACGGCCGCAAACGCGCGCTGGAACTCGCCACCACGCTGGCACTGGAGCCCGAGCTGATGCTGCTCGACGAGCCGACCCAGGGCATGGGCCACGAAGACGTGGACCGCGTCACGCAGCTGATCAAAAAAGTATCTGTCGGCCGCACGATTTTGATGGTCGAGCACAACATGAATGTCGTCTCCAGCATCGCCGACCGCATCACGGTGTTGCAGCGTGGCGCCATCATCGCCGACGGGCCGTATGCCGAAGTATCGAAAAACCCGCTGGTGATGGAGGCCTACATGGGCACCTCTGCAACCGAGTTGCAGGGCGCGCACTGATGTCAAAAGAGCTCCTGAAAATTGAAGACCTGCACGCTTGGTATGGCGAGTCGCACATCCTGCATGGCGTCAACCTGATCGTGCATGAAGGCGAAGTGGTGACGCTGCTGGGCCGCAACGGCGCCGGTCGCACCACCACACTGCGCGCCATCGTCGGCATGACGGGTGCGCGCAAAGGCTCGATCAAGATCAAGGGCGAAGAAGCCATCAAGCTGGCGCCGCACAAGGTGGCGCGCCTCGGCATTGGCTACTGCCCGGAAGAGCGCGGCATTTTCGCGAGTCTTTCAGCCGAAGAAAATTTGATGCTGCCGCCCGTCATATCGCCCGGCGGCATGAGCATCGAAGAAATTTACACGATGTTTCCGAACCTGAAAGAGCGCGCCAGCAGCCCCGGCACGCGGCTGTCGGGCGGTGAGCAGCAGATGCTGGCCGTCGCGCGCGTCCTGCGCACCGGCGCGCGGCTGCTGCTGCTCGACGAGATCTCCGAAGGCCTGGCGCCCGTCATCGTGCAAAAGCTGGCCGAGATGATTTTGACGCTGAAAAAACGCGGCTACACCATCGTGCTGGTCGAACAAAACTTCCGCTTTGCCGCGCCGCTGGCCGACCGTTTTTATGTGATGGAGCACGGCCGCATCGTCAAGCAGTTTGCCCAAAGCGAGCTGGCGGACAACACCGACATGCTGCATGAATACCTTGGCGTGTAAAAACCCAGCCGGTTTTCCACGCTGCTTTTTTTTAACCTTTCAACCTTCACTCACCCTGTCAGGAAACACCCATGAAATTTAACAAACTCCTTGCTGCGATGGCCATTGGTCTGGGCGCTGTAGCGTCTGCGCCCGCCGTCGCCCAGGGCACCGGCCCGGTCAAGATCGGCTTTATCACCGACATGTCCGGCCTGTATGCCGACATTGACGGCCCGGCTGGCGGCGAAATGGTCAAGTGGGCCGCGCAGGATTTTGGCGGCAAAGTCCTCGGCCGCCCAATCGAGGTGCTGACCGCTGACCACCAGAACAAGGCTGACGTGGCCTCGTCGAAAGCGCGCGAGTGGGTCGATAAAGACGGCCTGTCGATGCTGATCGGCGGCACCAGTTCCGGCACGGCGATTGCCATGTCCAAAGTCATGGCCGAGAAAAAGCGCCCCTTCATCGCCATTGGCGCTGGGTCTGCCCGACTGACCAACGAAGACTGCACGCCTTACACGGTTCACTACGCCTATGACACGGTAGCGCTGTCCAAGGTCGCGGGCAACGCGCTGGTCAAGGCCGGCAACAAAAGCTGGTTCTTTCTGACGGCTGACTATGCGTTTGGCTACTCGCTTGAAAACGATGCTTCTGCTGTCGTGAAAGCCAACGGCGGCACAGTCGCTGGTGCTGTGCGCCACCCCCTGAATGCATCGGACTTTTCCTCGTTCCTTTTGCAGGCACAAGCATCCAAGGCGCAAATTCTGGGCCTGGCCAATGCTGGCGGTGACACCATCAATTCCATGAAAGCTGCGAAAGAATTCGGCATTACCAAAACCATGAAGGTCGCCGGCCTGCTGGTGTTCATCAATGATGTTCACAGCCTGGGTCTGGCCAACACCGAAGGGCTGCAACTGACCGACAGCTGGTACTGGAACCAGGACGATGCCTCACGCGCCTTTGCCAAACGCTTCTTTGCCAAATACAAGCGCATGCCGTCGAGCATTCAGGCCGCCGACTATTCGGCCACCACGAGCTACCTCAAAGCCGTGCAAACCGCCGGCACCACCGACGCCGACAAGGTCATGAGCACGTTCAAGACCATGAAGATCGACGACTTCTACAACAAGGGCACGGTCCGCGCCGACGGCCGCATGATTCACGACATGTACCTGTTTGAAGTCAAGGGCGCCAAAGAATCCATCACGCCCTGGGATTACTACAAGACCATCGCCAAGGTGCCGGGTGATCAGGCTTTCACCGCGATTGCCGAC
>JANLYY010000277.1:0-12880 GCA_031365885.1 Polaromonas sp. | reverse complement strand
GGCCTGCCTGCTATGAATTCAATAGCTGCTTACGCACAGAATACGGAGGCTCTGAAGGTTTTTTATGAGAAATACGGCTTCAAGGGGCTGGTGCGGCAGATCGACACGGAAAGCGCTCCGCCCGAGTTGATCGGGCACGTGGAGGGCCAAAAGACCTCAAGCCGCCCGGCTAACAGCGCACGCGGTTTGTTCGACGAACCCGAAATTGCAGACAAGCCGCTGGCAGAGCGCGCCACCAACCTGAAGTACGACACGATTTTTACCTGGGAGGCGTTCGACGCTTGGCTGGCCAGGCTGGAAGCCTCTGATCTGGCCGCAGTCGATACCGAAACCACATCGCTCGATGAAATGCGCGCCGAAATCGTCGGTGTCAGCTTCAGTGTGACACCGGGTGAAGCGGCCTACATTCCGCTGACGCACGACTACCCCGACGCACCCGCACAGCTGCCGCGTGACGAGGTGCTGGCCCGCCTCAAGCCATGGCTGGAAAACCCGGCGCAGGCCAAACTCGGTCAGCACGTCAAATACGACCGCCATGTGTTTGCCAATCACGGCATCGAGGTGCAGGGCTACGCGCATGACACCATGCTGCAAAGCTACGTGCTCGAAGTCCACAAGCCGCACGGCCTGGCCAGTCTGGCCGAGCGGCACACCGGGCGCAGCGGCATCAACTACGAAGACCTGTGCGGCAAGGGCGCCAGCCAGATCAAATTTAGCCAGGTCGATATTGCGAAGGCTGCCGAGTATTCATGCGAAGACTCGGACCAGACGCTGGACGTGCATCGGGTGCTGTGGCCGCTGCTTGAAAAAGACGCGAAGCTGCTTTTCATCTACGAGCTGGAAATGAAGAGCAGCGAGTCGCTCTACCGCATCGAGCGCAATGGCGTGCTGATCGATGCGCCCATGCTGGCGAAACAAAGCGGCGAGCTGGGCGCACGAATTTTGCAGCTGGAAATCGAGGCGCATGAGCTGGCGGGCCAGCCGTTCAACCTCGGCTCGCCCAAGCAGATCGGCGAGATTTTTTTCACCAAACTGGGTTTGCCGGTGGTCAAAAAAACGCCGAGCGGCGCGCCCAGTACCGACGAAGAAGTGCTGGAAAAGCTCGCAGAAGACTACCCGTTACCGGCCAAAATTCTGGAGCATCGCGGCCTGTCCAAACTCAAAGGCACCTACACCGACAAGCTGGCGCAGCTGGCGCTCCCGCGTACGGGCCGCGTACACACGCATTACGCACAGGCTGTTGCCGTCACCGGGCGCCTGTCGAGCAATGACCCGAACCTGCAAAACATTCCGGTCAAAACCGCCGAGGGCAGGCGTGTGCGCGAGGCCTTTGTGGCACCCGCCGGCAGCTTCATTGCGAGCGCCGACTACTCGCAAATCGAGCTGCGCATCATGGCGCACATCAGCGAAGACGAGGCCTTGCTGCGCGCCTTTCTGGAAGGCATCGACGTACACCGCGCCACCGCCGCCGAAGTGTTTGGTGTCGCCGTGAACCAGGTCAGCAGCGAGCAGCGCCGTTATGCGAAGGTGATTAACTTCGGTCTGATTTACGGCATGAGCAGCTTTGGCTTGGCGCGCAATCTGGGTATTGAAACCAAAGCCGCAGCAGCCTACATCGACAAGTATTTTCAGCGCTACCCCAGCGTGAAAAACTACATGGACGAAACGCGGCTGTCGGCCAAAAGCAAAGGCTATGTCGAAACCGTTTTCGGCCGCCGCCTGTACCTGCTCGAGATCAATTCACCCAACGGCCCACGCCGTGGGGGCGCCCAGCGCGCCGCCATCAACGCGCCCATGCAGGGCACGGCAGCTGACCTGATCAAGCTCAGCATGAACAAGGTGCAGCAGGTGCTTGATGATGAAAAACGGGCCACTAAAATGATCATGCAGGTACACGACGAACTGGTGTTCGAAGTGCCTGCGAACGAAGTCGAATGGGTGCGCATCGAGATACCGCGCATCATGGCCAGCGTGGCCGATTTGAAGGTGCCGCTGCTGGCCGAGATTGGTGTCGGACCGAGTTGGGAGCAGGCCCACTAACGCGCTTGCAATCAAAGCGGCTCAGCATGAGCATCAGCTCCGTCGGTGCGCGCAAGCCGGGTTGGGCGCAGCATCTGTAGGGATTTAGATTCATCTTGAGTGGTCTAACGCTTGGCCCCTTAAACTCCGGCTGCGAGATTAGTCTGGAGCCGCATCGCGGGATCACTGAAATCACGACAGGTCGGGCGCCGAAAGATGCCTGGATATCAATCGTCATGTATTTCCGGAGAGATAACGCATGCTGTCAATTTTTCGCCGACCCGGTGTGTCCTGCACCGCAGTCAAAGTAGCCGTAATCATTTCCACTCTCGCGGCTTTTTCCACGAAAGTCCAGGCTGCAGCGGGTAACGTGCTCAAGCCTGATGACTTCGTCGGCATTTCGTTCTGGCTGATCTCGATGGCACTGGTCGCTTCCACTGTTTTTTTCTTTTTGGAACGCGACCGGGTCTCGCCAAAGTGGAAAACCTCCCTGACTGTGTCCGGTCTGGTGACCCTGGTGGCCGCCGTGCATTACTTTTATATGCGCGAAGTCTGGGTGACAACGGGAGCAACGCCAACGGTGTTTCGCTACATCGACTGGCTGATAACCGTGCCACTGCTGATGATCGAGTTTTACCTGATCTTGTCAGCGATTACCAAAGTACCCGTTGGCGTTTTTTGGCGCCTGATGATTGGCACGCTGGTCATGCTGATTGGCGGGTATCTGGGCGAGGCTGGCTATCTGTCAGTGTGGCCGGCTTTCATCATCGGTATGGCGGGCTGGGC
The DNA here is from genome assembly GCA_031365885.1 of Polaromonas sp. Taxonomy (GTDB): domain Bacteria; phylum Pseudomonadota; class Gammaproteobacteria; order Burkholderiales; family Burkholderiaceae_C; genus Polaromonas. The sequence goes on along the minus strand of JANLYY010000277.1, from coordinate 10,075 downwards.
CTACATTCTCTACGAAATTTTCATGGGTCAGGCTGGCAAGATAAGTGCAGCCAATGCCCCACCGGCAGTGCAGTCGGCCTTTAATTTAATGCGTCTTATCGTCACTATCGGCTGGGCGATATATCCGGTCGGTTACTTTTTTGGTTACCTCACCGGCTCCAGCCCAGCCAACAGCATGAATGCGCTCAATATCATTTACAACCTTGCCGACGTGCTGAACAAAATTGCCTTCGGTTTGATCATCTGGTCAGTGGCCGTTAGCGAAACAGAAGCCGCGTCCAAAAAGTAAAGCGGGTCGGATCGGAAATGCAGCTGTGCCCGCTGCATCCAGCCACTGCCCCCAGCCAAACCGCTATCAAATAAATAGCTGGTAGCGCTTATGTCACGGGGTTAGAGGCACGTTTTTAATCCAGATACCGGTTGACAGTGCTGCCGCAAGGCGCGGCGCTTTGTGCTGCTGCATCTCCACCTGCGCGGCCCGGTAAAGCATTTATTCGCAATTAACAGGGAAGAAACCTTGAGTCTGTTCGTCCCTTCCCAAAGCACGACGCCGCACGCCATTGTTGTCGGCGCGGGCTTTGGCGGAATCGCGGCTGCACTGCGCTTGCGAGCCAAGGGTTATGCGGTTTCGGTTTTTGACCGCTGCGCCCAGTTGGGTGGACGGGCTCAGGTATTCGAGCGTGACGGTTTTCGCCACGATGCGGGGCCGACGGTGATTACTGCACCGTTTTTGTTCGATGAGTTGTTTGCCCTGTTTGACGAAAAATTCAGTGACCATGTTTGCATGGTGCCGCTCAAGCCTTGGTATCAGTTTTATTTTCCTGATGGCGACCGCTTCAACTATGGCGGTACGCTGGAACAAACCCTGAAGGAAATTGCCCGCATCGAACCCCGGGACGTTGAGGGGTATCGCCAATTGCTGGCCCATTCCGAGCGTGTTTTTAACGTTGCCTTTACCCAACTTTCAGCCCAGCCGTTTGATCAGTGGCGAGTGATGCTCAGGCAAATTCCACGCTTGCTGAAACTGCGAAGCTATGAGACGGTATGGCAGATGGTCTGTCGGTATCTGTCCAATCCCAAGCTTCGCCAGGCGTTTTCGATTCAACCGCTGCTGGTAGGGGGCAATCCGTTTGACACCACCAGTATCTACGGTCTGATTCACTATCTGGAGCGTGCCTGGGGCGTTCACTTTGTCATGGGGGGCACGGGTGCGATTACGGCCGCTCTCGGAAGCCTGATGCACAGGCACGGCATTGAAGTGACTTTAAATACGACAGTCCAAAAAATTCGGATTGAGCATGGCAAGGCCACTGGCGTGGTGCTAGAAAACGGACATTGCGTTGCTGCAGATCTGGTTGTTTCGGATGTTGATCCCGCGCATTTGTATGGAGCGATGGTGGGGAGGCCACACCAGGCATTGGCCACCCGTGCCAAGCAGAAGGCCGCAGCATTTTCCATGGGTTTGTTTGTTGTTTATTTCGGCACCACACGAACCTATCCACAGGTGGCGCACCACACGATCTGGCTCGGTCAGCGCTACCGTGAGTTGCTGCACGATATTTTCGACGCCAAACATCTGGCAGAAGACTTCTCGCTGTACTTGCATCGGCCGACCGCGACAGACGCGAGCTTTGCGCCAGCCGGTTGTGACAGCTTTTATGTGCTTTGCCCTGTGCCTAATTTGCAGGGAGCGGTCGATTGGGAAGTTGAAGGCCCACGCCTGCAAAGCCGTATTGTTACTGCGCTCAGCCAAACCTTGTTACCGGGCCTGGAGGCGGTGATCACCAGCGATTTTTTCATGACGCCGAAAGATTTCGAGCATGATTATCTGAGTGTGCACGGCGCCGGGTTTTCTGTCGCGCCGCTGTTTCGGCAATCGGCCTGGTTTCGTTTTCACAACCGGGCTGAAGGAATCGAAAACCTTTACCTGGTGGGTGCGGGCACCCATCCGGGTGCGGGCCTGCCAGGCGTGCTGTGCTCGGCCAAAGTGATGGATGCCCTGGTGCCTGCTGCTTGTCTGGCCTGAGGGCGCCTGGCATTGGAACGCCGATGGCAGCATTTGATGTGGATGTGGATGTGGTGGTGCTGGGCGGTGGCTGCGCGGGTTTGAGCTTGGGTATAGCGCTTGCCAACGCATCGCCACCCAGTGCCTGCCCATTAAAAGTTGCCATCCTTGAAGCCCGTCCGGCCTATACCCATGACCGCACCTGGTGCTTTTGGACCACCGAGGTGACAGATTTGCAGGCCATTGGCGGCCTTGTGTCCCACGCCTGGCACTTCCTGCGCGTTGGTGCGGAAGATGCCAATGCCGTGTTGCTTGACTACCAGTCCAGACCGTATGTGATGGTCAACAGTCTGCAGTTTTACCATCATGCACTGACCACTTTGGCCGGAACACCGCACATCAACGTGCGTCTTGATCAGCGCGTCACGCGCTGCGAGCCCGTCGGCGATGCCTGGCACGTCCACACGCCCACCGAAACCCTGCGCTGCAAAGCCGTCGTTGACACCCGACCTCTCGCGCTGCCGGTCCAGGGCGGAGCGCTGTTGTGGCAGTCTTTTTATGGCATGGAAATTGAGTGTGAGCAGGCGGTATTCAGTGCGGACTGTGCCGATCTGATGGACTTTGCGCGGCGCAGTGACAAGCGCATCACCTTCACTTATGTGCTGCCGACGTCAGCACACCGTGCCTTGATCGAGCTGACGGTATTTTCGCCCCAGCCCTTGGGGCCCGAGCTGCTTGGCGCGCAACTTGATGTGGTTGTGGCCCGGCGCACGCGTGGCGCTAAATTTACCTGCCTGCGTACCGAGCATGGCGTGCTGCCGATGGGAGCGGTGGCGCCGTTGCCACCAGCCCGGCGCAACTACATTTACGCCGGCCTGACGGCTGGGGGCGCGCGAGCTGCTACCGGTTATGCATTTGTTCGTATTCAGCGCTGGGCGTTGGCCTGTGCGCAGGCTTTAACGCGTGGGCAAACGCCCATAGGCCATGCGCCAGATTCCTGGCTTCAAAGCCGCATGGACACCCTTTTTCTGCAGGTCATTCGCGCCCATCCAGAGCTTGCTCCAGCGCTGTTTTTGGCCTTATTTCGGCGTGCGGGCGCTGCGCGCATGGCTAGGTTTTTGAGTGATCAGGCCAGCCCGCTTGATGTGGCGGCCATTGTTGCGGCGTTGCCGCCCACACTGTTCTTAAGGCAACTGTTGCGCAATGCCTGGGCCTGAGCATGAGCATGAGCATGACCTTGCCATGGCGAGGTGGTGGAATGTCGCATCGATGCGCGCGCGAAGCTGGCGCTGCCGGCTGGCGTTAAATAGCCCATGAGCATTTTTGCCGGCTTCCGGACTCATACCGGGGCTATGGACCTGCGAATCCAGCCGAAAGTTTTCTCGCTGGGGCCGATTTTTGCTGTCGATGCGGCCAGTCCGACAGGCTCCTGGAGGAAAGTCCGCCATCCGACTCAACCCACCGGATGAATCACCTTGGTGTACGGATGCGGCTCACCCTCTGCCCACCAGTTGGCCCAGTAGCGGCCCAACGCTCCGGCGCCGCCGGGCGCATCGGGCTGCAGGGTCAGGAAATTACGCAGGCCGATCATGCGGTGCGTGGTCGTTGGAAACTCGTACATCGTGCCGGTGATGCCCCGGTCAATGGTGTCGACGGCCAGGCAGGCCTGCTCCAGAAAATGCAGCGCCGCACCCGGTGGCGGCGGATGGACGATGCCGCTTGAAGTGAGCTGGTTGATGACGCGCGCGCTTGGCGATGCGTCTGTCCGGTCAGATTCAATCACGCCCAGCGCCGCCACATGCACATCGCCTGACAGCAGCGTGATGCGACACCCGTTGGCGCTGGCGGCCAGCAGGCGATGAATCAGGCGCAGCCGCTCGGCCTTGTGCGGCGCGCTGTTCCAGTGGTCGCGAAGATCGTCTTCCAGCGTCTGCATGCCGGGGAACACCCCCAGCATTTTTTCCAGTGCGGCAAAGCTCGGGTGCACCACAGGAATGCTGCTCATCACAAACAGATGCTTCATGTCGCCCGCGGCTTGCTGCGCGTCCAGCCACTGGTAGGCGGCGCGCCAGCTTTCCTCACCCATGATGTGTTCGGCCTCCAGCACACCGCCGGCAGCTGTCTGCACACCGGAACGCGGCCGGCGTTCGCTGCGCAGGTCGAGCACCAGCAGGCCAGCCGGTCCCATGCGGTAACCGCTGGTGTGGCCGGGTTGGTCGGGCAGGGTGGCAGGGGCAGCGGCGCCCATCATCTGTCGCTGAAACAACTCGAATGCTGCCTTGGCAACGCGGAAAATGCCCTGAAACACCGGCGACTGATGCAGGTCGGATGGGTAGGAACCCCAGCCGTCCATCACGTCGTGGTCGTCCCACATCATCACCGAGGGCATGCTGCACAGTGCCGCCGCCACGTCGGGCTGAGACCAGCGGTCCAGGTACAGCTGGGAGAAAAAACTTTGCACGCTGGCCTGCATGGCGACGGTAAAGACGGTGTGCGTGCGGGTGTACCAGTCCATCCCGGTCCATTCCACCAGCTCGGGGAGTTGCACCCACATGGCGTCGCTATAAATCTGGTCACCGCCCAGCAGCAACAGATCGAACGGCCCGAACGATTGCTGGTCGACTCGGTCCTGCAGCGTGTGCAGCCGACCGAGGCGAGCCCACAGCGCGTACGGCTCGGCAATTTTTTTGATCGCTGTGCTGTCTGAAAACCCATTGCAGGACGCATACGCCAGGCTCGGCATCTCGTCCCTGGCGGGAACGCTGAAGCCAAAGCGCTGGCCGCCAATCTGGCCTTCGATGCTTTGACGCTCGGCGGTTTGCGGCACCGCGAAGTCAAAGCGCCACGCCGTGCAGGGCTGCCCGGGCACGGCGATGGAAGTACGCGTTGCGGGCAAGGCAGCGGCATTGAAACTGATGCTGGGCTCAGCGTCGGCAGCATCTGTCACGACCAGGGCGCTGACACCCCATTGATGGGTTCTGCATCCCAAAAATTGCAGTACGGGCCCGAGTCGTTGCATGCTGCCTCCGAGGGTTTTTTGTCGTGGGTCCTGGTTTGCGGCGATTGTGGCATTCGCGTGCCTGAGTGGGAAGTAAAACTGTCGAGGCACCCCTGTTGCGGCAGACAGCGGCTCGCGATTAATGCCCGTCGGCATGCAAAAACTTGTGGTCGTGCCAGACTCCAGCTTCAGCCGCCAGACTATTTCTCAACCAACCAAAACCGAAGCATGCTCAACACCGATCTGAAACACGAATTCGATTCCCTGCTGCCGGGCACAGCCACCGAAGCGGGCGCCAGCCGCCGCACAGCGCTCAAAGCAGCGCTTGGCGTCGGCTATGCGGCCACGGCCAAGCCTGTCATGGCGCAGACGGCGATCAACACCTCGTCCGACGGTTTGAAGACCGGCGAGACGAGCTACGAGGTCAACGGTTTCAAAGTGCCGGCTTTTTACGCCGCCCCTGCTGGCAAAACCAATCTGCCGGTCGTTCTGGTGATTCAGGAAATTTTCGGCGTACACGAATACATTGCCGACACTGCGCGCCGTTTTGCCAAAGCCGGCTACCTGGCGACTGCGCCCGAGCTGTTCGCGCGCCAGGGCGACCCGACCCAGTACGGTGAAGTGGCGAAGCTGATGGCAGAGATAGTGGCAAAAGTGCCCGACGCGCAGGTGATGGCCGACCTGGACGGCGCGGTGCAATGGGCGGGCGCCAACGGCGGCGACCTGCGCAAGGTTGGCATCACCGGCTTTTGCTGGGGTGGCCGCATCACCTGGCTGTATGCATCGCAAAGCAAAAACGTGAAAGCAGGCGTGGCCTGGTACGGCCGTCTGGTTGGCCAGCCCACGGCGCTGACGCCCAAGCACCCGCTCGATCTAGCCGCCGGCATCAAGGCACCGGTGTTGGGGCTGTATGGCGGACAAGACAGCGGCATCCCGCTAACCACTGTCAACCAGATGAAGGACGCGCTGGACGATGCGGGCGCCAAGGGCAACCGAGCGGCGAAGGCGTCCGAATTTGTGGTTTATCAGGACGCACCGCACGCCTTCCATGCCGACTACCGGCCCAGCTACCGCAAGGCGGCCGCAGAAGATGGTTTTCAGCGCGCGATAGCCTGGTTCAAGACGCACGGCATGGGTTGACGTTCGCACCCTTGAGTACAGCCGCCCCCGATTCCCTGGTGGCGGCTTTTTTTGCAGCTGCGAGTCACCGGGTCTGGTCATCCCTGCTTGATAAGATGCTGGGCGGCTTCCAGCTGCCGCTAGCACCCCCGTTATAGGGTGTTTACAAACAATTCAGGGCACTAGCCCACATAGAACGGGCGTAAGCAGCTATGGTATTAATAGCAATCCTGATTGGAACCCTGGTCGCCGGCATCGGCAGTGTCTGGTTGGCGGCGCTGCTTGGCTTCGGCCTGCTGGCCCGCTACACCCAGCACATGCTCAGCCTGGCGGCTGGCGCGCTGCTGGCCACCGCATTCATGCATCTGCTGCCAGAGGCCTTTGAAAGCCAGGCCAGCGCGCATGACCTGTTCGCCACGCTGCTGGTCGGGCTGGTGTTTTTCTTTTTGCTCGACAAGGCCGAGTTGTGGCACCACGGGCATGAGCACAATGAAGTGTCCCCGCGCCAGGCAGCCACGGGCGTCACGCCGCTGCGCACCGGCAATTCCCTGCGTGCCGAGCTGGTTGAGCCCGAGACCCCTCACCGGGCTCACGCACACGCGGATGGCGACCATCACCATGATCATCATCACCACAGCGACGGCAAGGGCGGCGGCTGGGCGGTGCTGGCCGGTGACAGCGTGCATGCCTTCGGCGACGGCATTTTGATCGCATCAGCTTTTGTTGCTGACATCCGGCTGGGCTTTGTCGCCGCGCTGGCGGTGCTGGTGCATGAAGTGCCGCACCACATGGGTGACTTGATCGTGCTGCGCCAGACATCGACGAATCGCCGCGCCGCCTTCATCAAGGTGTCGCTGGCCGGCTCGGTGACCGCATTCGGCGGTCTGATCGGCTACGCGCTGGTCGATCAACTCTACAGTTTGCTGCCGTTTTTTCTGGTGATAGCGTCCAGCAGTTTTGTTTATGTCGCGCTGGCTGATTTGATCCCGCAACTACAAAAACGCCTGAGCGCCACCGAGACCGCCGCGCAGATTGCGTGGCTGGCGATTGGCATCGGCCTGGTGACACTGGTCAGCCGGCTGGCGCACAGCCAGTAGGCACGAGTGCGCAGCGCCGCGCTCTGCGCAAGGCTCGGCACCTTCCGGAGCGCCGCAAATGGCGCTATTAATTGGCGCTACAAATTTGATAGCTGCTCACGCAAGTATTACCTGGGCTTACAGCCTATATGGACCCGGCTTCGTTGGCGGGACGCGTCAATATCAGGCTGCAATGCGAGCGACTATGCCAGCCACCAGGCGCTTGCTCACGCCCAGTCAGCAGCGGCACTCCCAACCGAATTTGTCAGACAGAAATTACACCAAAGCTGCGCTGCGACTGATGGTGCGGCGTGCCTGCCCAAACCAGAATGAAAGCCAGTGGCACATGTTGGCGGCAGCGTCTGCCCTGGTGACGAGCGACTTGCAGTTGCCGCTGTTTTAACAATGACTGGATCAATCTGATGGCTACCAACCCCAACGTTCCCCCGCCCGAGCCAGTGCAGCCGCTTTCCACGCCGCCCGAGCCGGGCGAGGTGCAGCCAACCCCGATGCCCATGTGACTTTGACGCGCAGGTCGTCGTCAAATGCCTACATGGCGCTAAGCCTGTGTCTCATCGGCAAAGGCAGTGCGCATCAGTAAATTGAAGCATCGATGAAGTTTTTTCCATCCCTTCTTTAAAGGAAACCCCCGATGAATTCAGTCTCTTTCAAGCCCGCAGTCACGGTAGTTGCGCTTTCGGCGCTATTGGCTCTCGGTGCCTGTGGCAAAAAAATGGATGACACATCCAGGCCCGCTCCCATGAACTCGCCATCCACGTCACCGTCTGGTTCCAGCATGCCCTCTGGCAGTGGTTCGGGCACCAGCTCGGGTTCTTCCAGCACCGCAATGCCTCCGACGGGCGCCGCTTCGGGCATGGGCTCGGACACCATGACGCCGCCAGCGGCCGCCGCCAGCAGATAAGTTTTTTGTTAGGGGTTAACACCCGGCTTGCCTGTCAGAGTCACTCCGAACCCGCTTCATCCGCTGTCGCCACGGCGGGCAAAGCGGGTTTTGGTTTTGGTACGTCAGCTTCTGGCAGTTGGCCGCTCGGGGTCACTGCACCAGTCGCTCCAGCTTCCGGCATACAGCGCACCGCTTTGCAGGCCGGCAACTTCCATGGCGATCAGGTTGGGCAAGGCGCTGACGCCGCTGCCGCAGTGATGTACCACAGTTGACGGGTCGCGGTGGCCGAGCAGCGATTCAAATTCTGCTTTCAGTTGCGCGGCTGGTTTGAATTTTCCGTCGGGGCCGAAGTTTTCTGTGAACGGGCGATTCAGCGCGCCAGGAATATGCCCGGCGACCGGGTCAAGCGGCTCGACCTCACCGCGGAACCGCTGGCCGCCGCGCGCGTCGATCAGGCTCTGGCGCCCCAGCCCGGTCATGACCGCCTTCGCATCGACCAGCCGAACCAGTTCCTCGCCCAGCGTGAAGCTGGATTGAAAGTGCGCCGCTTCTTCGCCGCTGTTGACAACGCCGTCCGCCGCCTGCCAGGCCTGCAGGCCGCCGTCGAGCACGGCGACGTTGCCGTGACCGCACCACTTCAACATCCACCACAGGCGGCCACAGTAGTTGCCGCCGTTGCGGTCATAGACCACCGCCTGCATGTCGTTGGCAAAGCCGACGCTGGAAAGCCAGATCGCAAATTTCTCGCGGTTGGGCAGTGGGTGCCGGCCGCCCGACGCCGGGGCATCGGCGCCGCTGGCGGTGATCACCCCATGCGCGCCAGGAAAGCCGTGTTTGGCGCTCAGTGATTTGTCGAGGTCGGCGTATACCGCGCCGGGAATGTGCGCAGACAGGTAGTCCGCATGACCGGCAGCGGGCCGCATCAAATCGAAGCTGCAGTCAAAAATGCGCAGCGGCTGTTTGCCGGCGACCAGGGCGAGCAAGTCGGTGGCGCAAACAAGGGTGGTGTAAGTCATGGGTTCGATCTTTCGGGTAATCGCAGATGAGGCATGCCTGCAACGGGTCTACACCCGGTTTTAGCTTCTATTTACCAGAAGAATAGGCCTCTAGCCCCCGTAAATACGTGCGTAAGCAGCTATAAATATAATAGCAACTGAAATGTTCGGTCAGATCATCTGGGTGGTCTTGCTGGCGCCCATTTCACGCCGGTACCACTCATGGAAATGCTGCATGCCGTCTTCCATTGGGCTTTGGTAAGGGCCGAACTCGTTGTCGCCGCGCTGCATCAGCGCCTTGCGGCCGGCGTCCATGCGCAGCGCAATCTCGTCGTCTTCAACGCAGGTTTCCATGTAGGCGGCCTGCTGCGCTTCGATGAATTCACGCTCAAAGGCGCCGATTTCTTCGGGGTAGAAAAACTCCACCACATTCAGGGTTTTGTCCGGCCCCTGCGGATGCAGCGTGCTCACCACCAGCACATGCGGGTACCACTCGACCATCACGTTGGGGTAATACGTCAGCCAGATGGCGCCGTACTTGGGCGGCACGCCCTTGCGGTACTGCAGCACCACGTCGTGCCATTTTTTATAGATGTCAGTGCCGGGTTTCCCCAGTTTGTCGGATACGCCCACCGTCTGCACCGAGTAGTGCGGCGACAGATCCCACAGCAGATCGTGCGTGGTGACAAAGCTGCCCAGCCCCGGGTGGAACGGCCCGACGTGGTAGTCCTCCAGATAGACCTCAATGAAGGTTTTCCAGTTGTAGTTGCATTCGTGCAGGTGTACCTTGTCAAGCTGATAACCCGAAAAATCGAGGTCGGCCATCAGCCCTTGCGCGCCCGACGCCGCTTTCAGGGGCGCCATGTCGCCCGCCACATCGCGCCCGTTGGCCTCAAAGACCAGGCCGTTCCAGGTCGTGGTCTGGTAGCGGTTCAGGTTCAGGCAGGGGTCAATCTCAAAGTGCGGCGCACCGATCAG
>JANLYY010000236.1:0-8063 GCA_031365885.1 Polaromonas sp. | reverse complement strand
AAAATCGCTCCCGATGTACCAGGACGCGATGAAGTTCGCGAAGCAGCTGTCTGCCAATCGCGGTACCATTTTGATGGTTGGCACCAAGCGCCAGGCGCGCGAAACCATCGCCATGGAAGCCAAGCGCGCAGGCGTCCCCTTTGTTGACCAGCGCTGGCTCGGCGGCATGCTGACCAACTTCAAGACGGTCAAGACGTCGATCAAGCGCCTGAAAGAAATGAAGGCCCAGCAGGAAGCCGGACTCGACACCATCAGCAAAAAAGAACAGCTGACCTTCAAGCGCGAAATCGAAAAGCTGGAAAAAGACATCGGCGGCATTCAGGACATGGCTGCACTGCCAGACGCGATTTTCGTGATCGACGTGGGCTTCCACAAAATCGCGATTCTGGAGGCCAAGAAGCTCGGCATTCCATTGATCGGTGTGGTGGACTCCAACCATTCGCCTATCGGTATCGACTACGTGATTCCGGGTAACGACGACTCGTCGAAAGCGGTTGCGCTGTACGCGCGCGGCATTGCCGACGCGATCATCGAAGGCCGGGCCAACGCCATGAACGACATTGTCAAAGCAGTATCAACCGAGAGTTCAGACGAATTTGTCGAAGTGGAAAACGCACCGGCCTGACGATTCAGGCATAACTGGTGCATTGAGCCAGACGCGAAAAAGGGGCTCGCGTGGCCCCTTTTTCACAACTTGATAATTTGGACCGCTGCGCCCCGACAAAGGCGCCGGTCGTCACCCAACGGAGAAAATTCAATGGCAATTACCGCAAGCATGGTCGCCGAACTGCGCGCCAAGACCGACGCCCCGATGATGGAGTGCAAAAAAGCACTGACCGAGGCCGATGGCAATTTCGACAAAGCAGAAGAAATCCTGCGCGTCAAGCTGGGCAACAAGGCTGGCAAGGCCGCCTCGCGCATCACGGCTGAAGGCGTGGTTGCTGCGCACCGCGAAGGCGATGTCGGCGCGCTGGTTGAGATCAACTGCGAAACTGACTTTGTCACCAAAAACGACAGCTTTCTGGCTTTCGCCCAAGGCGTGGTTAAGTGTATCGTCAAGCACAACCCGGCCGACGTTGCCGCTGTGGGCGCCATGCCCTTGAGCCTGGACGGCTTCGGCCCGACGGTGGAAGACGTGCGCAAGGGCCTGATCGGCAAGATTGGCGAGAACATGTCGGTGCGCCGCTTCAAGCGTTTTGCCGGCAGCCAGATGGCTACCTACCTGCACGGCACGCGCATTGGCGTGGTGGTTGAGTTTGAGGGCGACGAAGCCGCTGCCAAAGACGTTGCGATGCACGTCGCGGCGATGAAGCCGGTGTCCCTTTCCAGCGCCGATGTGCCTGCCGAACTGGTTGCCAAAGAACGCTCGGTAGCAGCGGCCAAGGCAGCGGAAGATGCGTCCAAGGCCACGGCTGAAGGCAAGCCGGTTCAGTCGGCTGAAATCGTAGCCAAACGTATCGAAGGCGGTGTGCAGAAGTACCTCAAGGAAGTCAGCTTGTACAACCAGAGTTTTGTCAAAAATGACAAACAGACGGTCGAGCAAATGCTGAAAGAAAAGACTACCACGGTGAAGTCTTTCACTTTGTACGTCGTGGGCGAAGGCATCGAGAAGAAGATAGATGATTTCGCTGCCGAGGTGGCTGCACAGATTGCCGCCGCCAAGTCTGCGGAAGCCAACCCTGCATAGTCAGTCCCTACCTGCCGGAAGGCCGCTAAACTAAAGCCAATACCACTCACAGAAAGCGCTCGCATGCCAGCCTACAAGCGAATCTTGTTAAAACTGTCAGGCGAGGCCTTGATGGGAGACGATGCATTCGGCATCAACCGCGCCACTATCGTGCGCATGGTCGAGGAAATCGCCGAAATCACGCGCCTGGGCGTGCAGGTGGCGGTGGTGATTGGTGGCGGCAATATTTTTCGCGGCGTAGCGGGCGGCTCGGTCGGTATGGACCGGGCCACTGCCGACTACATGGGCATGCTGGCCACCGTGATGAACGCGCTGGCGCTGGGCGACACCATGGACAAGGCGGGCCTGACGGCGCGCGTCATGTCTGCTATCGGCATTGAACGTGTGGTCGAACCCTATGTGCGTCCCAAGGCATTGCAATATCTGGAAGAAGGCAAGGTGGTTATCTTCGCCGCCGGCACCGGCAACCCGTTTTTCACCACCGACACTGCAGCGGCGCTTCGCGGCGCTGAAATTGGCGCTGAAATTGTCTTGAAGGCGACCAAGGTCGACGGGGTTTATTCGGCCGATCCGAAAAAAGACCCGAACGCCACCCGCTACACCAGCATTTCGTTTAACGAAGCCATGGGTAAAAATCTGGAGGTGATGGATGCGACCGCCTTTGCGTTGTGCCGTGACCAGAAATTACCCATCAAGGTATTCAGCATTTTCAAGCACGGCGCGCTCAAGCGCGTAGTGCAGGGTGAGGACGAGGGAACGCTGGTTCACGTTTGACGGCATCACGCGTTGAACGAGCGACGTTCTGTTCACCCAAATTTGCATAGATTTATCGCATCTTTTGTACCCAGAAATCCGGAGATTCGAGTATGAGTATTGTTGATATCAAGCAGCAGGCAGACCAGAAAATGCAGCAGTCTCTTGATTCGTTCAAGAATGGACTGACCAAGATTCGTACCGGCCGCGCCAACCCTGGCTTGCTGGACACTGTGCATGTTGATTACTACGGCTCGATGGTGCCGATCAGCCAGGTGGCAAACGTATCGCTGCTGGATGCGCGCACGATCAGCGTGTCGCCGTGGGAAAAAGGCATGGGCGCGAAGATCGAAAAAGCCATTCGCGATTCCGATCTCGGCCTGAACCCGGCCGCGCAGGGTGACCTGATTCGCGTGCCGATGCCGGCGATGACCGAAGAGCGCCGCAAGGAACTCACCAAAGTCGTTCGCGCCGAGGGCGAACACGCCAAGGTGGCGATTCGCAATCTGCGCCGCGACGCCAACGACGGCGTGAAAAAGCTGGTAAAGGACAAGCTGGCGTCGGAAGACGACGAGCGGCGTTCGCAGGAAGAAATTCAAAAATTCACCGACCGTTTCATTGCCGATGTCGACAAACTCGTCGCGGGCAAGGAGCACGACATCATGGCGGTCTAGAAATTGCCCCCACGGTTGCTCACCGCGTGTAGCGCCCTGCCCCCCGAGGGGGCTGGCCTTGCTTGGGGCGGCCCGGCGCTGCGGATGTTGCCCCCACGCTTGCCACTTCGTGTGCTGCGCTGCCCCCGAGGGGGCTGCCCGACCTTGGGGCGGCCCGGCGGTCGGGCCTGCTCACTGCGTTTAGCTGCCTGCTCCGCGAGGGGGCCGCTCTGCCCGCAGCCCAGCGAAGCCGGTTCCGCGGCCCCCGCTTGCATCTCTCCGCAGTTGCTCATCCCGTTTAGCTTCCGATGTCTATAAATCCCGTGCTTAGCGCCGTTCCCAATCACATTGCCATCGTCATGGATGGCAATGGCCGGTGGGCGACCAAGCGGTTTTTGCCCCGTATCGCGGGTCACAAAAAGGGAGTTGATACGCTTCGGCGTTGTGTGCGCGCCTGCGTGGAGCGCGGCGTGAAGGTGTTGACAGTTTTCGCGTTTTCATCGGAAAACTGGAATCGGCCTTCTGACGAAGTTTCAGGTTTGATGGAACTGCTCGTTTTGACGCTTTCGCGCGAAGTACCGCGTCTCAATGGCAACGGCGTCCGGATTTATTTTGTTGGAGACCGCGACCGCCTTTCCCTGAAAGTCCAGGCCGGACTGGCGCTGGCCGAGCGCGATACCGCTGCCAATGATCGGCTGATTCTGAATGTCTGCTTTAACTACGGCGGGCGCTGGGACATTGCCCAGGCTGCGCAAAAACTGGCGCTGCGGGGCGAGGCGATCACCGAGCTGTCAATGGATCGCGCCATGGCGCTGGCGCACGTACCCGATCCGGACTTGCTGATCCGAACCGGCGGCGAACTGCGCATCAGCAATTTTCTGCTTTGGCAGGCGGCCTATTCGGAACTGCATTTCTCCAACACGCTTTGGCCTGAATTCGACGAGGCCGCGCTCGATGACGCAATTGCTTTTTTTCGTTCCCGCGAGCGGCGTTTTGGACAGACTTCGGAACAGTTGAGCGTGCCGGCAATCAGCCTCGGAAAACAAGAAATGAAAGTTGCCTGATGCTGAAGCAGCGTGTTCTCACGGCGCTGGTTTTACTCGCTATTTTGCTTCCTGCACTTTTCTACAAAACGCCCACGCCTTTTTGGGTCGTCGCTCTGGTGCTGCTTTCCGCTGGCGCGTGGGAGTGGGGGCGGCTGAATGGTCTCGAGCAGGGTGGTTCCTTCGCTTTGGCAGGTGCGTGTGTCGCGCTGTGCGCGCTGTCCTGGTACGGCGGCTGGCTTGAGCGGCCGTTACCACTGTTGTGGGCTGGCGCAGGTGCGGCGTGGGTTTTGATTGGCAGCTGGTTGCTGCGGCGTGGCGTGGCGGGCTGGTTGCCTGTTGCGCAGCTAGTACGTCTGGCTGGTGGGCTGCTTGCCTTGTGGCTGGCTTGGTTGGCGGTGGCGCAGGCGCGTTTTATCAGTATTGAATTTTTGCTGTCGGTGCTGCTGCTGGTCTGGGCTGCCGATATCTTTGCCTATTTTGCCGGGCGCGCTTTTGGAGGGAGATTCAGCCGTGAAAAATTGGCGCCGTCCATCAGTCCCGGCAAAAGCTGGGAAGGTGTGTGGGGGGGCATGACCGGCGTACTGCTGCTTGCGCTTGGGTGGCTTTGGTTAGGCGCCGGCCAGTCGCTCTATGCGCGGCTGACTCAAAAGCACGGCCTAGTGGTCATGCTGCTGGCTGCAGTCTTCATGGCGGCCATGAGCGTGGTGGGCGACCTGGTGGAGTCGCTGATCAAGCGCAGCGCAGGCGCGAAAGACGCCAGCGGTTTGTTGCCCGGCCACGGCGGTGTGCTGGATCGCGTTGATGCACTGTTGCCTACCTTGCCGCTAGCCCTGATGCTGGTTTCCATTTAGATCACCCAATGTCGTTTCCAAAGCAGCGCATTACCGTCCTGGGCTCGACCGGCTCTGTCGGCGTCAACACACTCGATGTCATCGCCCGGCATCCGGAGCGTTTCGAGGTGTTCGCACTTAGCGCAGCGACGCAGACCGATCTGCTGCTGGCCCAGTGCGCACAGTTCAAGCCGCAGTATGCGGTGATGGCCAGCGAGCCGCATGCCCGTGATCTGGCTGAGAAAATTAAGGCAAATGGTCTTTCAGCCCAGGTTTTGTTTGCGCCAGACGCTCTTGAAATGATAGCGTCGCACGAACTGGTTGATTCCGTGATGGCCGCAATCGTCGGCGCCGCGGGTCTCGGTGCGTGCATGGCGGCCGCCCGCGCCGGCAAGCGCTTGCTGCTCGCCAACAAGGAAGCGCTGGTCGTCGGCGGAGAGGTATTTATGCAAGCGGTGCGAGATGGGGGCGCCAAGCTGCTGCCCATCGACAGCGAACATTCTGCGATTTTTCAGTCGCTGCCAGAAGACGCTTCGACGTGGGCGCAGCGCGTCGAAAAAATTATCTTGACCGCTTCCGGCGGGCCGTTTCGCACGCGCGAACCGGGCAGCCTGCGCGACGTCACGCCCGACGAGGCCTGCGCGCATCCGAACTGGGTCATGGGACGAAAAATCTCGGTCGATTCCGCCACCATGATGAACAAGGCGCTGGAGGTCATTGAGGCCAAGTTTTTATTCAATCTGGCCCCCACGCAGATTGAGGTCGTGATTCATCCGCAGAGCATCATCCACTCGATGGTGCAATACCGTGACACCTCAGTTGTTGCGCAATTGGGAACGCCCGATATGCGGGTGCCTATCGCTTTTGGCCTGGCCTGGCCTGATCGCGTGGAATCGGGCGCGAAGGCGCTTGACTTCACGGCCTTGTCCGACATGACCTTCGAGGCGCCCGACGAACGCCGTTTTCCCGGCTTGCGGCTGGCCTGGCAGGTGCTTGATGCGGTGACGGGCAGCACCGCCGTTCTCAACGCTGCCAATGAAATCGCGGTGGCCGCCTTTCTCACCAGGCGACTAAAATTTGACGATATTCATCGTGTAAACCACGCAACTCTGGAGGCGGTGGCCGTCTCAGAGGTACACGATATCGCGGGACTGCTGGCACTCGATGCGCAGTCCCGCCTGATTGCCGCTCAACTGGTTGAACGTCTGGAGTCTTGAAATGCTGACACTGATTGCCTTCGTGGTCGCGCTGGGTATTTTGATTGCCGTGCATGAATACGGCCACTACCGCGTTGCCGTGGCTTGCGGCATCAAGGTGCTGAAATTTTCGATCGGGTTTGGCAAACCGATCTACACCTGGCGACTGAAAAACAAGCCGACGGAATTTGCCATCGGTATGCTGCCCCTGGGCGGCTACGTCAAAATGCTTGACGAGCGCGAAGGCCCGGTTGATCCTGCCGAGTGGCACCTTGCTTTTAATAACCAGCCTCTGAAATCGCGTGCCGCCGTAGTAGCCGCCGGCCCTGTTGCCAATTTGCTGCTAGCCGTTTTGATCTATGCGGTGGTCAATTGGGCCGGGGTTCAAGAGCCCAAGGCCATTCTGGCCAGCCCGGTGGCAGGCTCACTCGCCGAGAAAGCCGGGCTGCGCGGCCTCGACGTGGTTCAGCAAGCCGCATTTGCCGGAGACGAACTGCAGACTGTGCGGTCATTTGAAGACTTGCGCTGGCGTCTCACGCAGGGTGCGCTGGATGGTCGCGATTTGACCCTGCTGCTGGCGGATAAACCGGGCAGCACCGGCCGAAGTATTGTGCTGCCACTCAGCTTCATGGGCGCCGCCGACGCGGACGCACAACTGTTCAGAAAAATCGGCATCCTCGGGCCGTGGACGCAGCCAGTGATTGGCGAAGTGATTGCAGGTGGCGCTGCAGAAAAGTCCGGCCTGCGCGCGGGCGATGTGGTGCAACGGGCCGGAACTGCCGCCATCGTGGACGGCCAACAATTGCGCGAGGCAATTCGTGCGTCTGCAAAGTCCGGATCAGGCGCGCCAACGCGCGAAGCGCAAACCTGGCAGATTTTGCGTGCCGGTCAGCCGCTTGATTTGCAGGTGCTTCCTGACATCAAACAAGAGGCCGGCCAGTCGGTGGCGCGCATCGGCGCCTACGTGGGGGCACCGCCGGAGTTGGTGACAGTACGATACGGCCTACTCGACGGCTTGTGGCAGGGCGCGGTGCGCACCTGGGAAGTCTCAGCATTGACGCTGAAGATGATGGGGAAAATGGTCATCGGCGAGGCATCGCTGAAGAACCTGAGTGGGCCGCTCACCATCGCAGACTATGCCGGCAAATCTGCCAGCCTGGGGTGGACGTCGTACGTCGTGTTTTTGGCGCTCATCAGTGTCAGTTTGGGCGTGCTGAATCTGCTGCCGCTACCGGTTCTGGACGGTGGGCACCTGATGTATTATCTTTGGGAAGCGATCACGGGCCGGGGCGTATCAGACGCCTGGATGGAAAGACTGCAACGCGGCGGCGTTGCGATCCTGCTGGTCATGATGACTGTTGCCCTTTTCAATGACGTCACCCGGCTCCTTGGTTAAGCGCTCTGTTCGGCGCACCTACCAAGGTTAACCCCCCCCTTATATTTCCATGCAAAAAAAGATCAATCGTTTCAAAGTTCGTTCGGTATGCGCTATTGCGGTTAGTTTGCTTCTATCGCACGCCGCCTGGGCCATTGATCCGTTTGCGGTTCGGGATATTCGCGTCGAAGGCCTCCAGCGCGTGGAACCCGGAACCATTTTCGCATCGCTTCCGTTTCGGGTTGGCGAAACTTACAGTGATGACAAAGGCGCTACCGCCATTCGCGCACTTTTTGGTCTGGGCCTGTTCAAGGATGTGCGCCTGGAGGTCAGCGGTGACGTGCTGGTCGTGATTGTTGAAGAGCGCCCGACTGTGGCCGACGTTGATTTTATCGGCACCAAGGAATTTGAAAAAGACGCTTTGCGCAAAGCGCTGCGCGACGTTGGCATTGCCGACGGCCAGCCCTTTGACAAGGCACTGGCTGACCGGGCCGAGCAGGAACTCAAACGCCAGTACATCAAC
>JANLYY010000217.1:0-26980 GCA_031365885.1 Polaromonas sp. | reverse complement strand
CTGGTCATGCCCGGCGATGTATTGATCTCCAGCAAATAGGGCTTGCGCGTGGCTTTGTCGATCATCACATCGGCCCTGGCCCAGCCACGGCAAGTCAGGGTGTTGAATGCATCCAGCACCAGTTGCTGAATGGCCGACTCTTCGCCGGCCGGCAGTCCGCAAGGCACCAAGTATTTGGTGGTGTTGGTGAAGTATTTGTTTTGATAGTCGTAGTTGCCCTCGGGCGCCACGATGCGTATGACAGGCAGGGCGCGTGCCTGGCTGCCGGTGCCCAACACCGGGCAGGTCACCTCGTCGCCGTCGATAAACTGCTCGCACAGAATGTCGGCGTCCAGCTGCCCAGCCAGTGCCACAGCCGCTGCCAGGGCCGACCGTTCGGTCACTTTGGTCAGGCCAATCGACGAGCCTTCGCGCGCCGGTTTGACGATCAGCGGCAGGCCCAGTTCATCGGCCAGCGCATCAACAGCGGCATTGTCATAAGCACCCTGGCGCAGCAATACATACCTGGGCGTCGGCAGCCCCTGCGCCAGCAGCACGCGCTTGGTCATGACCTTGTCAATCGCCATGCTGGAAGCCATGACGCCCGAGCCGGTGTACGGAATACCCAGCAGTTCCAGCGCGCCCTGCACGGTGCCGTCTTCGCCAAAGCGGCCGTGCAGCGCGATGAAGCAGCGCGCAAAACCATCGCGTTTAAGTTCAAGCAGATCGCGCTCGGCCGGATCAAAGGCATGTGCATCGATACCGCTGGTCCGCAAGGCCTGCAGCACGCCATGGCCCGACATCAGCGAGACTTCGCGCTCGGCTGACGCACCACCCATCAGCACAGCGACCTTGCCGAATTCATCAGAATCAGGATGTTTTAGGCTCATAGCCCCCGTCCTTCGTGCTCAAGCAGCTCTTTATTTTGTAGCAGATTAACCAGTTTGGCAGGCACTGTTCCGATCGAGCCCGCGCCCATGCAGAGCACCACGTCGCCGTCTTTGGCGTTGTCGGCGATGACCTGCGGCATGCTGGTGATGTCGTCCACGAAGATCGGCTCCAGCTTTCCGGCCACCCGCAGTGCGCGTGCCAAAGCCCGGCCATCGGCGGCGACGATGGGCGTCTCACCGGCTGCATAGACCTCCGCCAGTAACACGGCATCAGCCGCGCCAATCACCTTGACGAAATCCTCAAAACAGTCTCGCGTGCGGGTGTAGCGGTGCGGCTGAAAGGCCAGCATCAGCCGCCGGCCGGGGAAAGCGCCGCGAGCTGCCTCCAGCGTGGCTGCTACTTCGACCGGGTGGTGACCGTAGTCGTCCACCACACGAAAAATTCCGCCGCCCGGCGCCGGCAAATCACCGTAACTCTGAAAGCGCCGCCCCACCCCAGCAAAGCCGGCCAATGCGCGTTGCACCGCGTCGTCGGGCACATTCAGCTCGACCGCCACGGCAATCGCTGCCAGCGCATTGAGCACGTTGTGGCGACCGGGCAGGTTTAGCACGATGGTCAGATCGGGCAAGGTCACGCCATTGCGGCGGCGCACGGTGAAATGCATCTGGCCATCGAACGCGCGCACATCGACGGCACGAACCTGCGCTTCTTCGCCGAAGCCGTAGCTGGTCATCGGGCAGGTCACTTTCGGCACGATGTCGCGAACCGCCGCATCGTCGGTACACAAAATGGCAGTGCCATAAAACGGCATGCGATGCAGAAAATCGACGAACGCGCCCTTCAGGCGCTCGAAGTCATGGCCATAGGTTTCCATGTGGTCGGCGTCGATGTTGGTGACGACGGCCATCACCGGCAGCAGGTGCAGGAACGAGGCATCGGACTCATCTGCCTCAACCACGATGTAGTCACCGAGGCCCAGACGCGCGTTGGCGCCTGCGCTGTTGAGCCGGCCGCCGATTACAAAGGTCGGATCGAGACCAGCTTCGACCAGCACACTGGCGACCAGGCTGGTGGTGGTGGTTTTGCCGTGCGTGCCGGCAATCGCAATGCCGCGTTTGAGGCGCATCAGTTCGGCCAGCATCAGGGCGCGCGGCACGATGGAGATGCGCTGCTCGACGGCGGCAATCACTTCGGGGTTGTCAGCCTTGACGGCGGTTGATGTCACCACCGCATCGGCGCCGGTCACGTTCGCGGACGAATGTCCCACGCGGGTCTGAATGCCGATACCGGCCAGACGACGCAGCGTGGCGCTGTCCAGCTGGTCTGACCCCGACACGACGTAGCCCAGGTTGTGCAGCACCTCGGCAATGGCAGACATGCCCGAGCCACCAATGCCGACAAAGTGAATATGTTTGACCGCGTGCTTCATCGGGAAATCTCCTCACAGACAGCCACCAGTCGCGCGGTCGCGTCAATCTTTTGCATCTTTTTGGCCTTTAGCCCACATAAAACCAGCGTAGAGCGCTCTGCTTTTTGTAGCAGCTGGGCGAGTTTTTCGGGCGTCAGATCGTGCTGCGAGATCAACCAGCCAGCGCCCTGATCGACCAGGAATTTCGCGTTCGTGGTCTGGTGGTCATCCACCGCCGACGGAAACGGCACGAACAGCGCGGCCGCACCCACTGCCGCAATTTCGGTCACCGTGCTGGCACCTGCCCGACAGATGATCAGATCAGCATCAGCAAAGGCCTGTGCGGTGTCTTCGATGAATGGCGTGAGTTCAGCCTGTACACCAGCGGCCTGGTAGTTGGCGCGCAGGGCATCAAGCTGCCGCGCGCCACTTTGATGCGTAACAACAGGGCGCTCATTTTCAGGAATCAGCGTCAGCGCCTTCGGCACCAGGTCGTTGAGCGCCATCGCACCCAGACTGCCGCCGACAACCAGCAGCTTCAGCGGTCCGGTACGCCCGGCGAATCGCGCCTCGGGACCGGGCTGCCGGGTGAAGGCCGGGCGCAGCGGATTGCCGATCCATTCAGCCTTTTTCAGCACGCCGGGAAAGGCTGTGAATACCCGATCAGCGACGCCGGCCAACACCTTGTTGACCAGGCCAGCGACTGAATTTTGTTCATGCAGCACCAGCGGCTTGCCCAACAGCACACTCATCATGCCGGCAGGAAAGCTGATGTAGCCGCCCAGACCCAGCACCACATCAGGCCTGACGCGCCTGACGACTTGAATACTCTGCCAGAAGGCTTTGAGCAGCCGTAGCGGCAAGAAAACCAGGGTAGCCGGGCCTTTGCCGCGCACACCCGAAAAATCGATGGATTCGAAAGCAAAGCCGCGTGGGGGCACCAGCTGGCTTTCCATGCTGGGATGCTGCGTCGTGCCTTTGCCACCAAGCCAATGGACGCGCCAGCCGCCCTCGCGCAGGGCTTCTGCTACGGCAAGGCCCGGGAAAATATGTCCGCCAGTGCCACCCGCCATGACCAAAGCACAGTGTTGGCGGCTCATGCGCGACCTCCCCGCATCAACAACCGGTTTTCGTAATCAATCCGTAAAACCACAGCCAGCGACACCAGGTTCATCAAAATGGCCGAGCCGCCGTAGCTCATCAGCGGCAGCGTCAAGCCTTTGGTCGGCAGCGCGCCGAGATTGACACCAATGTTGATAAAGGCCTGGAAGCCGATCCAGATACCCACGCCCTGAGCCACCAGACCGGCGAACAAACGGTCGAGCGCAATTGACTGGCGACCAATGTGCATGATGCGCCGCGTCATCCACATGAACAAACCAATGATCACCACCACACCCACAAGGCCGAATTCTTCGCCGATCACCGCCATCAGAAAGTCGGTATGCGCTTCGGGCAGCCAATGAAGTTTTTCAATGCTGCCGCCCAGGCCGACGCCAAAAATCTCACCGCGCCCGAACGCAATCAACGAGTGCGACAGCTGGTAGCCCTTGCCCATCGAATACTTGTCACTCCATGGGTCCAGATAGGCGAAGATCCGCTCGCGCCGCCACTCGCTGAGCATCACCATCAGCGCGAATGCGACCACCACTACAGCTGCAATGACGAAGAACATCCGCGCATTGACACCGCCCAGAAACAAAATTCCCATGGCAATGACCGAGATCACCATGAACGCGCCCATATCGGGTTCTGCCAGCAGCAGCAGACCCACAATCGCAACGGCGAACGCCATCGGCATGACAGCGCTGAAGAAGCGCTCCTTGACTTCCATTTTCCGGACCATGTAGTCAGCGGCATACAAAAGCACCGCGAACTTGGCCAGCTCTGAAGGTTGGAAATTCATGAATCCAATTGCAATCCAGCGCCGGGCGCCGTTGACCCCCTTGCCAATAAAGGGCACCAGCACCAGCGCCAGCAATAGCAGCGAAAGCACAAAAAGCCAGGGCGCCAGCTTTTCCCAGACAGCAATCGGCACCTGAAAAACCAGGACCGCCACGATACAGGCAGCACTCACGGACAGCACGTGTCGCAGCAGAAAATGGGTGTGCGCGTACCGGGCAAACTTCGGGTTGTCGGGCATGGCAATCGAGGCCGAATAAACCATCACCAGGCCCGCCATCAGAAGCGCCACTGTGACCCAGACCAGGGCCTGATCGAACCCGGCCATGCGATGCGGCGTGGCGGGTGTGCGTGACAGGCTGTGCGACCCCAGCCGAACCGGAAGCACATCAGCAGTGGCCGGAGCCACACCCGAGAACCAGCGCATCGGGCGCAAAACAGAGGTCATAGCACCACCCCCTGGTCGTGGGCCAACGCGTGAACCGCTTCGCAAAATACACGAGCGCGGTGCTCATAGTTGTCAAACATGTCGAAGCTGGCGCAGGCAGGCGACATCAGCACGGCATCCCCGGCGTTGGCGTGGCCCCGTGCAAGCGCTACGGCAGATTCCATGCTGTCGGCATTCAACAATTCGACACCACTGTCTTCAATGGCTGCCCGGAGAAGGCCCGCGTCACGCCCAATTAAAATTACCGCCCGGGCATAACGAGACACGGGTTCGGCCAGCGGGGAAAAATCCTGCCCCTTGCCTTCACCACCGACGATCAACACCAGCTTGCGCTCAACGCCCAGGCCCTGCAAGGCCGCCACGGTCGCGCCGACGTTGGTGCCTTTGCTGTCATCAAAATATTCAACCTCATTGAGGACGGCCACCGATTCAACGCGATGCGGCTCGCCGCGGTACTCACGCAAGCCGTGCAACATGGGCGCCAGCGAACAACCCGCTGCTGTGGCCAGAGCCAGTGCGGCCAGCGCGTTGGTGGCGTTGTGCCGCCCTCGTATGCGCAGGGCATCCAGCGGCATGAATCGCTGGATATGCAAAACCGTGTCTTCACCTTTACGCCGCTTCACTGTCTCGTCAGCTTCGATAGCCCGTACCAGCCAGGTCATACCGTTGGCCGTTTGAATGCCGTAGTCGCCCGGGCGCGTTGGCTCGTCCGCGCCGAACGTAATGTAGTTGCGCAACTGGCGGCCTTTGACGAGCGGCGGCAGCGCCGCCATCGCCAGCAGATCATTGCGATTGAGCAGCATCACCCCATTTCCGAAGATTCGTGATTTGGCAGCCGTGTAGGCCGCTAGCGTGCCGTGCCAGTCCAGGTGATCTTGCGTGAGGTTCAAAATTGTGGCCACGCTGGGTTCGAAATTGCCGCAGCCTTCGAGCTGAAAGCTTGACAGTTCAAGCACCCAAACTTCAGGCAATTTTTCACCGCCCTCGAGGGTATCAAGCTTTTCGGTAAGCGTGTCCAGCAACGTTGGGCCGATATTGCCGGCCACAGCGACCGACTTGCCAGCGTGCTGTACCAGCAGGCCGGTGAGCGAGGTCACGGTGGTTTTGCCGTTCGTTCCGGTGATGCCAATCACGCTAGGCGCGTAGCCCTCGGTCGCTTTCAAGTCGGCCAGGGCTTGAGAAAACAGGCTGAGTTCGTTGCCGCTCGAGATTCCGGCCGCAGACGCAGCAGTCGTCAGTGCAGCGATTGAAGCAGGCACCAGACCCGGACTTTTCAGTATCAGGTCAAACGCGCTCCGCTTCAGCAAGGCTTCATCCAATTTGGCATGGACGAAGATCGCCGAAGGCACTTTCGCCTGCAACGCCAGCAGCTGCGGCGGCACCTCACGCGTGTCGGCTACGACGACCTTTGCACCTTCGCGCGCGCACCAGCGCGCCATGGCCAGACCCGAAGCGCCCAGCCCCAGGACGAGAATGTTCTTTTGCGCAAGGGGGTTCATCGCAACTTCAAGGTTGAAAGACCCACCAGACACAGCAGCATGGTGATGATCCAGAAGCGAACCACCACCTGCGTTTCTTTCCAGCCGCTTTTCTCGAAATGGTGATGCAGCGGTGCCATTTTCAGAAGACGCCGACCCTCGCCAAAACGCATGCGCGTGAACTTGAAGTACAGCACCTGAGCCATCACGGAAAGTGCTTCCACGACGAAGATTCCACCCATGATGGCCAGCACAATTTCCTGCCGCACAATCACTGCAATCGTACCCAGCGAGGCGCCCAGCGCGAGCGCGCCTACATCGCCCATGAACACCTGTGCCGGATGGGTGTTGAACCACAGAAAAGCCAGCCCGGCGCCCGCCATCGCCGAACAAAATATGAGCAGCTCGCCAGCGCCCGGAATGTGCGGGAAAAAGAGGTATTTCGAGTACACCGAGCTGCCAGTCACATACGCGAACACGCCCAGCGCAGAACCCACCATGATGACCGGCATGATGGCCAGGCCGTCCAAACCATCCGTCAGGTTGACGGCATTGCTGGAGCCCACGATCACCAGATAAGTCAGGATGACGAAACCGAAGACACCGAGCGGATAGCTGATTTCCTTAACGAACGGCACCAGCAGGCCCGCTTTGGGTGGCAAATTCACATCAAAGCCCGACTGCACCCAGCTGAGGAAAAGCTGAAGCACCCGCAGGTTGGAACTTTCGGAAATACTGAAGACCAGGTACAGCGCAGCCACCAGGCCCACCACCGATTGCCAGAAATACTTTTCCCGCGAACGCATGCCTTCGGGGTCTTTGAGCACGACCTTGCGCCAGTCGTCGACCCAGCCAATGGCGCCGAATCCGAGTGTCACCACCATGACGATCCAGACAAAGCGATTCGACAAATCAGCCCACAACAAGGTAGAGATGCCGATGCACAGCAAGATCAACACACCACCCATCGTCGGCGTGCCGCTTTTGCTCAGGTGCGTTTGCATCGCGTATTCACGAATTGGCTGGCCAATCTTCAGCGACACCAGGCGGCGAATTACGAACGGGCCAGCAACCAACCCAATCAGCAATGCTGTCAAAGCGGCCATGACAGCGCGAAACGTGAGGTACTGAAATACCCGAAAAGAGCCGAACTCTGGGGAGACCGACTGAAGCCATTGGGCCAGGCTAAGCAGCATGCGCATTTCCCCCGCTGTCTTTTTTCGCGAGCGCATCGATAGCCTGAACCACCCGTTCCATCCTCATGAAGCGAGACCCCTTCACCAGCACGCTCGCCGACGTTGGCAATTTGGCAAGGACAGCCACGTTCAGTTCATCCATCGATTCAAAATGCCGACCCGATCCGAATGCTGCTTGCGCTTTTTCGGATTGGGCTCCAATGGTGAACAGCATGTCGATGCCGCCAGCGAGTGCCTGCTCGCCGGCCTCGCGATGAAAACGCGGGCCTTCTTCACCCACTTCCCCCATATCACCTATGACAAGCAAGCGGGGACCCGGCAACTCGACCAGCACATCAATGGCCGCTTGCATGGAATCAGGATTGGAGTTGTAAGTGTCATCGATCAAAGTCAAAACATGATTGGGAAGATTTATCTGCAAAGAGCGCGAGCGACCCTTCACGGGCACGAAGGCCGACAGGCCTTGCGCAATGAAAAGCGGGGGGACGTTGACAGCCAGCGCACAGGCCACTGCGGCCAATGCGTTCTTGACGTTGTGTCTGCCTGCGATGTGCAGGGTAAATTCCAGCAGTCCTGCGGGAGTTGGGGCTGTGACTTGCCAGCAAGCTTCGGCCCAGAGCGCAGTCGCCGTCACATCGGCTTCGCCGGTTTGTGCAAACGTCAGCGTTCGTCGGGTGCCGGCAATCTCACGCCAGATCGCCGCGTACTCGTCGTCAGCCGGAAACACCGCGATTCCCGACGCATCGAGTGCCTGCAGAACTGTTCCGTTTTCACGTGCTACGGCTTCAACGGTCGACATGAATTCGAGGTGCTCACGCTGCGCGTTGTTGACCACAGCCACCGTGGGTTTGGCCAATGCGGCCAGATAGGCAATCTCACCCGGATGATTCATGCCGAGTTCCACGACCGCCGCCTGATGCAACGCGCGCAAACGCAGCAGCGTCAGGGGAACTCCGATGTCGTTGTTGAAATTACCCTCGGTTGCAAAAGCGCAGTCTGCTTTCCAGGCCCGCAGAATCGAGGCAATCATCTGGGTCAAGGTGGTCTTGCCGTTGCTTCCGGTCACTGCAATTAGCGGCAGATCAAACTGCGCACGCCAGGCAGCGGCCAGTTTGCCCAAAGCGAGTTTTGAATCGACGACTTCCAGACCTGGCAAACCCGATTCGGCCAGGCCATGCTGCGCCATCGCAGCTACCGCGCCTTTTTCGCGGGCTTGATGCAGAAAGTCGTGGGCATCAAAATTGTCACCCCGCAAGGCTACGAACATGTCACCACTTTGAAGCGTGCGCGTGTCGGTATGAACGCGGTTAAAACGGGTTGCAGCGTCCCCGACGACATGCGCCGAAGTCAGCCAGCGTTGCGCCTGTTGCAAGGTCATCATGCCGGGCGCCCCAACTGGACGGAATTCGCGCGTGCGTTTAATGCGGCTTGCGCGTGGGCAATATCCGAAAACGGAAGCCTTAGTCCATTGATCTCCTGAAACTGCTCATGACCTTTTCCAGCCAGCAGCACCACGTCATGAGGCATGACGCGATTCAATGTAGAACTGATGGCAAGCGACCGGTTCGCCTCAATCTGCACGGAATCACGCTGCCTTAACCCAGCCAACACTTCACCAATAATGGCCAGCGGATCTTCTGTGCGGGGGTTATCGCTAGTCACGACGATGTTGTCCGCGCATTTTTCGGCCATCGCAGCCATTAGCGGTCTCTTCGCCCGGTCCCGGTCACCGCCGCAACCGAACACACACCAGAGCTGGCCGCCACGGCTTTGCGCGACCGGCCGAAGCGCCGTCAGGACTTTTTCCAGCGCGTCCGGGGTGTGGGCGTAGTCAACGACAACCATCGGAAGTCCGTCCAATGCAAGGGCATCCATCCGGCCCGGAACCAGCTCAAGGTCAACGCAAGCTGCAACAATTTTTTCAAGAGGCAAGTTCATGGCGCGCATGCTGGCTATGGCAGCGAGCAGGTTGGACACGTTGAATTTGCCCACCATACTTGTTGCGATGCGGTGAGTTTGCGTTCCCTCGACTACATCAAAACTTAAAGTGCCATCGCCATAGACAAGCCCCTCGGCCTGCAGGCGTGCCATTGTTGGTGAAGGTTCGCAGGAAAATGGCCACACATCAAGACCGCTATCGGCCAATGCGGCATTCAGCTCAAGCCCCTTCGGATCGTCAATATTGATCACCGCCGCCTTGAGCCCGGGCCAGTCAAAAAGGGATTTCTTGGCTTCCCAGTAGGCCTGCATTGAACCGTGGAAATCCAGGTGGTCCTGGGTGAAATTGAGAAACACTGCGACGTCGAAGTCCATCGCGCCCAGTCGCCCCTCGACGATGCCTATGGAAGACGCTTCCAGCGCACAGGCAGCGAAACCTTCGTCTACGAAACGCCGCAGTTGCGACTGCAGCAGCACCGGGTCGGGCGTCGTCAGGCCGGTCGAGACCATCGCGCCGGGCTCGCCGATGCCCAGAGTGCCGACCACGCCGCATCGGCGTCCCAGCCTGCCAAGCGCCTGGGCCAGAAACCAGGTGGTGGATGTCTTGCCGTTGGTACCGGTAACGGCCACCACATCAAGATATCGGCTGGGCGATTCGAAATAGGCGGCGGCAATCGGCCCGCTGACCGCTTTGAGCCCCGCGTAGGTAGCAACGCGGTCATCCTGAAAATCAAAACCAGATGCGCCGCCCGCCTCGACCAGGCACGCGCTGGCCCCTGTAGCCAAAGCCCCGGCAACGAAGCTGCGACCATCGGTAGCTGCACCCGGCCAGGCAATAAAGCCGTCACCCGCAGACAGCTTCCGGCTGTCGGTCAGCAAGCTGCCGCGCACGTGCTTGCGCAGCCAAGCCGCGGCTGCTTCAGGCGTGTCGAAACGGGCGGTCAAAACGATTCCTCCACCGGGTTGGTGATGATCTGCGGCTTCACGCTCATGTCGGGCTGCACGCCCTGCATGCGCAGCGTCTGCTGCACCACTTCACTGAACACTGGCGCCGCGACATCACCGCCAAAATATTTCCCGGCACGCGGTTCGTCGATCATCACAGCGACAATCACGCGCGGCTTGTCTATGGGTGCCATGCCGACGAACCAACCGCGGTATTTGCGGTCCCCGGCGGTGCCGTAACCCTTGCCGACCTGTTTGTAAGCCGTGCCCGACTTGCCGCCGACCGAGTAGCCCAAAGTCTGGGCCTTCTGGCCGGTGCCGCCGGGGCCAGCTGCCATCTGAAGCATCTTGCGAATTTCACCCGCCGTGCGTGCCGAGAACACCTGCTCACCGACCGCAGGCTGATCGCTCTTGAGCAAGGTCGCAGGAATGATTTGGCCATCATGTCCAAAGACGGTGTAGGCACGCGCCATCTGGAACAGCGACGCCGATAGCCCGTAGCCATAAGCCATCGTGGCCTGCTCAATTGGCCTCCAGGTTTTATAGGGCCGCAGGCGCCCCGACACCACGCCGGGGAAAGTGATTTGCGGTTTTTGCCCAAACCCGGCCTTCGAAAACGTCTCCCACATTTCGCGGGGCTGCATCTGCATCGCCATCTTCACAGTACCGACGTTGCTGGATTTCTGGATTACTTCTTCCACTGTCAGCATACCGTTCGGATGGGCGTCGCTGATGGTCGAGCCGGAAATCTGCATGCGTCCGGGCGCGGTCTGAATCTGTGTCTGCGGCTTCACCCGATTGGTGTCGAGCGCTAGCCCAACCGTGAAGGCCTTCATCACCGAGCCTGGCTCGAAGGTGTCGGTCAGCGCGCGGTTGCGCAACTGTGCCCCGGTCATATTCTGGCGTTTGTCTGGTACAAAACTCGGGTAGTTGGCCATGGCCAGCACTTCGCCGGTCACAGTATCCAGCACCACGACACTGCCGGCCAGGGCTTTGTTGCTGACCACCGCATCGCGCAACTTCTGGTAGGCAACAAACTGAATTTTGCTGTCGATGCTGAGTTGCAAATCCTTGCCGTCCACTGGCGGCACCTGTTCGCCCACGTCCTCGACTACCCGTCCCAGGCGGTCTTTAATTACCCTGCGCGAACCCGCGCGACCGGCCAGGTCTTTGTTGAAGAGCAGTTCCATGCCCTCCTGGCCCCGGTCTTCCACGTTGGTGAATCCGACCACATGCGAGACCGTTTCACCCTCCGGGTACTGGCGCTTGTATTCCTTGCGCTGATAGATGCCCTTGATGCCGAGGGCTGCGATTTTCTGCGCCACCGCCTCATCGACCTGGCGCTTGACCCAGACAAAGGTTTTGTCGTCGTTACCGAGCTTTTTGTTCAGGTCGGAAAGCGGCATTTCCAGTAGCCTGGCTAACTGCGCAAGTTGCGATTTGCTGGCTTCGACGTCTTCAGGGATGGCCCAGATACTGGGCGCAGGCACGCTGGAGGCCAGAATCAAACCGTTGCGGTCCAAGATACGCCCGCGATTGGCGGGCAGCTCCAGCGTACGGGCAAAACGCACTTCGCCCTGACGCTGGAAAAATGCGTTACCGAATATCTGGATGTAGGCGGCACGGCCTGCCAAACCGACAAAAGCCAGACCGATACCCGCGACGATGAATTTACTGCGCCACACCGGCGTGCGGCTGGCCAGCAGCGGGCTTGCCGAGTAAAGAACGCTCCTACTCACGCGCATTCCCCTTGGGTGCAACCACGCCTGAGTCGGTCACGTATTGCGTGATAGCCGGTGTTACGGTGCGCATCTGCAGGCGGTCTCTGGCGAGTTTTTCTACCCTCAGCGGCGTCGCTTGCGCGCGCTTTTCGACCTGCAGGCGTTCGCTGTCGGATTCGAGCTTTCGGCTTTGCGCCAAGGCTTTTTCCAGCTCGACATACAGCCGGCGCGACTCGTACTGCGTATGCACCAGGTACAAGGCGCTGGCCATGACGGCCACTAGCAGAACAAAACTCAATCTGTTCATGCTGCAGCCTCGGTGCGCTCGGCCACGCGCATGACGGCACTGCGCGAACGCGGATTGGCAGCGACTTCCTCGTCGCAGGGCTTGGTCCGCCCGAGCGCTTTGAAGCGCATTACCTTCGGCTCGGCAAACGGCGCGCGGCGGTCAAAAACATCGCGCGAGTGCCCGGCAATAAATTGCTTGACGATGCGGTCTTCAAGCTAATGAAAACTGATTACCACCAAACGGCCGCCTGGTTGCAATATCGTGAGCGAGGCGTCTAGCGCGCGCGCCAGCTCTTCAAGCTCGGCGTTGATGTAAATCCGAAAAGCCTGAAATGTGCGCGTGGCAGGGTCTTTGCCCGGCT
The DNA here is from genome assembly GCA_031365885.1 of Polaromonas sp. Lineage (GTDB taxonomy): Bacteria > Pseudomonadota > Gammaproteobacteria > Burkholderiales > Burkholderiaceae_C > Polaromonas. The sequence goes on along the minus strand of JANLYY010000217.1, from coordinate 14,424 downwards.
CGCGGGTTTTGACCGCGCCAGCCACGACTTCGGCCAGGTCAGTGGTGGTTCCAAGAGGCCCCCGGGCCGAGCGGCGACTATCAATCGCCTTTGCAATCTGCCCAGCAAACCGTTCTTCGCCATATTCACGAATCACCTCCGTCATGGTCTCGATCGATGCGTCTGCCAGCCAATCGGCCACGCTCTGACCACGCGTGGTGTCCATGCGCATGTCGAGCGGGCCTTCCGACCGAAATGAAAACCCGCGTGCTGGGTTGTCGATCTGCGGTGAGCTGATGCCCAGATCCAGTAATACGCCGGCCGCGCTGGCTGCGGGAAGATCGGCCAGGTGCGCAAAGCCTTCGTGCCGGATGCTCACGCGCGCATCGGCCAGGCTGCGCGCATGGGCGATGGCTTCCAGGTCCTTGTCGAACACCGTCAACCGGCCCTGCGGCGAGAGATGCTCCAGCAGCAGCCGCGAATGACCACCGCGACCGAAGGTTGCGTCGATGTAGTGCCCGTCCGGATTGGTCAGAAGCGCTGCAATGGCTTCGTTCAACAAGACGGTGCGGTGTGTCCACGTGCCGTTCACCGCTGTCTTTCTAAAACGAAAAGTCTCTGAAGACGTCGGGCATGTCGGCCTTCATCTGCTCGGCTTCCTGGGCCGCGTAAGTCGCCGCATCCCAAAGCTCGAAGTAACCGCCCATGCCAAGCAAGATGGTGTTTTTGCTGATGCCAGCAGATGTACGTAATTCGGGTGACACCAGCACCCGGCCCGTCGCGTCCATGTCGACATCCATCGCGCTACCAAGAAAAATTCGCTTCCACCACTGTGCCTGCATTGGCAGCGATGCGATACGGTCGCGAAATTTTTCCCACTCGTTGCGGGGAAAAATCATCAGGCAGCCGTGAGGATGTTTTGTGATCGTCAGCTGGCTCGATGCCGTCGCGCTCAGGACGTCACGGTGCCGGGTTGGCACCGAAAGCCGACCTTTGTTGTCGAGAGCTAAAGAAGACGCGCCTTGAAACACCTGGAAAAAGTCCTTGAAAAGTGCAAATCACCACTAAATTGCACTTCTTCCCACTTTATCAGGTATCCATTGGCAAACAAGTGATTTAAAACACTATTTTCCAATGAAATCAAGGACTTAGACTGATCACTGTCGATGTATTTTCGGTAAAAAACTGTTGTAAATGAAGTACTTAGCGCATGCAATGAAAGTGTTGCGTTAAAGCAGTTCATCAAGTGGCGACTAGACCAGCTTTGGCGCGGCGCTCACAGGTGTCTACGGCGAGCGCGAGGCATTAAACGCCATACTTTTTGATGAAATACGATCTAAGCCCCGGTATCTCTTGCGCAGACAGCTATTTAAATAATAGCAGAGACCGTGCGACTGGCAAACAGTCCGTGCTCAGTCGATGCGAACTATCACCATGGCGTTTTCGGTGATACCGATGACGTTGAAAAACGCGGCGACCAAACGATTGACATCGGAAAATTGAACCGTGCGATTTTCCACCTGGCGGGCAGATACCCAGTTCAGCAGCGTGCCGGCTGCAGAAAAATCTACGCGGATCAATTTGGTGCAGGAGATCAGCATGATGTCCGCGCCTTGTAGTTTGTGACCCAGCTTGTCCAGCACCGCAATGGCATCCCCTTGAATGGTTCCAGACAGCTCAACTGACAATACGTTACTGGGCGGCATTACTGACACCTGTGGATCAATCTGACTGTCGCCGCCCCCCAGAATCATTCTTGAGCTTGCGAAATCACGCGAAACGTCGCCGATGATGGTTTCCGACCCCAGCGTATCGCCAGTCGAGTCGAGCGGTTTGTACTCGCAGCGCGCGCTTTCCCAGGCGGGGGGAGATACTTCGTAAGTGACGCAAAAATCGAGCGCGGCCAATTCGAAATCATCCGGTCGGTGGGTCACGCGCAATGCCTGCATGCGAAGTTGCCAGCAATCCTGAGCCGTATTGCGGTTGTTGGACGGCGTGGCGCTCTGCAGGACTTTTTGCAACTGCACGTCACCGATGAAGCGCAGCTGGACTGGCTGGGTCGCCCAGGTGCTGAACACCTGGTACAAGGGCTCAACCGCCGAGGCATCTATGCTTTTCAGATTGGTCCAGTCGAGAGACCAAGGCATCGGAGCCTTGGCAAGCGCAGCTTTTAAAGTCGCCACCGTCTGGATGCCGACAGTCGAGGGACAAATCCAGTCGGACGTAGGGCCATTACCGCTCTTCACGCGCTGCGGATTCAGCATCTTGACCATCGCCGGCATCGAAAACCACTGCGGAGCCGAGCGGTTGAAGCGCTCAACGAACTGAATCGCTGCGAGTTCAAACTTGTCCTGTTGCTCGCTGGCACGGTACAGGTCAAACAAGGTGAGCCAGCTTTCAGGGTGGTCCTGACGTGAGCCGCCCGGGCCGAGAATGTCGAGCAACCCAGCCTCAGCGCCTTCATCATCGCCGTTGGCGAAGCGAATGGCGGCCTCTTCCAGCTCCGTGTCATGGGTGAAAACCGCACCGTTTTCTACGGCAAAAAATTTCGACGATGAGAAATCCGAGGCGGGACTGGCAAATCCGAACGAAGACGCCGGTTGCCTGCCAACAGGCGCTGGCGGCGCGGCAGCCGTCAACGGAGGCGGCGTGAACACCCGCAGGGGTACTGGCGCTGGTACCTGCACCTGCACCTGCGTCGGTGCCGGCGCGGCGCGCAAGGGCGCCGGGGTCTGGGCCACAAGGGCCGCCGATTGCAGACTCGCAGGCACTGTGGCGCTGTAAGGACGTGGCAACTCGTAACCGGTGCCTGGCGATTTTGGCGCTGCCTCAGCGGATGCTGTCAAACCACCGGCCTGCACGGGAGCAGGCGCTCGCGGCGCAGTGCCCGGCTCACTGCCATTTTTATTTTTCCACCACTGCATCGACATTTGCGCTTCGATCTCGTCGATCTTTTTCAGCGTGCTGGCGCGGTCGTCGGGCTTGGAGGGCATGCTGCTCTGGAAGAAAGAAGGCCTTCCCGCTGCGTCAGGGTCAGTGCCGGTCAAAGCTTCGCGTTTGCGCATCTTGCGCAGCATGTCAAATTCACGTTTGCGCACGAAGTCGTTGCGCCGCTTACGCTCGATCATTTCCTTGAGCAACTGCTTGCTCATCGAGTCTTCGCGTTCGGCCTCCGCCAGATCAAGTTCGGACCAGCTCGTGGTGGGATTGCGCACGAACTTGACCATCTTGGACAACAGGCCGGACGCAGTTTCTTCTTTGGACATAAAAGGAAGAAAGAAAAAAGAAGTCGGAAATTAAAAATTGGCCAGTGGCAGCGTGGTGGTCAGTCACCAAACATTTTTTGCTTGAGTTCCCGACGCTGCTGCGCCTCTAGCGACAAATTTGCCGTCGGTCGCGCGATCAGGCGACCGACGCCAATCGCCTCGCCGGTCTCGTCGCAGTAGCCGTAATCACCCGAGTCGATGCGGTCGATAGACTGCTCGATCTTTTTGAGCAACTTGCGCTCGCGGTCACGCGTGCGCAGTTCGAGCGCATGCTCTTCCTCGATGGTGGCGCGATCAGCCGGGTCAGGCACAACGACGGTGTCTTCACGCAGGTGCTCGGTGGTCTCGCCAGCGCTGTTGTGGATTTCCTGCTTCAGCACAGACAGTTTGTGGCGAAAGAAGGCCATCTGTTTGTCGTTCATGTACTCGGAGTCAGGCATGGCCTTGACTTCCTCGTCGCTCAAGGCTTCGCCCGCCTTCGTTTTCCAGTTGTTGGCCAGCTTGGGGTCTTTTTTGGCGGCGGCTTGCGGCGGCGGCGCAATCAGGCGTTCCGTGATGGTCGAGTAACTGGCCTTCGCCGCGTCGGGCGCGTGGGTGGGCACCATGGGCGCCGGCGGTGGTGCGTGAGAGGCGATACGAGCCGAGCTTCTGCGGCCGGGCTTGAGCGGCGGGCGGGGCAGCAAGCCACCGGGCTGAAGAGCCACCGGGGCCACCGCGACGGGCTTCAGCGCCGGTTTTTCGGCTTTCGCGGGCGCTACCGGTTTGGTATCGGTGGCAAGGGGTTTTGACTCGGTTTTGGCGGCAGATTTCGGGATGGTTTTGATCACTGATTTGGATTCGGGTTTGACCGGCTTGCCGGAGATTCCGGGTTTGGCCGGCACCGGTTTGGCCACTGCGGGTTTGCTCGCAGCAGGGGTAACGGATTTGGCAGAGGACTTTTTGGCCTCTGGTTTCGCAGCCGACAACGCTTTTTTCAGGGCGGGCCTGCTAGCGGCGGATTTGGAGGGCGCAACGGATCGCACAACTGGTTTTGACGCCGGTTTTGGCGCTGATTTCACGACAGCTTTAACTGCCGGTTTAGCTGACGGTTTAACCAGGGGCTTGGGGGAAGACTTGGCGGCTGGTTTCACCGGCTTTCCTGACTTGACCACGGGCTTGCTGGCAACCTTGGGGGTCGGCCTGACATTCGAGGTGGTTTTCAAGTCGCTTCGAACTGCGGGTTTTGCAGTCGCTTTGGACAGGGGCTTTGCAGCGGCCTTGACTGGCGCTGCAGGTTTTTTCTTGGCGGTCTTGGCTGCGGCTTTCATGATCGGTCTCCTCTCGAAATCTGCTTCACACGGACGGTGAGGCTTTTTCCTGGCTGAGCGGCTTGAGAGCTGCCCCGCCTGTCTATTAGCCAACCACACCGCGGACGGACTGGTTGGTGTGTCTGCCTTGCACCCGGTTCACCGTGGCAGACAACCGAATTCGCGGTATGTTCTGACTGCCTCATAGGTGACCGGACTCCCGATTCTGATTTCCGGGTATTGCAGTCGGCGCGCGATTGTAGCGGCTGTCCGATAGGCACCAGCGGCGCGGCGAAAATACTTCGGCGAATCGTTACAAACATGGCGTTGTTGCCCTTTTTTGTTGTCTCTGCCTGCGGCTAGTGCACGCCCAGTGCGGCGTCGATCCACGGCGCGGGCGATGCAAGTTCAAGGCGAACAGCCTACCTTAAACCAGACACTGCTCCAGCCCCTGCATGAAAATATCTTTTGGCAAATCAATGCCGATGAAGACCATCTTGCTGGTTTTTTTCTCGCCCTCGGCCCAAGCCGGGCCCAGGTCGCTGCCCATCAGCTGGTGTACGCCCTGGAAGATCACCTTGCGGTCGGTGCCGTCCATGTTCAGCACGCCCTTGTAGCGCAGCATGCGTGGGCCGTAGATGTTAACGATGGCGCCCAGAAAATCTTCCAGCTTTGCCGGGCTGAAAGGCCGGTCACTGCGGTAAACAAAACTTTTCACGTCGTCGTCATGGCGGTGGTGGTGGCCACTGGCGGCGTCTTTGGCGTGCGAGGGGTGGTCGCAGTGCTCGCCCTCCGCGTGGTCATGATGGGCATGGTCGTGCTCGTCGGCCTTGAGGAAATCGGGGTCGATGTCGAGCTTCGCGTTGAGGTTAAAGCCGCGCAGGTCAAACACATCGCTAATGGCCACGTCGCCGAAATGCACGGCTTTTTGCGGCGCGCGCGGGTTCATGTGCGTCAGGCGGTGCATCAGCGCCTTGACTTCGTCCTCGGCCACCAGGTCGGTCTTGCTGATGAAAATCTGGTCGGCAAAACCCACCTGCCGGCGCGCTTCCTGGCGGTCGTTGAGCTGCGCCTCGGCGTGCCTGGCATCGACCAGCGTCAAAATTGAATCAAGCAGGTACTGCTCGGCAATTTCTTCGTCCATGAAGAAGGTTTGCGCTACCGGCCCCGGGTCGGCCAGACCGGTGGTTTCGATCACCACACGGTCAAAATCAAGCAGCCCCTTGCGCTTTTTGGCCGCCAGCAATTGCAGCGTTTCACGCAGATCTTCGCGTATCGAGCAGCAAATGCAGCCGTTGTTCATCTGGATGATGTTTTCCTGGGTGTCGTTGACAAGGATTTCGTTGTCAATGTTTTCCTCGCCAAACTCGTTTTCGATCACTGCAATCTTCTGGCCGTGGGCCTCAGTCAGGATGCGCTTGAGCAGCGTGGTTTTGCCAGCGCCCAGAAAGCCGGTGAGGATGGTGACGGGAATCAAGCTCATGATTTACCTAAACAGGGATGAAAGGGGTGAGAAGAGGCAGCAAGCACGGCGACGAGGCCACCACTCGCGGGAAATCCATTTGGGGAGTTTAGCGGTCGATTCAAGACCTTTTGCCTTTCGCCGGCATGTGCGCCATTGAAGCCTGCAGCAGCCTTCAAAAAGACAGACGGCTCTTGGGTCAAGGTTTGTCATACTATATTTTTGATAGCTAATTGCGCACGTATTACGGTGGCTACAGGCATATTTGACACTTTAAATAGTCCTGACGCTACTTTTTCACCAGCACCAGGCCCTTGAGGTATTCGCCCTCGGGAAAGGCTACGGTCATCGGGTGATCGGGCGCGCCGCCCATGCGTTCGGAGATGAAGGCGTCCACGCCGGCGTCGCTGCCGGCCGATGCCACGATCTTGTGGAACAAATCGGCGCTGATGCCGCCCGAGCATGAATAGGTAAACAGCACGCCGCCGGGCTCAAGAATCGAAAGCGCCAGCCGGTTGATGTCCTTGTAGGCGCGCGCGGCACGTTCGGCATGCGCCACGGTTGGGGCAAACTTCGGCGGGTCCAGCACGATGGCATCAAAGGTTTGGCCGTCCTTGATGTACTGGCGCAGCGAGGCATTGACATCGGCGTCCAGCATCGTGGTGCGACCCGCGTCGAAGCCGTTCAGCGCCACGTTGGCTCTGGCCCGCTCAATGGCCGGGCCGGATGAGTCAATTGACGTCACATGCGCCGCGCCGCCGCTGAGTGCCGCGACGGTGAAGCCGCCGGTGTAGCAATAGCAATTGAGCACGCGCTGGAACTGCAGGCGGCGCGTGTAGTCGGCAAACTTTTTGCGGCTGTCGCGCTGGTCGAGGTAAAAACCTGTTTTGTGGCCCTCGCCCACGTCCAGGCTGAGCTTCCAGTCGTGCTCGGCAATCGTGATGCCGGTGCTGCCCGAGCCAGACAGCCAGCCGGTCTGTTCGGGCAAACCTTCGAGCGATCTGACACTCGCATCCGATCGCTCATAGAGCCGCGTCAACCCGGTCTGCGCCAACAGCGCGCTGACAATCTCGCTTTTCCAGCGCTCGGCGCCGCAGCTGGAAAACTGCGCTACCAGCGTGTCGGCGTAGCGGTCAACCACCAGCCCGGGCAGGCCGTCCGATTCGCCATGGATCAGCCGCAAGCCATCACTTTTGATATCAAATCGGCTTCTAGCCCCTACAGCCTCTATGATACGCGCTATGAAAAATGAAGCGCCAATACGCTGCGCCTGATCAAAACTCCACACCCGCGCCCTGATTTTTGAGCTGGGACTGAACGCGGCCCAGCCCAGAAATTCGCCCGCATGGCCTTCCACCCGCACCGTTTCGCCGGCATCGGCGCTGCCCCGGGCTATGGCGCCGTCAAAAATCCAGGGGTGGCGGCGCAGCAACGACCGCTCCTTACCCTCTTTCAAACGAATTATTTTCATGGCCTGATTGTCGTGCCTGCCCATTAGTGCTTTCGTGTAAGGCAGGCAGATCAAAATTACGATCACACAGCCATTGATAGGCTGAACAGGGCCACAACCACAAGCCGGGTAGCCAAACCGCATTCCAGACCGTCGAAGTTCAATGATTTCCAAATTCTTCTTCAGGCGCCTTTTACGGCCGGCAAAACCGGTTCAGGCGCACAGCGCCGCCGGCAGCGCTGTGCGGCGCGAGTTGTTCAGGTCATCATCCATCGCTGTTGTGATGCTGGCCATCGCGCTGGGTGTCGCGCTGAATATTTCGGGCAGCGCCGTGCAGGCGCGCACCGTGCTGGACCTCGACGCCCGCGCACAGCCGATCTCGCTCAGCGATTGGGGCGACTACGTGATCGATACCAAATCGGCCATGACAGTGCAGCAAGTGGTCGGCGACCATTCCCTCCAATGGGCGCCCACCCTGAGCAACGCTATTTACCCGCTGAACGGGGGACAAACTCTCTGGGTCCGGTTCACTGTCCCGCCCGCGCCAGACGCCCATCGCTGGCTGCTGGAAATTCCTTACCCGGCACTGGACCGTGCCTCGCTTTACACTGAAGACCGCGCCGGGCAATGGAACGAGCAGCGCACCGGCGACTTGACCGCCGTCAGCCGCTGGCCGACACCGCACCGGCACCCGTTGATGGTGGTTGACTTCAACGCCGAGACGCCGACCCGTTATCTGCTGCGGCTTGAAAATGCGCGCAGCTTCAGCGCGCCCATCCAGTTCGTCAGCGCGCCCTATCTGCTGCGCTCCGAGCAGCAAATATCACTTATTCTGGGCGTCTACTTCGGACTGGCGCTGCTGGGCTGCGCGGTCGGACTGGCGGGCGCGGTTCTGGTACGTGATCAAGCCTACCTGTACTTCGGTCTGTGCTCGGCGTTTATCGGCCTGACGCAAGCCGCCGCCAGCGGCACTGCCGGGCTGCTTCTGTGGCCCGATTCGCCAAACTGGACTGATCGTTCGCCGGTGGTCCTGGCGACCGGGATGATGGTGTCATTCCTGCTGCTGAATGCCACCATGGTGTCGCTGGCGCAGCGCTCGCGCGCCCGCAATGCAGCCATGTGGGCAGTCGTGTCGGCAGGTGCTGTCATCGCGGTCGCACTGGGGCTGGCGGACAGCGCCGTGCGGCTGACGCTGCTCATTCCTTACATCGTGACCGTGGTTCTGCTGGCACTGGCGATCAACCTGTGGGCGTGGCGACGCGGCGACCGCTTCGGCGGCTGGTTGCTGCTGAGTGCAACGCCAATGGTGATCAGCTCGGCGCTGGCGATTTCACGCTATCTGGGGTGGATTCCCTTGAGTTTTGCCACCGAACAGGGCATCTTCGGCAGCATGGCCTTGCAAATGCCGGCGATGCTGGTCATGCTGCTGCTGCGCAGTCAAAACCGGCGCGAACTTTTTCACCGGATTCACGGCCTTGACCGCCTGGACCCGGCCACTGGCCTGATCAACAAGCACGTGTTCTGCGAGCGCATGGTGCGCATGATGGCGCGCTCAAGCCGGCTGCGCCACCTCAGCGCGGTGATGCTGATTGACATCGTCAACAGCCAGCAGATTCAGCAGGAATTCGGCACCAAAGAAGCCGACGAACAGCCACTGCGGGTGGCCCAGCGCCTGCTGTCCACCGCCCGCGATATTGACACCGCCGCGCGGCTGTCCGAACACCGCTTCGGCATTTTGGTGGAAGGCCCGTTCAGCGCCGAAGATGCCGCTTCGCTCGGGCCGCGCATCGTGGCGCGCTGCCTGATGCCGTTCGGTGGCCTGCATATTGATTGCGTGGCCCAGGTCCGCGTGGTGTATGCGCTGGTGCCGCGTGAAGGCAGCACGGCAGATGGCCTGCTGGCGCAGCTGGAGGCCTGCATGGAGGCGGCTCCGCTGCATGGCAAGCGAGCGGTTTTCATGCTGGGCGATGGACCGCAGCCGACGCGCCGCAGGCGAACAGGCCGCACCAAGCCGCCCGTGGCGTCGAAGACAGGCACTGAATAAGGCACTGGCCACATCATCGCGACTAGCGGAGGCTTCAATCGGGCTTGGCCACCTTGGTCGCCTTCACCGCCTTTGCAACTGTCGTCGCCTTCGCGCGCGGATGCGCCGCGTCATACACCTGCGCCAGGTGCTGAAAATCCAGCCGGGTGTAAACCTGCGTGGTGGTGATGTTGGCGTGGCCCAATAGCTCCTGCACGGCCCGCAAATCGCCGCTGGACTGCAGCAAATGGCTGGCAAACGAATGCCGCAGCATGTGCGGATGCACAGGGGTTGCCAGCCCGGCCCTGGCCGAGCGCTGCTTGAGCCGCACCCGAATGTGCTGCGGTGTGAGGCGCCCGCCGCGCGGGTTGATGAAGAGTGCCGGGTTTGCAGGGCTGTCATCGGCCCACTGGCGGCGCAGATCAAGCCAGGCTTGCAGCGCATCGATGGCCTTGCTGCCGACCGGGACGCTGCGTCGTTTGGAACCCTTGCCCAGCACATGCGCTTCTGCCGAATCGGTATCGATCCAGCCCCGTGCGGCTGCACCTGCCCGCACATCCAGCCCCACCAATTCGCCAATTCGCAGGCCACAGCCGTACAGCAGCTCGGTGATGCAGTGGTCGCGCGCCTCCGTGGCCGGGTCGCTTTCACCCGGCGCGGCCTCGTAGCTGGCCAGCTGCACCGCTTCGTCCACACTCAGTGCCTTGGGCAGCGGCTTGGGCGCCCTGGGCGCGCGCACGTCCTGCACCGGGTTGCTGACGATCAGCCCATCACGGCCCAGCCAGATGTAAAAACCACGCCAGCCCGACAAAATCAGCGCAATGCCGCGCCCGCTGCGCCCGGCGCCGTGCATTTGCACCACCCAGCGCCGAATGTGGGTGTGGTGAACATCGGTCAGCAGTAGGCCGGCCTGCTGCGCGTTGCGTTGCAACCGCTGCAGGTCAAGCGTGTACAGCTCAACCGTGCGCTGCGCCAGCCGTTTTTCGACCCGCACATGTTCGAGGTAGTGTGTGACCAGCGGATCAACCGACAGATGCTCGGCCGGCTGGGCGGTAGCGATTGACTGCTGGTGCGCCATGCGAAAGGGGCCTGAAACTGAACCTGACTGGCGTTTCAGTGCGCCTTGCCCTGCACCCGCAAACGCGACAGCGCCGCGCCGGCCAGCTCGCCCAGGCGTTCCAGGAAATCGGTTCCCATGTCGGCCTGGAAACGCTCGGCGTCAGGCGATGCCAGCACCAGCAAGCCCGCTACCGGCTCACCGGTTGTCGGGCGCAGCGGAACCAGCGCCACCGACATCGCGGTGGTGGCGTCAGCCAGCCAGCTGATGGCTTCAAAACCCGAGTTGACGCCGCAGTACGGCGCCGTCAGCGACTCAGCAAAACTTCGCGCGTCATCGCTCACGCCGGTGACGAAAGACTCGTCTGAAAAAATACCGTTGACGCGCCAGACCTTGATGGCGGCCTGCGGAATTTCGAACCCGCTGGTGATGCCGGCAACGATGGCAGCGGGCAGCTCACGCGCCTGCGCGGTTTGCAGCAGCGAGCAGGTCCAGCGTTGCAGCTTGTCGGCAATCGACACGTTGTCTTGCCCGTGGCGAATCATCTCGACCACCCGCGTCTCCAGGCCCTTGATTTTCTCGCGCAACATGCTGGCCTGGCGTTCCTGCAGACTGACCGCGCGCGTGCCGTGGCCGCTGGAGAGTTGAACGGCAGCCAGCACCTCGGCATGCCGCTCGAAAAAATCAGGCGTGTTGGCCAGAAAGTTGGCGATGTCGTCTTCGGTGATGGGGTGTTCGGTCGGGTTCATGAGGGCATTGTCCTTGGTTTTAGGGTGGCCGGGGAGGCCTTTACGCTATTATTTTAATAGCTGCTTACGCACATATCTATTGGGCTTGATGCCTAAAAGGCTTGTAAACAAAGCGTTGCGCGGTTCAGGCTGGAAAATCCGGTACTTCAATGTCTGACTCAAACACGGTCACGGCCGGTCCGGTCATCAACACCGGCGCCTGAAGTTCGCCCGACCATTCGATGCTCAAGAGGCCGCCGCGCGCCTGCACGTCGACCCGGTGGTCGAGCAGCCCGAGCCGGATGCCCGCCACCACGGCTGCGCAGGCGCCGCTGCCGCAAGCCAGCGTTTCGCCAGCGCCGCGCTCGTACACCCGCAGGCGGATCTGCGTGCGCGAGACGACCTGCATGAAACCCGCGTTGACGCCGCGCGGGAAGCGCGGGTGGCGCTCGATCAGCGGGCCGATTATTTCGACCGGCGCCGTGTCCACGTCATCGACCAGCTGCACCGCATGCGGATTTCCCATCGACAGCACCGCTATTAAAACAGGAGCTGCTTGCGCACGTATTACGGGGGCTAGAGGCCATTTTTGCCATGAACCTTGCATATGCGGGGTCAAGCCTTCGGCATCGAAAGGAATGCGGGCCAGCTCAAATACTGGCGCGCCCATATCGACCGTGACGCGGCCGTCGGCCTGCATGCGCGGCTCGATCACGCCGCCCAGGGTCTTGACTCTCACGCGGTCTTTGGTCGTAAGACCGTGATCAATGACGAAGCGCAAAAAGCAGCGCGCGCCGTTGCCGCACTGCTCAACCTGCCCGCCATCGGCGTTGTGAATCAGGTACTCGAAATCAATGCCTGCCGACGGGGACTGACGCACCGACAAAATCTGGTCCGCACCGACGCCGAAGTGGCGGTCGGCCAGAAAATGGTACTGCGCCGTCGTCAAGCCCAGCGGCCCACGGGTCTCGTCGAGCATCACAAAGTCATTGCCCGCACCCTGCATTTTGGTGAATTGAATTCGCATGGCGTGATTATCCGATGCAGTCCGATGCAGTCCGATGCAAATCTGGTACGCATTTGACGCTACGCTTGCGGCTTCTTCAACCCAAAAAAAGTACCGCCATGCGCATCCCGGACTGGACTCCCGCCCTCAAGCCCCAACCCCAAGACCTGGTTGACGCCATCCTCAAGCGGCGGGGCGGCACGCTCATCAATCTGGACAAGGCCCTGCTCTGGAGCGAGCCGCTGGCGCGCGGCTGGAACGTGTACCTGAAAGCCGTACGCACCGACCTGCCGACCAGTCCGAAGCTGCGCGAACTCGGCATCTGCACTGTGGCGCTGCTGACGGGTGCTGCTTACGAATACAAGCACCACGCGCCTGATTTTTTGACCGCTGGCGGTACGCAGGCTGAACTTGACGCGTTGAATACGGTGGTCAAAGCCGATGCCCGCCTGAGCGTGGCGCACCCGGCGCTGGGCGCCATCGAGCAGTTGGTGATTCGCTATGCCGCGCAGATGACGCTGGACGTCAAAGTAAGCGATGAGGTCTTCAACGCGCTTCGAGAGCATTTCGACACGACACAGCTCGTTGAGCTGACCAGCACGATTGCGACGTACAACATGGTGGCGCGGTTTTTGGTAGCGCTCGGGGTTTCGGCGGAAGAGTGATGTCAGTCGAAGGCGCCGACCTTGTCGCTTGGGCCGGTAGACCCTATGCAAGCAACTAAATCCGAAAGGCGTGCAATATGTCATTGAATAATTCAATCAACAAACGCAAACTATACGATTCATTTTTGAACTACTGGGTAATAAAAAGGTTTCTTATGGTTCGTCAAATCACTGCCCTGATCGGCCTCGCGCTTTGCCTGACCAGCGCACAGGCGCAATTGCTCATTGGCCAAACTGCTGGCTACAGCGGAATCGTTGGTCCCGGGGTTCAGGAAACGGCCGACGGCGCCATGCTCTACATCGATGCCGTTAACGCCAAAGGCGGCGTGCTGGGGCAGAAAATCGAGTTGATCTCGATGGACGACAAATTCGAACCCAAACTGGCTGCAGAAAACGCGCGCATCCTGATTGAAGAGAAGAATGTGCTGGCGCTTTTTCTTGGCCGTGGCACACCGCCTACTGAAGCCATCATTCCACTGATCGACAAGTTCGGCGTGCCTTATATCGCCCCGTCTACCGGTGCCATTTCAATGCATGAGCCGGTACCCAAACATATTTTCAACGTGCGTGCGCCGTATCAGGCCGAGGCCATGCTGGCCGTCAAACATTTGAACACCACCAGTATCACAAAAATTGCCGTGATTCATGTGGAAGACAGTTTTGGCAAGGACGGCCTTGCGGGTGTCATGAAGGGCTTCGAGGAAATTAAATCCAAACCCCTCTACGTTGATAAATACGACCGCACCAAGCCTGACTTCACCGTGATTGCGCCCCGAGCCGCCAAGGAGCAAGCGCAGGCAATCATCTTCATCGGCTCAGGCGGCGCGCTGACCGAAGGCGTCAAGGCTTTGCGGGCAGCTGGTTCGAGCGCACAAATCTTGACATTGTCGAACAACGCGGCAGGCGCCTTCATCAAACAATTGGGCAGCGACGGACGCGGCATCATCGTGACGCAAGTATTTCCGGGCGAGCGCAATGTTGGTCATCCCTTCGTCAACGAAGCGGCGGTGCTGGCGCGCGCGAAAGGCATTGTTGAACTGACGCCTTCGATGCTGGAAGGTTTCGCTGGTGCAAAGGTACTGGTGGAAGCCTTGAGACGGTCTGGAGCCAATCCGACACGCGAAAAACTGCAACGCGTGCTGGAAAATTTCCAGCCTTATGATTTAGGCGGCAAGCTGCTGGTTGGGTTCACGCCAACAAATCATACCGGTCTGCGCTATGCCGACCTAAGCATCATTTCGCACAACGGGAAATTCCAGCGCTAATTCGAGCGGTTAAAGAAAACAGGGTGGCTGGATATTCAATCGGCGCCGACGTCCAAACGAACAAATGCCCAGTCGATCAACAGATCAACTGGGCGCTTCTCATGGTAAGAGCCTGACGATGTCCTACTTTCACACGGGAACCCGCACTATCATCGGCGCTAAGTCGTTTCACTGTCCTGTTCGGGATGGGAAGGAGTGGTACCAACTTGCTATGGTCATCAGGCATAACTGTTTGAC